>CAYLIM010000055.1:0-23486 GCA_964383805.1 uncultured Acetatifactor sp.
GTCGGGAAGGCTGCTCAGTGCCATCCGCACCTCCGCCAGCGTTTCGGGGCTTTCCATTCTCTCATCCGGACCCTCCGGCAGCTGCTCCACCGGAAGTTCTCTGCTTTGCCTGTAATAGTCCCGGCATGCGTTGGCCGCAATAACATATAGGTAATTGGCCGCCTTCCCGTAGTGCCGATATTGTTTCAGAGTTCGGAAAAAACGGGCAAAAGTCTCCTGGGCCATGTCCTCGGCATAGCCCCGATCGTCTATATGCAGACGGCAATATTTCAGTATCAATGGGTAATATTTTGTTACAAAGGTTTCCAGAGCTTTCTCATCACCCATGCGCATCCTCTGCACTAACAGATAATCCCGATCCACGTTGTTTCTCCCTCTTGCGTTATAGTTCGTTTATGTTTGTTTGAAAAGCGCTTTCTATATAGTATAACGTCGGCTTAGGGGGAAAAGATAGGGGGTATGTAAAGAAATTTTGATTTGCTATTTTGACTCCCTGACTAAAATGAACGGTGTAAACTGTCGGCTCTGCCCTGCCGGATTGTCTAAAACCAGCTGTAAGAGCGCAGACACGGGCCAGTCCCGAAGTTGTTTGCTCCTGCCCAGGAGTTCAATCCCCAGGTCGTTGGCGTCCACAATCGCCATCACAACACCTGTCTTCTGCCAGACCTCGTCACAGACCCCGTCCGGCTCGCTGGGGATGCGGATGCCCATATGCGCATACTCTGAGATGTCCTCCCCGTAGAAACCGTCCAGCCCCCGTATCTCTCCGCCCAGCATATTATAAAAGGTGCCCTGAATCCCACGGAATGCATCTATCCCCGCACAGACAGCCGCCCAGAGAACCTTCCACAGACCGCAGTGATTGATGGCAAACTGCATTTTCATAGGCAGTCCCATACCCGGCCCGGCCGGAGTCCGGCGGACGAACCGGGACAGGATTCTGGCCCAGACGCCGGGCCTGACCTCCTCCTCCGTGACGATCCTCCCCTGACACAGGGCAATGACTTTCTCACTGGAAAAGAGAATATCTCCCGGCTCGTATATCGGTTTTACATATTTTTCGATGAGATGAATATAACTTTCCCCGATCTGGACAAAATGTGTTGTGATGGCATGACGGGCATAGGTCTTACCGTCTGCCACTATGGCGACTTGTTTCCCCTCGTTCGCATAAAAATCCGCAAGCTCCATAAACGTTTCTCCTTAAGTGCTTTATCTGTGTATTTTCTTCACTATAACAAGTCTGCCTCTAAATCACCTTTAAAACACTTGTCTATGCAAATACTACATGATCGGTCTTTCCAGAACATATTGAATGGTTCCATCCTCAATCTTAAAGAACAGCAACAACCAACCATCCGCATACGTTTCCACATATTTATGGAATTCCTCCAGGCTCTCCGTGGTGTAAAAAGACGGATAAGGCAGGCCAGTAAAATTACCGCCCCAGTCGATAAAGGTAAAAACCGTTTCATCGCTGTAGGTATAGGTAATCTGTTCCTCACTGGGATTGTAAAGATAGAAACCGTCCCACATATCCTCCTCTGTCACACCCAATTCCTTAAGTCGATCCGTATTGCCCTCCTCGATATATTCAGCCTCATCTATTGTAATACTGTCTTCTGAAAAACCTTTCACAATCCCAGCCACAGTGCCCTCGAATTTTTCCTCCATCCCTCTTGTGGATATTGCATCACGGACAATCTCACTGACGAGAAATTGAATATCCCTGATTTCTGATTTCATCTGAAGATACTTTTCCTCTGTATCCGGCGTATACTGCACATCCTGTTCATAGTAAAGCAGATAGGTACTTTCCCTTGTGGCTGCAATATAGACACAACCCTTCTCCCCTTTTGCCCTTATCTGTTCCTCTGTCAGTTGCCCGGGTAGCCTTGACACAGAGAACAGTATTCCTCCCCAGATAAAATCATTGTCATCCGATGCCATACATGCATTGCGAATCTCCTTGTTGTATATGCCGTAAGACCCGTCCTGCCTCGCATCCACGCCAAAACCGCCGTCCCATTCATCCTTCCAGCTCTCCGGCAGCAGCATCTGGATACCCAGCTCATCTGTCAAGTCAATTACACCTATACCTGCAGGATCTCTTGTGACAGTTCTGTCAGCCTGCACCATCATGCCCATGGCAAAGCTGCCCGCCATCAATACCAGAGCTGCCGCACACGCTGCCAACTGCCTGATTCTCTTTCTCCATTGCCGCTTTCGGTAATTGGGAACACGCTCCGCCTGCTGTACCAGTCTGTCGTCAATATTTCCGATTCGTTCCGATAACTGCTCTTTATTCATACATCTATTCCCTCACTCTTCAAATGTTCTCTCAGTTTCCGGCGCATCTCAAACAGCATGGATTTCACCTTGCTTTGACTGAAACCGGTATTTTTACAGATGCTTTCAACCGAGTCAAAATACCAGTACCGCTTGATAAAAACATTCCGCTTTTCATCGCTCTGCTGCCAGAGAAAATCCTCAATGACGCTCTCGATACGCCTATTCTCCAGCTCCGACTCCACGCTCTCGATACCCGAAACGCAGTCCCCCAGCTCCTCCAGGGACAGAACCGCCTTGGGATTGCGCTTGGCAGCGGTGATGTACTCATATTTCTTTAGCGCCAGGTTCCTCGTAATCTTGCTGACAAATGCGGAAAATCTGCTCGGACGCTGCTCCGGAATCGCATTCCACACAGCGAGATAGGTGTCATTCAGGCACTCCTCGCAGTCCTCCTGGCTGGCAAGGATATTTTTCGCAATATAGCTGCACAACCTGCCATATTTCAGGGACGTCTCCCTGATCGCCGCCTCATCCCTCGCCCAGTACAAATCAATTATTCTCTTATCGTCCATCTGATCCCTCTTTTCTGTAAAACATTAAAAGCCGCTTTCATTATACATAGTTAATGAAATTAGATACTTGCTACGTCGTTAACTATAAGTACGGTTTGCAGGTGAATGGTTGTATCCACTTTTATTTTTTCGGCAGAAACAATATAATCCGCACCTTGTGAAATATTTATTGCATAAATAATAGATCCGAACGCATCACCGGATCAGATAATGCAGTTCGGATCATTATTAAATATAACAAGGCAGGTTCATCTCCGTTCCGGAGCCTACTGTCGCAATATCTCTCTCAGGCGTTTTACCCCCTCTGCCAGAATCTCTATCGTCGGCGGAGTCGTCACCGAAATGCGGACTGTTTTTTCGGCAGGCTTGTTACCCACGGCAAACCGCTCCGCCCCACAAACCTCTACCCCTGCCTGTCTGGCACAGATTTCAAAGCTTTTTCCTGTAAAATGCTCCGGCAGCTGTATGTATCTGAGCGGCGCGGTAAGCCCGCTTGGTATCACATATCCACTTAGCATTTCATTGACGACCAGATTTCGCTCCGCAATCCCTCTTTTACGTTCCTCCATAATTTCATCGGCGGCTCCGTCCTCGATCAATGCGGCGGATACAGTTGCCAGCAGGGGAGAGATAGCAATATTCATGGAGTACAACGCCGCCACCAGTTTTTCATGTAATCGGTCCGGCACATGAATAAACGCAGTCCGAAGCCCCGGCGAAACGGTCTTTGACAGGCTTGATATATAGACCACGTTTTCTGGCGCAAAGGACGCGATGGGCGGCATGGGATTTTCTTCCAGAAGGTTATTGATTCCATCCTCTATGACCAGCAGATTTTCCTCCGCCGCCAGTCCCGCAATCATTTTTCTTGTTTCAAGGGACATCGTGTGCGCCGTGGGATTCTGATAATCGGGTATGACATAAAGACCCCTTATATTTTCGTTTTGCAGGGCATAGCGGATTCCCTCCTCCGTCATCTCCAGGTTGTGGCCCTGAACTGGCAGCAGTTGGATACCAAACAACTTTGCCGCCGATTTTACGCCCGGATAGGTCATGGGTTCTGTCCCTATTTTGTCGTCGTTTTCAAAAAAGGCCCCCAGCGCCGCCGTGATTGCGTTTTGTCCTCCTGCCGCCAGAAGGATATGCGCGCTGTCTGTGTAAAATCCCGACTTTTGCAGCCATATTACTCCTGCTTCCCGCTGTCTTTTGGTTCCCTCGGGCGCTCCATAGGAAAATAGATTCAAAGCGTCCGGTTTTTTCATCAAGCGCTCCATGTATTGTTTCACTTTCAAGTTGCTCGTGACAAACGGCACTATGGCACCCATCTCAATCAAATGGGAGTCCTCTTTTCCACACAGCAGAATCGACTCGGCGGCGGCATCGGAAGAAACATAAGTGCCGTTGCCTACGGAGGCAGACAACAGCCCCTTCTGCATACACAGTTTATATGCCTTGGATATTGTGCTTAAATTTACATCCAGAAAATCGGCGAGCTCACGCTGGGGCGGCAATTTTGTTCCCGCCTTCAACGCGCCGCTTTTTATATCCTCCTCCAGCATTTTTGCCAGCGCCCTGTATTTTGAGCCTGTTTTCCCGCTTAAATCAGGTCTCCAATTCATAGGGTAATTATCAAATGAGTTTACCGGCATGGTGATTGTTTCCTTTCAAAATACAAAATTGTTTGCCATACAATCATACTATTGTGTGGATTTGTTGTCAATGCTATTCTGGGAATACACGAAACTATTTATAAGAAAGGAAGGATGTATATGAATCATTTATTATCTGAAGGAATAAAGGCAACCCCGCCATCTTTTGTAAGAGGCATCTTAAATGCGGCCTCCGACCCCGACGTGATCTCCTTTGCGGGCGGACTTCCGAATCCCATTTCCTTCCCGCAGGAGGAGCTCCTGAAGTCCATGGAGCGCATTGTAAAAACATATGGAAGCAATGTGTTTCAATACTCCATCACTGCGGGGCTGCCAAAGCTTAGACAATATATTGCGAACAGATACAATCGGCTATACGGGATGAGCCTCACCATTGACAATGTCCTTATTACAACCGGTTCGCAGCAGGCTCTTGACCTGATTGGAAAGGTTCTGCTGGATGTGGGAGACGGCATCATTGTTGAAAAACCGACTTACCTCGCCGCAATACAGGCTTTCTCCATGCAGCAGCCTGTATTTTATCCCGTTGCATTGACGGAGGACGGCCTGGATCTGGAGCAGCTTGAAAAGGCGCTGCAGAATCCGGTTAAATTCATCTATACAATTCCCGATTTCCAGAATCCAACGGGACTCACTTACTCTGCTGAGAACCGGAAACATATCTGTGAAATACTGAGGGGCCGCGACATTGTTCTGATTGAGGACGACCCCTACGGTGAACTTCGGTTTGACGGCGAAAGACTGCCTTATATCGGCGCCGGTAAGCTGCCGGGCAGCATATTGCTGGGAACCTTTTCCAAGACGGTTACGCCGGGAATGCGCACGGGGTTTATCATTTCCGAAAATACGGAGCTATTGAGGTATATCTCCATCGCCAAAGAGGCAAGCGACCTGCACACAAATATCTTTTCGCAGTACCTGATCTGGGATTATCTGGAGCATAATGATCTGGATGTACATATCGCAAAAATCAAGGCGCTGTATCAGAGGCAGGCCCAGGCAATGATGGAGGCCATGGATAAATATTTTCCGCCCACTGTCCAATACACAAAGCCCCATGGCGGTATGTTTCTGTGGGTAACGCTGCCAGACGGCGTAAGCGCCATGTCCCTGTTTCCGAAGGCTTTGGAGAAAAAGGTTGCCTTTGTGCCAGGCGATCCTTTCTACATCGACATTAAAAATGCCAATACCATGCGCCTGAACTACACCAACGCCGACTGCGAGACCATTGAAGAGGGCATTCGCCGGTTGGGAGATTTGTTAAGCACGGCGCAGCGCCCCTGACTCATGCAATCTATCTCATCAAAAACATCTGCAGCAGAGCGGGCAGATGCATGTAGGAGCCATGCAGACGGCAGCGGCTGTCATCCTCCGGATTCTTCTGGGTCCACAGCAGCTGCAGACACTGACTCACCGTGTCCTCGGACAGATGGGCCTGGCTGGCAATCTCCGCCACGGACGCATAGCTGTTGTCAAAATCTTCGACCGTCAGCTCATACAGGGCATACAGGGTTTTCAGCACATTCAGGTCCCCCAGAGTCTGAAGGGTTTCGCATATGGCCGCCATATCCGCTCGGGCAATAGGCTCATAGTATTTCTGGTCGGAGAAAAATATGCCGTTGCGGATGTGCGCCGTTGCTCCCTCCGGCTCGGAGCAGATGGAGCAGCCCCATTTATATGGCTCCTTGTCCAAACCATACTGTTTGCCCTCATCCCAGGGCAGATACCCTTTATATCCCCTCGACACCGCTCCCTCATGCATCAGTGTCGCCAGCTTAAAAGCCAGTGAAAAACACTCCTCTCCCGGCGTCTCCCGGAACAGTTCCTTGATTCCCAGATAGATATTTTGCATACTCTGGGGCTTTGCCACTCCCAGCAGTTCGTCCACCGTCACCTGAAAATACGCCGCCAGCCTGGGCAGCAGAGTGATGTCCGGGTAGCTCTGTCCGCTCTCCCATTTGGACACGGCCTGATTGGTCACGCCCATGGCCTGGGCCAGCTGCTCCTGCGTAACCTGTTTCTCCCTGCGCAGAAAGGCCAGCTGCTCCCCGCAGCGCAGTTCTCCCGCCGCGTCCCCGCAAAGCTCCTGCTGAGCCATATTGGGCTGTTTTTCATTATTCTGTTGATTTTCCATAATTCTTCTCCTTTTCAAATATACAAGTCTCTTCAATTATCTGTGGCCACATCCACATCATAACATGAGCCATAGATGCGCACAATGGAGGAATAATTGGAATAAAAAGCGACTTTCCAACCTTTAGTTGGAAAGTCGAATATACCATAATTCATCCGCCCTTCTCTGCATCACTATAATCTGTCCCGCTTTTTCACCTTAAAATATACCTGATAAGGCTCGTATCCTATTTCATTGAGCTTTCTGAAATTGATGCCGGGGTCCTGGTTCTCCGTCCGATAGAATGTGCGGAAGGTTCCCCATTCCCGCTCCGTATCAGCCGACAGTTCCAGCACGGGGTCCTCTTCCTCCAGCTGCAGGACCCTCTCCTGCTCCGTAATACCGGCCAATACATCCGGTCCGTAGCAGAATGCTCCCATCCGGTCATCGTCCGGAAGGGGTATGAAACGCAGGTCCACCGGCAGCAGAAGAAGGATCTCATCCCCGTCCTTCCAGGTGCGCTCCACTGCCAGAAACTCTCCCGTGCAGTCCGTCTGTGCCGCCAGTTCACCGTTTATGTACACTGACGCTTTCCGCACCACCCAGTCGGGGATGCGCAGGCATATCCTGCCCTCCATCTCCCCGCTCACCTGCAATGTGAATACATATTTACGAAAATCCGGCTTGCTCGCATAGGTGCTGGTGATATCGTTCACCGTCTGCTGCACGCTGTTCACCGAAGAATTCATCAGGCTGCCGTTCATATAATCCTGGCGCTGCACTAATTTTGCCTGCTGCCCTCCCATCTCAAAGCAAACTTCCGAGTCCGCGTACATTGTGACATACAGCGTGTTATCCTCCTGGTAGTAGATTCTGCGGTTCCATGCAGCGTTTGCCTGAACCATGGTTCCATGGCAGCAGAAAAAGCTGTCCATCTCCCCCGCCCAATCCTTTTTGCTGCCCGCTTTCATGGGAAGAAAATAGGTCAGAAGGCCGTTCCACGGGCTCCCTTTCCAGGGCGCTCCCTGCCAGTAGGTCTGGGCCATCACGCCGTTTTGCACATTATATTCAATGTAGTGCATGTATTTGGCCTCTCCCGTATGGCGGAACAGAAACTCGGCCAGACGTATCATGTTATAGACTGTACAGTGCTCCTGGTTCTTGTCCCCCAGCCTTGCTTTCAGTTTCTTCATAGGGGTCCATATCTCCCCCTGGGTCTGCCCGCCGGTGGCAAAACATCCTCTGTCAGTGACCGCGCACTTCCAGTAGCTTTCGACGATCTTCATCCATTTTTCCTCGCCGGTCACCTCATATGCCCTGGCGCATCCCAAAATCTCCGGTATGGTAGTATTGGCATGCATGTTTGTGAGCGCGTCCTTCCCCTCCAGCAGGGGCTCAAACAGTCTGGCCCGATAGTACCGCCCCAAAAGCTCCCGGTATTTCGCATCTCCGGTGATCTCCAGCAGATCGGCCCACACCTCCAGCATCCCGCCGGTCTCCACATCCAGAATATTGTCAAATTCCTCCCTGGTATAGCCCGCGCTCCACCGGCAGAACCAGTCCGCCAGCTTGTCCGCTATCTGCAGCGCCTTTTCAAGTTTCATATACCGATAGACGTCCACAAGCCCCATAAACAGCTTGTGCAAATTATACTGGGGCGCCCAGATATTTTTCCCTTTGCCGATCCAGTACAGATATTTTTCAGGGATGGGACCGACCCACTCCCCACCGTTATCCTCCTGGCACAGGGATAGTTCCTCCAATATCGCCTCTGCCTTGGCCTTCAGCTCCTGATCCTCCAGCTCCTGATAGCGCAATGCCGCCGCTGACAGCCAATGTCCCAGAAAATGTCCCCTGATCTGACAGCTGGGATCTTCCCAGCCGCCCATGGCGTTGGGGTCCATTCCCCTACCGGAATACCGCCCCGCTTCCAGCATGTAGTTTCTCAGCAGATACCGGTTCTCCAGTTTCATCAGATATTGGCGGTTCGCATTCTCCCTGCGCAGCAGTTCCCCCTCATACAATCTGACCGCTTTTCCGCTTAATTCTGTTATCATACATACCTCCTCAATCTGCGTTCCGACAGTCTTTTATCCAACATATCCAGTTTATACCTGCCGCCTTTATTCTGTCAATGACTTCGCAATACGCAAAACAAAAAGGGCAGCACCGTCAGGGCCGCCCTATCGCTTACTATTTATCTGTTTTTTTACTCTTACTTCTCTCCGACAGTTTCTGCTCGAAACGGTCCTTTCGGGTGTCCGTGGGGACAGGTGTGGGATACTCCCCGTCAAAGCAGGCGCTGCAATAGCCGCAGTTTCCGATCAGCGCCTGCAGCTCCGTCACCGGCAGATAGCCCAGGCTGTCCACGCCGATAATCTCCGCCGTCTCGGATACGCTGTGATGACAGGCGATCAGATGCTCCCGGGAGTCAATGTCCGTGCCGTAGTAACAGGGGTGCAGGAAAGGAGGTGCGGATATCCGCATATGGATTTCGCTGGCTCCCGCCTCGCGCAGCAGTCTCACGATGCGGCCGCTGGTGGTGCCCCGCACGATGGAGTCGTCCACCAACACCACCCTTTTTCCCCGGACGCTCTCCTCAATGGCGCTCAGCTTGATCCGAACCTGGTCCAGTCTGGCACTTTGTCCCGGAGAAATAAAGGTTCTGCCGATATACTTGTTCTTGATCAGTCCGATACCGTAGGGAATCCCGGATTCCATGGAAAATCCCAGCGCCGCGTCCAGTCCCGAGTCCGGCACTCCCACCACCAGGTCCGCCTCCGCGGGATGCCGGCGGGCAAGGATTTTTCCGGCCTGAATTCTCGCGCCATGAACCGAAACCCCGTCGATCACCGAATCCGGCCTGGCAAAATAAATGTACTCAAAGATACAGAGCTTTTTGCTCCGACTGCCGCAGTGTTCCCTGCGGGATGTGACGCCGCCGGGACCAAATACCAGGATTTCCCCCGGCTCCAGATCCCGCACGAACTCGGCTCCGATGGCTTGCAGGGCGCAGCTTTCGGAGGCCACCGCATACAGGCCTTCCGGAGTTTTGCCATAACAGAGGGGCCGGAAACCATAGGGGTCTCTGGCACAGATCAATTTCTGCGCGGACATCAGCACCAGGGAATAGGCTCCCTCCAGGGAGTTCATGGCTGCGCTGAGGGCGTCCTCTATGGAGGGGGTTCTCAGGCGCTCCCGGGTGACGATATAGGCTATGGTCTCCGTGTCGCTGGTGGTGTGGAAAATGGCTCCGGAGAGCTCCAGCGCGTTGCGGAGCTGCGCCGCATTGCTGAGATTGCCGTTGTGGGCCAGTGCCATTTTTCCTTTTTGGTGGTTGACCTCTATGGGCTGGCAGTTATTGCGGTTGGTGCCGCCGGTGGTGCCGTAGCGGACGTGTCCCACCGCCATATTCCCCTGAGGCAGCCGGGATAGGGCGTCTGCGGAAAACACCTCGCTGACCAGCCCCAAATCTTTATAGGAGGAAAACACGCCGTCATCATTTATCACAATACCGCAGCTCTCCTGTCCCCGGTGCTGCAGGGCGTACAGCCCATAATAGGCCATGCCCGCCACGTCGGTGGTACGGGGGCTGATAACGCCGAACACGCCGCACTCTTCATGTACACTCATAGCTCAGTTCCTTTCACGCTCCGCAGCCGCCCCGATAAATCCCTTGAAAAGTGGATGGGGTCGGTTGGGACGGCTCTTGAACTCGGGATGGTACTGCACCCCCACGTAGAAGGGCCGGTCCGTCAGCTCCACCGTCTCCACCAGTCTGCCGTCCGGGGAGGTGCCGCTGAGAGTCAGGCCTTTATCCTGCAGCAGCTGGCGGTAATCGTTGTTAAATTCATAGCGGTGTCTGTGCCGCTCGCTGATCTGAGCGCCCCCATAGCAGCGCTCCATGACGGTGCCGGGCTTGACTATGCAGGGATAGGCCCCCAGCCGCAGAGTGCCGCCCTTGTCTATATCGCCGCTCTGTCCGGGCATGAAATCAATGACCTTGTGAGCGCACTGCTCGTCAAACTCTCCGGAGTTGGCGTCCCCGATACCCGCCACATTTCTGGCGAATTCCATCACCGCGATCTGCATTCCCAGGCAGATACCGAAGTAGGGAATCCCCTGCTCTCTGGCGTATTTCGCCGCCAGGATCATTCCCTCGATCCCCCGGCTGCCAAACCCGCCGGGAACCAGAATGCCGTCCATGCAGGAAAGCCTTTCCTCATAATTGTCCGCCGTCAGCTCCTCGGAGTCGATCCAGTGAATTTCCACATGAACCCGATGGTGGAAACCGCCGTGGCGCAAAGCCTCGGCCACCGACAGATAGGCGTCATGCAGCCCCATATATTTGCCCACCAGACCGATCTGTACATTTTTGTCCGGCTTGCGGCTCTGTTCCACCATCCGGGTCCACTCCCCCAGGTCAGGCTCCGGGGCGTCTATGCCCAGCTCCCGGCACACGACGGCGGAAAAATGGGATTTCTCCAGCATCAGCGGCGCCTCGTAGAGATTGGGAAGCGTGATATTCTCAATCACACAGTCCGGTTTTACGTTACAGAACAGAGAGATCTTTTTGAAAATTCCCTCCTCCAGCGGCTCGTCACAGCGCAGCACGATCAGATTGGGATTGATTCCCATTCCCTGCAGCTCCTTTACGGAATGCTGGGTGGGCTTGGATTTGTGTTCGTCGGAGCCGCGCAGGAACGGCACCAGCGTCACATGGATAAACAGGCTGTTCTCCCTGCCCACCTCCAGCGAGATCTGGCGCACCGCCTCCAGAAAGGGCTGTGACTCAATATCGCCTATGGTGCCGCCGATCTCAGTGATGACCACGTCCGCATCCGTCTTTTTCCCCACGCTGTAGACAAATTCCTTGATCTCGTTGGTGATGTGGGGAATCACCTGCACCGTGGAACCGAGGTATTCGCCCCTGCGCTCCTTGTTCAGCACATTCCAGTAAACCTTACCGGTGGTAAGGTTGGAGTACTGGTTCAGGTCTTCGTCAATGAAACGCTCATAGTGACCCAGGTCCAAATCCGTCTCCGTCCCGTCCTCGGTCACATACACCTCGCCGTGCTGATAGGGACTCATGGTGCCGGGGTCCACATTGATATAGGGGTCCAGCTTCTGCGCCGCCACCTTAAGTCCCCTGGCCTTGAGGAGCCTCCCCAGGGACGCCGCCGTTATTCCCTTGCCCAGCCCTGAGACCACTCCGCCGGTGATAAAGATATATTTTGTCATACTTCCCTCTCTATTCTCCACTTGCGCCATAGTTGGACAGCACACGGGCGGAAGGGTCGTTCACGTCACAGCCCTCCCATGACTTGTTCGGCATCCAGAAGTCCACCACCATCCCGCTCTGCCCCGGATAATACTTTTCAAAAATCTCCCGGTACAGCAGGGACTCCTTGGTGAAGGGACGGGCGTGGTCATAGGCCAGGCGTTTCTCCTCGTACTCCTGCGCTGTGTAAAATCCCTGCGCGTACTCCTTCAAGTGATCCACCATGGAGTGTCCCACCGCATCGGAGAATGCCGCCTTCTCCCGCCATAGAATCTCATCGGGCAGGTATCCTCCCTTTTCAAAGGCATGGCGCAGCAGATATTTTCCCTTGCCATAGGTGTTCAGCTTTTTCTCAGGAGCCACAGCCATCACATACTCCACAAAATCCAGGTCTCCGAAGGGCACACGGGCCTCCAGGGAATTCACGGAGATACAGCGGTCAGCCCGGAGCACATCATACATGTGCAGCTCCCCGATTCTCTTCTGGGCCTCCTGCTGAAACGCCTCCGCAGAGGGGGCAAAATCCGTATATTTATATCCGAACAGCTCATCGGATATCTCTCCCGTCAGCAGAACCCGTATATCCGTCTTTTCATGGATAGCCTTGCAGACCAGATACATGCCGATGCTGGCCCGTATCGTGGTAATGTCATAGGTGCCCAACAGATAAATGACCTCCTCCAGACTTGCCAGCACATCCTCCTTAGTGATAATCACCTCCGTGTGCTCACTGCCGATATAGTCAGCCACCTGTCTTGCATATTTCAGATCGATAGCGTCCTCGCTCATGCCGATGGCAAAGGTGCGGATAGGCGCGCTGCTCTTTCTCGCCGCCACCGCGCAGACCAGCGAGGAATCCAGCCCTCCCGACAAAAGAAATCCCACTTTGGCGTCGGCCACCAGGCGCTTTTCAATGCCTGCCACCAGCTTGTCATGTATGTTTTTGCACACTGTCTCCAGGTCGTCCTCACAGACGGTTTCCACTCTGGTCATATCCCGATAGCAGATAAATTCTCCGCCCTTGTAATAATGTCCCGGGGGAAAGGGGCGTATCTCCCCGCACAGTCCCACCAGGTTCTTGGCCTCGCTGGCAAACAGAATCGTGCCCTCCCCGTCATACCCGTAGTACAGAGGACGTATGCCTATGGGGTCCCGGGCGGCTATGTACTCCTGCGTGTCCCCGTCATAGAGGATACAGGCAAACTCCGCATCCAGCATACGGAACATCTCCACGCCGTGCTCCCGGTACAGCGGCAGCAGTATCTCACAATCCGAGTCGCTCTGAAAGGAATACTTATCCAAAAGCGCCTCTCTCATTTTCTCAAAGCCATATATCTCGCCGTTGCACACCAGATAGCTTTTGCCCAGAGAAAAGGGCTGCATTCCCGCAGGGGTAAGCCCCATGATGGCAAGCCGGTGAAAACCCAGCAGCCCTTTCCCGGTATCCACGATCCGGCTGTCGTCCGGTCCTCTGGAAAGGGTTCTGTCGAACCCCTCCCGGAATTTATCCAGAGCGGCACTACTGCCGCAATAGCCCATAATTGAACACATTTTGTACCTCCGTTATTCAGACTTTCCTCTACATGCATATCACAAGCTTTGCTTGTGATACTGCATAAATACGTATATGAAACAAAGTTTCATACCGATTGGCAGCAGCGCCGCTGCTTTCGTTATCTTACTCCAAAAAGCAGATCTCCGTATGTAGGGAACGGCCAATAGCTCTTGGCAGTGAGCGTCTCCGCCTCGTCACAGGGAATCCGCAGCTCATTCATTTTAGGCAGGATGCTGTCGCGGACCACATAGCTCTGTGCCGTGATATTCTCCGCCTTGTGAAGAGACACAATAGCGTCCTCCAGTTCTTCCACCTTCACCGAGATCTTGTCGGTCAAAACGGACAGCTTTTTCACCAGTTCCGTCTCATAGCCGCAGGCGATACCGGCGTCCAGCGCTTTCTTGGCGGCGGCCGTCTGGGCCACTTTCAGGGTGTAGCTTTCGATGGCCGGTATGATCTGGGTTCTGGCCATGTCAACCATGGTGCCGGCCTCGATGAGGACGGACTTGCAATAGTTCTCCAGCATGATCTCACATCTGGACTTCAGCTCCACCTCGGAGAATACTTTGTGGGAGGTGAGCATCTTCACATTCTTCTCGTCCAGCAGATGGGGCATGCAGTCGGGGGTGGTGCGGTAGTTCAGCAGTCCCCTCTTCTCCGTCGCCTCCTTGATCCAGGCGTCGTCATAGCCGTTTCCGTTGAAAATGATATTTTTGTGATCCTTGATGGTCTTGCGGATCATCTCATGCAGCGCCGTCTCGAAATCCTCCACGCCCTCCAGCCGGTCGGCATAGATTTTCAGACTCTCGGCAACCGCCGTGTTCAACATCATGTTAGCGCAGGCGATGCTGTTGGAGGAGCCCAGCATACGGAACTCAAACTTGTTGCCGGTGAAGGCAAAAGGTGAAGTCCTGTTTCGGTCCGTGGTGTCGCGGTTGAACTTGGGCAGCACGTTCACGCCCAGTTTCATCTGCGTCTTCTCCACGCCGCTGTAGGGCTGGCCTGACTCGATGGCCTCCAGCACAGCGTTCAGCTCATCCCCCAGGAAAATGGACACCACGGCGGGAGGCGCCTCGTTGGCTCCCAGTCTGTGGTCGTTGCCCGCAGTCGCCACAGAGAGACGGAGCAGATCCTGATAGTCGTCCACCGCCTTGATCACGGCGCACAGAAAGAGCAGGAACTGCGCATTCTCATAGGGCGTCTCCCCGGGAGACAACAGATTCACACCTGTGTCCGTTGCCAGGGACCAGTTGTTGTGCTTGCCGCTGCCGTTGACGCCGGCAAAGGGTTTCTCGTGGAGCAGACATACCAGTCCATGCTTTGCCGCCACTTTCTGCATGATCTCCATGGTCAGCTGGTTGTGATCGGTGGCGATATTGGTGGTAGTGTAAATGGGAGCCAGCTCATGCTGTGCGGGAGCCACCTCGTTGTGCTCGGTCTTTGCCAGGATTCCCAGTTTCCAGAGCTCGTCGTTAAGCTCCTCCATATAAGCGGCAACCCGGGGCTTGATCACGCCGAAGTAGTGGTCCTCCATCTCCTGTCCCTTGGGAGGCTTTGCCCCGAACAGGGTTCTGCCGGTAAAACGCAGATCCGGGCGCTGGTCATACATCTCCTTGGTGATCAGGAAATACTCCTGCTCCGGTCCCACAGAGGTGCGGACACATTTCACCGAATCGTTTCCAAAGAGCCGCAGTATGCGCAGAGCCTGCTTGTTCAGCGCCTCCATAGAGCGCAGCAACGGCGTTTTCTTGTCCAGAGCCTCGCCGCCGTAGGAACAGAATGCGGTGGGGATGCACAGGGTCTTGCCCTTTATAAATGCATAGGAGGTAGGGTCCCATGCGGTGTAGCCTCTGGCCTCAAAGGTGGCCCGCAGACCGCCGGAGGGGAAGGAGGAGGCGTCCGGCTCACCCTTGATCAGCTCCTTGCCGGAGAACTCCATGATCACGCCGCCGTCGGGGGACGGGGAGATAAAGCTGTCGTGTTTCTCCGCCGTGATACCGGTCAGGGGCTGGAACCAATGAGTGTAGTGGGTAGCGCCGTGAGCCACCGCCCAATCCTTCATGGCTGCGGCAACCGCATTGGCAACGCCGATATCCAGCTTTGCGCCCTCGTCAATGGTTTTTTTCAGGGACTGGTACACCTTGGCGGACAGGTTTGCCTTCATCACCCTGTCGTCAAAAACCAGACATCCAAAATACTCCGATACTTTTTCCATAACACACTCCTCCTCTTTTCACAATTCCTCAAATTAAATGCTTTTTTTCACAAAAAAAGAAAAGGCGTCCTTGAGTACATCACTCAAAGACACCCTTGCCTTTCATATTCTGCATTATGCACCTATGGGAGAGATTTGTCAAGTGCTGTTTTTATTTTCTTCATAATTCTCTGAAACTCCGGCGGGTCCTTTATGCTGGCCGGATCATAGCACAGACAGGCTGTCTGTACAATCACACCAAAAACAATATGACTGCAACGGCAATGAGAGGAATCCCTGCAAGCATTCCGATCGGTGCAGGGCCAAGCAATATCATAGACCCTGTATTTGCCACACAAAGCGCCATGGGAACAGTACCCGCCGCATTGACCGCTCCATGGAATACAGACGGAATCCAAATGCTCCCGCTTTTCTCATACAGCCAGTCACACACAATCCCTGCTGCGGTCGCGAAAATACAGAAAATTAACATTCCCGCGATTGGAAAACCGACATAATTCGTTCCATACTCATATCCTATCAGCCAGATAACCGGCCAGTGCCAGATTCCCCAGATTGCTCCGCCGATAAGCCACCCCTTCCTCCTGCCGAATTTCGCCTTTAGCTGTGGATATAGAAATCCCCTCCATCCGGCTTCCTCCCCGACTGCAAGGAAAGAATTGACAAGAGGAGCATATGTCAGACAGCCGACAACAGAAATCAGGACATATTGAAAATATGATACGCCCTGTGCCTCCATCTGCGCCAGTGCTTCCGCTCCGCCGTTCGCCGCAAGATATTCTCCGCTCACATCAAAATGCCCCGGGAAAACAGCAAAATAAATGGCGGCGCCAATTGCAGTCAGGAGTGCAGGAAGAAACCATGCCATGAGAAGCGTTTTCACCTTTCCCCTGATATGTGGTTTCCATCCCATTCCTGAGAGACTGCGCCCGGAAAGCAGCACTCCCAATAGCGGTGCAAACATCATCAACGCCATCAGCAGCTGGCCGATGGCGGCAAGTCCATTGCGGTATAACAGTGCCACACCTGCCTGTATCACCCATGCAATGGAAAAGGTCCATATCAGATATTTCCTTGTCCGTATTTTATCATATGTTATCTCATTCATGATCCGTCTCCTCTCGTGCCACCTCGACGCAGAACCCGTGATGTCCGCAGCAATTGCATGTCAATTTGCGGACTGCAGGCGTATGCTTAGCCCAGAGGGCCTCTCTAAACAGCGGTTTGAAAACCGTGTGACACTGCGGGCAGATGTAAGCAACATGGCTAAAATAATACCTCGAAAGCAGAAATGCACATGGTACTCCAGCAAGTATCCATATCACAAACAGCCACCAGAATCCTTTTGTGATCCACAACACAATTGACAGCCATTGGAAAATACTGATAGGAATACCAACTATCAGCAGATTCCTGTGAATTTTTTTTAGCCTTTTCCTATTTGACAATATATATGCTATGTCGCCTATGGATTCGACCGAGATGGTAGTAACATTTTTCAGCTCATGTTTCAGCGTCTCCAGCTTGTCCAGTTTTTCCTGCCGCTCTCCGATTTCCTCTTTCAGGTCCTGCTCTTGTTGCTTTAACACCAACGAAATCACACTGTCTGAATTGTCTTCGGAAAGAATCTGAGAAATAGAGTCTATCGGAAGACCCAGTTCTCTTAAGAAACAGATGACCTTCATTTTCTTCAGATCATTTTCGGAATACAGACGCCTACCGCCTTCTGACAATTCCGTCGGAACAAGGATACCTCGGGTATCATAGTACTGTACTGTTCTGACCGTCACACCACAGAGCTTAGCCATCTCTCCAGTCGTGTATTTTGACATAGCTTTCACCCCCTTTCGCTTTTATTTTACCTCATTACGCAGCGTCACAAGCAATACGTTACGCAGGGGGATTTTTGAGAATTTCAAAATTTAGTTATAACAACTTTTATTAACTGCAAAAAAAAGGAATCTCATTCCTTTTTGATGTAAAACAAATAATCCTACTAAACAAAAAAGAAAGGGATTCCCGCCAAGCGCAAACTATTCTTCCCTGGAAAATTTTAACAGTAACTTTAGTGCTGCTTTTATGATTATTTCTATTCAAGAACAATACTGTACTCATCAGCATAATCGTCGACATCTATTTCTATGATGTCAACTGGAGTTTGCTCATTATAGGAAACCCACTGACTTCCCATTGCATGAACAAATTCCTTTTTATTTAGTACATAAATATATCCTTTTTGTCCATATCTGGGATGGCATTTTCTGAAAACCATTTTCATGCCATGTTCAGGCATCATCGTTCGTTCAGAATTTTCATCGCCTTCTACTCCCAGAGCAAAACAGATGGCCATGTCTATATTATCCGTCGCATATACAGCTTCCTGGCAGCCTGACTCGTATTGGATGTCATGAGCCTGCCTTGGGCATAATGTTTCCAATTTGAACGGACTTCCATGATATAAATAATTATCTTGTTTGTAGGGCAGTTCCATTTGTCAGCTCTTTCAATTTCTTCTGCAATATTATCATAAACGGAATTCGGACGAATATTCCACCACGCAAATCTTGTTTTTGCAAAATCTTTTCCCCCTGCCCGCAATTATGATTCCATAAATTATATCTTCCAGGTACACATCGAATTATCAATGCCGCCTTATGCATGGAAATTCCTTCGTCATTGGTTATCGGAATATATACTCCATTTGTATTTGGAACACGATCGTTTATTTAGTTCTAGATTCTAAAATTTCTATACATTCTTCACAGCCTAATTCTACGGCAATATCATAAGCAGTTTTTCCTTCATTATTTCTAATATTGACGTCTGCTCCCTCACTTATTAGGAATTCACAGTTACCTGGCTTTTTCATACGAACCGCATAAAAAAGCGGTGTCTCTCCATTAACATCTTTTTCATTTAACAAACTATACATAGGACGTTTTTCATTTTTATATAAAGTTTCAAGATAGTCTGTTTCTATAAACTCTGCTGCATCATGCAATATAGTCTTTTCAAACTTAGTACCTACATATTCCCACTCGTCTATTCCACATTCCCACAAAAAAATTACCGTATTCATTCTTTCTTCTTTTTCATTTTCTGATAACTGCTCCCAATATGCTGGTATCCTAACAAATTCCGTGTGAATGTCTACACCATATTTTACAAATAACTTAACTTTTTCATACATGTCTTCCTGCTCATAACGAAGCAAGCATTTAAGGGGTAAGTCATAATCTTTCTTATTAAGGTCTGCCCCTCTCTCCAATAGTGCTTCCATTACACTTATATCTGTCTGTTTCCATACGGCATAATATATAGGATACCCTTTATCTGCTGCACCTTGAAAAAGAATCCTTCTTATATAGTACAGTGGAGTACAAACATCCAACATATTAACATTTGGCATTTTTCTTACACAAGCAATTATTTTCTCTGTATTGCCCTCGTCAACGCTTTTATAAAATTGCCTGGTCATATAGTGGCAATAGCAATGATACCCAGCAATCGCCATTGCAAAAATTAAAAATCCGAATATTATTGCTTTTATATTTTTCTTTTTTAACACCTATGATCCTCCCAAAATAACCGTTATTTTTCTCTTGTAAACTCGTTTTTTCTTACCACATTCAGGTTCTCATTCCCAGAAATATATGCATTCCTTTTATCCTGTCCTCGCTGACAAGCCTTCCTACTCCGGCATCATACCCTTGCCTGGGCAAAGTACAGTCCTCCCGCTTTTTCCATCTGGTATCCGGTATAGCCGAAGGACTGCCCATCTCGTCCTGGAGGTAGTATCTCTCCTGTCCGTCCTCTGTCATGCCTGCCACGTTCGCGTCCCACAGGTAGCTCTGGGTGTTTCCATCCTCTTCCTTCTGTAGGAGGTTGTGGTAGCTCCTTGTCAGGTCTATGGTGTATTGTATCTTTTTTCCGGGTGAATGGCGCCTGTGGTCTTTCCTACCCTGTGTCCCAGGCCATTGTAGGCGTAGGAATCACTTACATTCTGGAATTCTTTTCTCCCCTTTTCTATTTGACTTATTACCCATTAGGTCATGCCAGCAGGCATAACGCTCAGCAATTCCCTTTGTTTTCGTAGTTTATTAATTGTTTTTTTAAAATCTTTACTACCTTATTACATATGCTGATGCGATGCTTTCGTGCGCTAAAAATTCCAAAGGCATAAATAACTATACAACAAATAATTTTAAATACATTCCCCCACAAAACAGTTATGCACATACCCCAAAACAGGTTCCACCATATAAACAGACACCAAAACTCCCATGTTTTACCATAAAACAAATTACAAATACTGCCTTCTTTTTTTTCAAGTATTGTCATATATATACGTGGAGAAAGCATATCATGTTTTCCAATAGATAACAAGAAAAAACAGTATATATTTTCTTTAAACTCTGCATGACATAGTTTTTTTCCTGCTGTAAAAATATTGAAAAAATGGTCTTCCAATACAATTTCTCTCACTTTTTCCTCAATTTCAGTTTTATGTAGCCTTGTTTCTATTCTATCTAAATAATTCAGCTTTAACATCTATATATCTCTCTACTTTCTTATATATTCTCACAAAAAAGCTTTTGTTTTAGCCATTTATGCAATGGTTTATAAAGTTACAACAATTTCAAAACATTTAATAATGGGTAAAAACCGTGTCATTTCAGTTACAATGCATATATGTTGTCCGTCAGAGAAGTAAACGTAATCAAATGTTATACTTTTTATGAAGGCAAATTTGTATCCCATTCTCTCCTATGGCTGCTGACCTCTCATGTCTAATAGTATTGCCTTACGTTTCCAGCGGATCCTAAATACCTTCTTCCAGCCTCCCCATAGTGGGGATGCCGTTTCTGCTCCTTATCAGGGGCATACCCTATAACAAATGTCTGAACGGTTTCGCTCTGCTTTGTCTTTGTCAGAGAGCACTCCTGTAATCCAGCACCAATTGAACTCTTGGCGGACGTTATCTGTTACAGTATGTGCTTTTACTATTAGGCTATTTCCGGCTTAATGATGTCACTTCGAAACTTCTCCTCATCAAAATTGCAGCTTGTTTGTAATACCACACAGAACACTTGTATTGCTTTACATGCAACAGCTATCTTTGCCTGCATTCCTCCAAGGGGATTTCGCTCCCTGTTTCTGTAATAAAGGAATACATCCTAAAATGCAGATTCCAATTCATCAATACCCTTGCTGATTCATACATGGTTCTTCGTAGCTTTCTTCTGCCCCTCTTACTGATTCTTGGCTGTCTTTTCTTTTTCCCGGAGCTTTTCTTGACTATTTCCAGCCCTGCAGGTTTCTGTATCTGCTTAGCATCAGTGAAACGTCCGATATCACCAACCTCTGCTATAAAGCCAATCACAGTACTTATTCCTACTCTTATTATGGCGAGCAGTTTCTCCACATTTGATACTTCCTTTACCTTTTCTTTCAGGCATTCATCAAGTCTTCTAAGCTGTTCTGCCTTGGCTAAGTAATCATTTACAAGTATCCTAATTTCCAGTCTTGCGGTTTCACCTGTTTCTAGTCCGACACTGTTCTGTGCAGTTTTAATCAGAGTCTGAGCCCTCTTTATTCCTGCCGCACGTACCTTGGCATCACGCCATATCTGATTGATTCCTCCTGCTCCAATTTTTAAGATATCCTGCGGAAGAGGACCTCTTTCAAAAGCATAAGTTTACCGATTGAATTCCAATCGGCATAACACTCAAAATACTCCGAAAAAAATTCTGAAACCATCCCTGTATCTGATTTAACAAACATACATACTGTTTCATGATCTGGTCTCTGCAAACGGATGTCTTTCTGATTTCAGCATATACACCAATCGGAAGATAAGATGTTAAATACCTTCCATCTTTCACAAGCAAAGCAATGGTCTTGGGATCTTTAAAGGTCACTTTTTTCAGGACTGTTGTCATCTAGCTCCATGTTTCTGTTAACCGTAAATGAATTTACAGTTACAAGTTCTACATCATGGTCTTGCAGAAATTTCTGGAATGTAAGCCAATAACAACCGATAGGCTCGCAGCCGACAATAACCTTTTTCATTTCGGTCTTATTCACGAGTTTCTCTGTCCATCTAAGGGAAGTAAGAAATCCCATGCCTGTGTTGCTAAACATAAACACTCTGCGGAAGAGTTCAAATCCTCTCCAGTCAAACGCCTTGAAAAATGAGTCTGTGATCCCACATCCATATCTGCGATTAATGTATCAGATGTTACTTGCTTAAGTCTGTCATTCTGTGTTAAATTCATTATTAGAAACCTCTGTTGATTAAAGTTGTTTTTCATCCAGCCAAAATGAACACTCTAATCATACATCCGAGGTTTCTTTTTATTCAATTAGCATTATTTCTAAATTACAGGAATGCTCCTTATTCAATACAAACTTCATCATCTCTCCATTCAAATAAACTCCATGTATTTGTGCCATAGAAGTGTATTTCTAACCCTTCCCCAAGACCCAAGGAAAACGAAACTCCAACTGGATGTGTTTCATCTCCTTCACCAGCACACAATAGATCAATTCCTCCAAATATTCCTAGTCCACCAGAAATTCCCAAAACCGAAAAATAATCTCTAGACTCAGAAATATCTTTCATGCCTGGAAAAATAGAAATAGCACCAACAATTTCTGCATTTTCCCCTGTGGAAATTTTATATCCCCCAGTCAACTGCACATCAGAATTTCCATTTTTATCAAAGGCAACTTGTCCTGATCCACACAAGCCAAATCCTGTGCTAATGTTTCCGCTTATTCCTACTGTAATTACGCAATCGTCTACTGCCGCATAAGTAATTCCTGCAATACCAATTGCTATTCCCGGCACAATCACAGCCGGTATTCCCGTACCAATTGCCGCCCCTCCTATAGCTCCTGCACCTGCACCGATTGCAGCGTCTTTCCAATCAATATCATTTCCGGATATAACATCTGAAATAATACTAACTCCCGCTCCAATAACTGCACCTACAATTGCACCACTCACAATTGTAGCCCATTTTCCATCATTATCTACGTATTTTTGGGGGTTATTCCAACAATACCCATACTCATTCAGCGTATAAGGAGCCACTGTAAATCCCTTGATGGTGTCTACCGCCGCAAACCTCCCCAGTTCTGCCCTGTACTCCCTGGCCTGGGCATAGTAGGTCCCTGTTATCCTGTCTGCCTGATACCCGGTGTAGCCAAAGGGCTGCAGGATCCCCTGGTTGTCGTACAGGTCCTGGCCGAATTCGTCGTAGCCGTAGCTGTCTTTCAGGTCGCCGTCTTTGTCCATCAGGCGGATGGGGCTGCCCATCTCGTCCTGGAGGTAGTATCTCTCCTGCCCGTCCTCTGTCATGCATGCCACGTTCGCGTCCCACAGGTAGCTCTGGGTGTTTCCATCCTCTTCTTTTTGTAGGAGGTTGTGGTAGCTCCTGGTCAGGTCTATGGTGTATTGTATCTTCTTTTCCGGGTGGATGGCGCCTGTGGTCTTTCCTACTCTGTGTCCTAAGCCGTTGTAGGTGTAGAGGGCGGTCTCTCCTTTTGCGTTCACTGCCTGTTCCAGGCGGTTTAGGGTCCCGTAGACATAGCGGTTTTTCAGGGCGCCGTTTTCCATGATGAGGCTCAGGTTTCCTCTCTTGTCGTAGGCGTAGGTCTCCTCGTTCATGGCGTCCACTCTGGTTATCAGCTGGTTCATGGCGTTGTAGGTGTATGTCGTCTGGGCGTTTCCTTCTCTTAGGAGGCTCCGGTTGCCAAAGGCGTCGTATTCGTAGGTCCTTA
>CAYLIM010000056.1:0-23250 GCA_964383805.1 uncultured Acetatifactor sp.
CGGTGGCTTGCCCCTCTTGCCCTGTGCCTGGCAGTGTGTCTTGCGATACATCCTGCCAGTCTGAATGTAGTACAGGCAGGGGAAGATGAGGTCTCCGCATTTTGGGCGGCTGCAGATGCGTTCTGGGGTGATGATGGGAAGGAACCGGCATTCTGGGAAACAATGAATGCACTGTGGGGAACGTATGACGAGGAAGGAAATCTTGTAACTCCCGGCACAATGCAGGCATATAACGATGCGATGGATGCATATTATGCTGCGGAGGAGGACGCCCGAAATACAGACGATATAGACGCCGCCCGCCCAGAAGTGCTACGATCCATAGAGGAGTACTATAAGGCCTATGACGCAGTGACGAAAGCGTTTAATGATGTTACTGTAAAATTCAATGCGCTGTCAAATGAGGAAAAAACAGAGAAGGACGAGAATGACTCAGAGGCTATGTCTCTTCAGGAAATATATGACGGGATTTCTGAAATCTATAATGGCGATGGTACCGATGACAATTGGGGCATAAAGGGCGCATACATTGATATTGAGAAATGGAACTATTGGGATAACAAGTTTCAGTATCAGAATGCGTGTGAAAGTTACGGCTCAGCATGCGAGACGCTGTGGGGAAACGATGACAAGGGTATTACCGGCGCAATACGAGAATATGACGAGGCGGTGTATAATAACGGAGATGTGGATACCGCTCTTAAAAAGGTGCAGGAATGCTTGAGCGGCGTGAAGGACGCGTATGCCCTAATCGGTCAATTCTATGATGCCATGGAGAAGGCATATAATAAAATTCCTGCTGATAAGAACGATGATCTCGATAAAAGCTATAAAAACGACTCAGAAAATAAATCAAACATAGACCATAACCACAACGAATCTCTCAGTAGTTTAAATATCTGGGAGTACAGTTTTAGCAATGCTGACTTCGGAAAGGCATGGGATCTCTTCGTGAAGGCAACGTTCGACTTTTTTGGCAACGAGCAGGAGAATATAGCCGGAGCATATCCAACATATATGGCCGCTCTTGAGTCCGAGGCTGAGGAATTGGATGCACTCTATGAGGAAGTGCTGGCGGCTCGCGCTGCTGTAGAAGAAGCTTACGAAACTCTGACGGTAAAATATCAGGCGGAAAATGCAGCGTATGAAACGCTCACTGATGACGACAAGCAAGTGCTCTATGGAGAGACAACGGCAGCAGAAATGCATAAGGAAATTGAGGTAAGTTATACTGGTTATGGCACGGATACATACAATTTACTTTGCGACTCCGAGATACCTGCTCCGCCTCAAAAGGAGGAGCCTACGCCCACACCTGCACCGACAACACCGCCGCAGGATGATCCTACAGCTACGCCCACGCCTGTGCCGACAACAGCGCCGCAGGATGATCCTACAGCTACGCCCACGCCTGTGCCGACAACAGCGCCGCAGGATGTTCCTGCAGCTACGCCCACGCCTGCACCGGCGACACCGTCCGGACAGGGGTCCGCAGCTCAGTCCGCTCCTAAGCAGGAGCCTCTGGCAGATTGGAATGTGGTATATAAAGACGTAGACAATTCTGTCGCCACCGGCGAGACGCAGAATGTATATGCACAGGCTGGCACCCAATTCCAGGTTAACGGTAATATTCTGGATAAGCTGGCCGGTAGCAAGACTGCCCTGTTTTTAAATACAGGAACCGGACTTTCTTTCAGCATATCCGGAGTGGATGTACCTCAGGGAGTTACCTCTCTCAAGGTGGCGATGGCTGCCGCAGACGGTATTCCCGAGGCCGCAAAGCAGAGTGTGCTGACCGGCGCCGCATTCAGCCGCACCTTTGCCATGGAGGACAAGGGTTTCTATCCGGTCAAAATAGATGTACACTTGAATGTCGGTAAGGAGAATGCCGGTAAAAACGCATATTTATATTACTACGATGAAACTACGGGAACCCTGAAACTGGCAGGTGCCTTTAAGGCCACAGAAGCGGGCCAGGTCATGTTTGCAATCAACCGTGGAGATGAGTATATTGTAGTGGTTGCGGACAATGCCGCAATGCAGCTCGGCCGCTATACCGTGGTGTCAGGAGATAGTTTGTCACGCATCGCAGCCAAAAATGGAATGAGTCTGAAACAGCTGTTAAAGGTCAATCCGGGAATTAAAAACCCGAACAGAATTCATCCGGGTGATGTAATAAATCTTGATTAATAGCACCAGGGCAGTCACAATTGTGGCTGCCCTGTTTTGCGCTTTATAAGTTTTAATCTTCTATTGACTTCCCAACCATATTATATGAAAATAAAAATGTCCGTGAAACAGCTACACTGGACCCCATAGTAGACATCCTATGTCTACCAGACAAATACGGCACTTCTCGCTTTGTGTCGTGGTCATTTTGTCTCCGTATGGATAAGATTGTTTTAAAAGGAGGGACACTGGTTGGACCAGAAAAAAATAGGCGCGCTATTAAAGGAACTCAGAACCGAAAAAGGACTCACGCAGGAACAATTCGCAGAAATTGTAAATGTCTCCAACAGAACTGTATCCCGTTGGGAAAATGGAAACAATATGCCGGATCTGGATATTCTAATCCAGATTTCTGACTATTATGAAATTGACCTGCGAGAGTTACTTGACGGAGAAAGGAAAAGCGAGAAAATGAATAGGGAAATGGAAGAAACCGTATTAAAAGCAGTGGATTACACAAACAGCGAAACAGAACGATATACCAAAAGGGTTCAATTGCTCTTATTGATCGGGGTTATATTTTGGTTTGTCTCTCAGCTGATAAACCATACAAGTCTTGCCCAAAACAATGTTGTAAGTGCAATCTCTGATTTTTCCGAGGGAGCGGCATGTGGAATGATAATTTGTGGAATAATCTTTACGAGCCGCTATGGGCGGAAAATAAATGCATTTAAAGAGCGCCTGTCAAAAAGGCAATAGAAACATCCAAATTTACCAGGCAGTTACCCCTAGCGGCAACTGCCTGTTTGAATATGTCGGGAGAGTACTTCCAGCATCATTACAGTACGCCGTTTTTGGGGAGATTCTCCCGGCTGATTCAGTATATGTTCAATATACTCAAAAACGTACCTTCTATCCGTCTCATCCAGTGACCTGATCCAATCCGCAGTCACATGTGTCCATCGTGCTTCAAAAACATGGGGAGAGTCAGGTGTATCCAATTTTTCATCATATATTCGCATCAATGCCTGCATTTTGTGTATATCCATTATTGCACCGCTACTTTCCCATGCTTTTTCTGTTACCGCAAGACCGCTGCGGCTCCCAGATTATGTTTCCGAACGCTGATATACCACTTTTCCTGCACAAATCGTTGTCATCACCACGCCGTGCAGTTCCCGGCCGGTAAAGGGCGTGTTGCTGGATTTGGAGGCATACTCTGTGAAAATCTGCGTCGCCGCTGTGTCCACCAAAATGATGTCCGCCGGACCGCCCTCCGCCAGATACCCTGCGTCCAGATGATACATGGCCGCCGGATTGGCGCTCATTTTCTCCAGCACGCTTTTCATGGTCAGATATCCGCCGTTCACCAGCTCCGTGACAGCTAAGGGCAGTGCTGTCTCCAGGCCGATGATACCGCTGGGAGCCTTGGTGATGTCCTGGGCTTTCTCCTCGGCGGTGTGGGGCGCGTGATCTGTGGCAATCAGATCTATAGTGCCGTCTACCAGCCCCCGGATAATGGCCTGCCGGTCAGCCTCCTCCCGCAGCGGCGGATTCATTTTCGCCAGCGTGCCATGCTGTATGGCGGCCTCCTCCGTCAGCGCGAAATGGTGGGGAGTTGCCTCCGCATGGATATTGTGTCCCCTCTTTTTGGCCTGGCGCACCAGCTCCACCGCCTCCCGGCTGCTGATGTGCTGAATGTCGATGCAGGCTCCCGTCTCCAGAGCAATCCGCAGGTCCCGCTCCACCATGGATATCTCCGCCTCCCTGGGGGAGCCGCCTATGCCGTAATATTCACTGGCTTTGCCCCGGTTAATGCCGTTGTTTGCAATCAGCGCCGGATCTTCCTCGTGAAAACTGATGGGCATATCCAGCTGCGCCGCCTTCTCCATGGCCGCCCGGACAATGGCGGCGTCCATGAGGGGGATTCCGTCGTCGGTAAAGCCCACGGCTCCGGCCTGCGCCAGGCCGTCCATGTCCACCAGTTTCTGCCCTTTCATACCCATGGTCACATTGGCGCAGCTCTCCACATGTATGCCCGTAGTCCTGCCCTTTTCCAGCACATACCGCAGCGTCTCCTCCGTGTCCACCGTAGGTTTGGTGTTGGCCATCAGCACCACCGTGGTGACGCCGCCCCTGGCCGCCGCCCCGGCCCCCG
The DNA here is from genome assembly GCA_964383805.1 of uncultured Acetatifactor sp. Taxonomy (GTDB): domain Bacteria; phylum Bacillota; class Clostridia; order Lachnospirales; family Lachnospiraceae; genus Acetatifactor. The sequence continues at coordinate 4,328 of CAYLIM010000056.1, forward strand.
TCACAATATCCTCCTTGTGGGTAAAGCCCGGATCCCGGAAATGCACGTGTACGTCCACCAGTCCCGGGGCCACCAGAAGGCCCTCCGCGTTAAGTATCTCGCAATTTTTCCGCTCCGCCGCAGTCAGACTCTCCCTGAGCTGACTGCCGATCCTCTTGATACGGCTGCCCTCGGTGAGAATATCGTAATTGCCCTCCCTGCCCGACTTGGGGTCTATCATATATCCGTTTTCTATCAGCAGCATGTCCTGTAGAACCTCCGTTCCGCTGTTTAAAATTTTTTAACTTAACTGACTTTCCTCTATCATTGTAACACGATTCCATGTCGTTGGAAAGAGATCAACCCGTCTCATCCAGATAGAGCTGCACCCTGCGCTGGATGGTATCCGCCACCTCTGCAGCGCTCTTTCTGCCCTCAAAAAAGGGGGCTACCTCCTCAATGATAATCATTCTGATCTGCTGCGGCCAATAGGGCCGGGGTTCACAGCCCTCTACGAAAGCCAGATACTCCTCCAGATAGGATGTGCCATCAGGCTTCAGCTCAATCACCTGTGTGCTCAGGTTATTCAGGTCGCTGGAACGCAGCATGACATCACGGTCCTCCCACTCACTGTGATAAACACTGTCTCTGATAACGTCCATTCTGACACAGCCGCCATTGGTCTTGAACTGATTATTATAATCCAGAAGCGAGGCAAAAAACTTACTGATTTCCTCCTTGTATTTTGTATTGGCATTGACCACCAGATAGCCGTAGGAATAGCTGTCCACATAGTTTCCGCTGCCGCTCTCCACGGGGAAACCCACAATGTGTCCCGCGTCGCCATATCTCGCCGCCTGGAGCGAAAACGCATCGAGACCACCATAGAAATACAGAATCTCTGCCGCCGTCTCCCCTTCCCGCAACAGCTGTATACGCTCATCCACACTCAGCTGTTCTTTCAGCTTCTCTTCATGGGATCTTTGATCTCCATACTTTTTGCAAAGCTCCATAATCTCTATAAATTCCTCACAGTCAAAGTGCGCTGTTCCCTGCTCAAAATCCAGGAAGCTGGATCTGTTGATATCCTGTAAAAATATGAACAGGATGGTAGCGCCTGATTGCTTTATACCCGTCTGCGCAACCGGACATTCCAGGCTTCCGGCCGCCTTCAGCACTCCGGCCAGTTCCTCTGCATTCCAGCCCTTCTCCGTCCACAGCTTATCAGAAGTTCCCAGCGTCATAAATGACACCTCCGGTACAAGTCCCACAAGCTCTCCGTTCACGGTGCCCAGCTCCAGAACCCCCGGAATCATCACCTCTTTTGTCTCCTGGGCAATCATATCCGACAGATCGCAGAGCATTCCCTTCTCCTGCATCAATATCATATCCTCCTGGGATACGTACAAAATATCCGGTCCTTCACCAGACACCATCTCTGCCATGATGCGGGTTCTGTAATCCTCCTGATATTCCTCCCTGTTCTCCATCTCCATGTTGATAGGGATCTCTCCCCCATTTTGAGTGAAGGTTGCCGCCAGACGCTGGAAATAGCTTATGCCAGCCGCCCCCTGGAGACTGCAGAGCTGTATCTTCTCCTTGTCGGAGCTCTCTTTATCCGTCAATATATAGATTGTCGCTTTTCCCGGCTGTACGCTGCAGATCAGGAACTCGCCCTTTTCATTCCGAATCAGACCGCTTGTCTCTGTCCCCATCTCGATTCCGTTCTCATACAGATGAAACAAATCCTCCAGAACATTCTTTTCCACATCCCATCGAAGCAGACTGGCTCCATCCAAAAAGTAAAATATCCCCTCTTCGTCAGGCATCAGCCCTTTGATATAAGTGCAGGCCAGGGTTCCCAGAGGCTCCTCGGAACCGGAATCCTCCCGAAACCATGTCAGTCTGGTATCCCCCTCCTCTATATTACTATGACCGAGAATCGTCCTTCCATCATCCAGATCAAACACTCTTCTGGTGTCCCAAAATTCCCTGTTCCAGGGGTAGGAATCCCCCTCCGGAAAAGGATCTGTAACCTTTAAAATATCGCCTTCCAGATTCATTCTCACCAGAAAAAACGCATTTTCATTCTCCCATTCCCTCATCTTCAGAGACAGCTCCATACCCGCCGTAAGATCTGCGGAGAGAATGCCGCTGTTCTCATGCCCTGGAACCTGGGGAACAAACAGCAGCTGCTGCATTTTGGAGGACTCTGTGTCATAGATCTGCACACACAGCCTGGATGCATACTTCCCCTCTATGCTTTCAAGCCGAAGCATATATATCTTTTTCCCAAGAATCTTATATCTGGTGCTGTGCTCTATATATCCCTCTTCCGGTTCCTGAAACTGCACCGTTTCTACCTTCTCCAAATGCAGCGAATTTACTCCCTGGAGTACCTCGCCACTCTGCTCCGCAGAAACACTTTCATTCTGCTGTGGGTTTACATTGCCGCCGCATCCGGTCAACAGCAGACAAATCAGCAAACATATCAGACCTAATCTCTTCATACCGTCTTTCCTCCTTGCTGTTTAAATAATATCATCAGTGTAACATGTTTCAACGCTGTTGGAAAGAGAAAAAGACACAAAAAAAAGCCCGCCCTGCGGCCACAATGGCACAGGACGGGCCTTCAATTTCGTCACTTGCAGATTACCGGCAGATCCAGATACTCCGTCTTTATCACTATATAGGGGAACGATGGAGTCTTCTTCCCCTTTTCCGACACATCCGGTCCCAGCAGTGTGGTCTGGACATGGACGGCCTCCTCCGTCAGATACAGCTCATCCACCGTTATGCTGTAGCCTCCGGTCTCCTGTCTCCCGTATCCCACGCATATGTACAGGTTCTCATTGTCGGAGTAAGTCATCTTAAAGACCTCCCCCTTGCGCTCCTCAATCATGACCGCCAGCTCCGCCGGCACCAGTTCCTCCCCCAGTATCGTAAAGTCCAGATCCCGCAGCTTAACCTCCTCCGTACTCATCAGGCTGCAGCCGCACAGGCCGCACAACACGCTCAGGCACAGCAGCAGTGCCGCCGCTTTTTTTCCGCTTTTAAAAATATGCTGTCTCATGCTTATTAATCCCGGTTGTTTTAATTAAACTTATGTACACACCCGGCAAAATATGCTATACTGAATGAAATGCTTTAGAGTGAGGATATAATCAGCATATCCCCGGACGGCGCACTGAGACATATCTGGACGCTCAGGCGGCCTGATATGCCTCACTGGCCCTGTGTGCCGGTAGGGGGTATGCGGAACTATAAATAGGAGGAACTATGATTAGATTTATATTTGTACTGTTATTTGTTTTTTTATTTTTGGTGTTATCCACACCTCTGATGCTGGCGGAGTGGATCATCGGCAAATTCAACATGCCGCTGCGGGACAGAAGTTCCCTGGCTATTGTCAACTGGGCCTTTCGCTGCGTGATACGCCTCTCCGGCACCAAGGTTATCGTCCGGGGTGAGGAAAATATACCCCAGGACACCGCCGTGCTGTATGTGGGCAACCACCGCAGCTATTTTGATATTATCCTGACCTATGTACGGGTTCCCCGCCCCACCGGCTATGTGGCAAAGCTCGAGATGCTGCGGTATCCCCTGCTGAACGTGTGGATGTACTTTCTGCACTGCCTGTTTCTGGACCGCAAGGATATCAAAAAGGGCCTGAAAACCATCCTAAAGGGCGTGGAAAAAGCAAAATCCGGCATCTCAATCTGTATTTTCCCCGAGGGAACCCGCAACAAATCCGATCAGGATTTTCTGCCCTTTAAGGATGGGAGTTTCAAGATCGCGGAAAAGGCGGACGTTCCGATTCAGCCTGTCACCCTGGTGGGCACCAGCGGTATTTTCGAGGACCATCTGCCCTTTATAAGAAAACAGACCGTAATCATAGAGTACGGCAAGCCCATTGATATCAAGGCCCTGGACAAGGAAACCCGCAAGAACCTCAGCGCTTATGTGAAGGAGGCCATAGCCGACACCTATTACCGCAATCTGGAAGAACTGGCGCAGCTAAGCAAAACGGCGCAGTGACTTTCGTCAACCTGCGCCGTAGATATTTTCTCTTACAGCTTGCTGCCCTTGGCCCCTTTTGCGCCGCCCAGTTTCACACCGGCCAGCACATTGGTGTCAAAGGAGAATGTGAGTTTCTGATTCTCACGGTGACGTTTCAGCGCCAGCTGTATCATGCGCTCCAGCAGCTGTGGATACTTAAGCCCCAGCGGCTCCCAGAGATAAAAGGCCAGGGAGCCGGGAATAGTATTGATCTCATTCAGATATACCTTGTCGGTCTCCATGTCTATCATGAAGTCAATGCGGGCCACGCCGTTACAGCCCAGACATTTAAACGCTCTCACCGCCATCTGCCGGATTTCCTCCCGGCGCTCCTTCGATATATTGGCCGGTATGGCGCGGCTTAAGCTTACCATACCCTTAGATCCGCCCTTGCTCTTGCCCCCGCCGATATATTTGTCTTCGTAGGTCAGAATCTCCTCCGCATTCAAAGGCTCCTCGCACTCGGAGGCCTCCGCCTCCAGCTCGTCTCCCAACACGGCGCAGTTGATTTCCTTGAGCTGCTGGATCGCAGGCTCCACCAGCACTTTCTGAGCGAACGTGAAACCCAGATCCAGAGCGTCCTCCAGACCCGCCCGGTCGGAGGCCTTGCTGATACCTACGCTGGAACCAAGATTGATGGGCTTAACAATGACGGGATAGGAAAATTTTTCCTCTATCCGGTCCATCAGTTTCTCCACGTCTCCAAAGTCCATCAGATTGTAGCAGGCGCAGTCCAGCACCGGTATATCGTTGTCTTTGAAGACCGTCTTCATCACATATTTGTTCATTCCCACCGCCGAGGAGAGCACGTCGCAGCCCACATAGGGCAGTCCCAGAGTCTGCAGATATCCCTGCAGCGTTCCGTCTTCCACATTGGTGCCATGTACAATGGGAAAAGCCACGTCGATGCTGCCCAGCACATTGCTCCCAAATTTCTTCATGGGATAGCGCACCATGTTCACTTTGCCGTCCTCGCTCAGCAGCAGCACCCGGGTACTCTCCCGCAGCAGCTGGGGAATATCTTTATAGCGCTCGATATTGCCGATCTGCTCCCCCGTGTAGAATTCTCCGTCCTTGGTCATATACAGGGGAATGACCTCGTATTTCTCCCTGTCGATATACTCGCAGGCCTGCAGCGCCGAGATAACCGATATCTCGTGTTCCACGCTCTTTCCGCCGAAAATAACTGCCAATTTGATTTTCATATTTATACCCTCCTGTGCGCTTTAGCGCACATACCAATCAATATTTGAAAATTCATTTTCAAACTTACCTCTTCCCTCTCCTGGATACTACTTATATATCACCTATTATAGATAACTGTCCGGCAAGTCGTTCTCCAGCAGGACGATCTTTTTCCGTTCTGTCTCGATGGCGTTCACATAACTCATAGCGTCCTGCAGGTTTTCCGCCACATAGAGGCGCTGTCTGTCAAAGTCTGTGTCTGTCACCCCTCTTTGGATGCTCTCCGTCTGCCTGCGGCCCACCAGTACAATATAGTCACAGCACCTGGCTGCCTCTTTGCCCAGCTCGTAGTTGTAGTGGTCCTCCTGCTCTCCCAGTTCCACCATGCCGGGCGTCACCAGTATGCGCAGTCCCGCAAACCTTTCCAGAGTCTTTAAGGCCATGTGGGCGCCGTTCGGATTGGAGTTGTAGGCGTCATCGATAATGACCGTGTTTCCCCGGGCGATGGGCTGCAGCCGGTGAGGTGCGCCCTCCAGCCGGTGAACCGGGAGTTTCAGTTTGTCTAACGGGATACCCAGTTCATGGGCCACCGCTATGGCTCCCGTAATGTTGATCACATTGTGCTCGCCCAGCAGCCGGGTGGTAAATCTCTCCCTGCTGCCATCCGGGGCCTGCACCCAAAAGGTGGCTCCCTTCTCGCTGTATTCCAGATCACAGGCCCGGTAGGTATTGCCCTCCCCGAGACCGTAGGTGACGGCTCCCTGATCTACTCCGTACTGCTTGACAAACTCATTGTCACCGCTTACAAATCTGGGCGCGCCCTGGGGCAGAGCGTCGAACAGCTCCCGCTTGGTACCCACGATATTGTCCAGAGACTTAAAGGTTTCCAGATGCTGATAGCCCAGGGAGGTGATCACGCCGATCTGCGGGTCCACAATATCGCATATCTCCTTGATGTCTCCCACATGTCTGGCTCCCATCTCGCACAGAAAGATCTCATGGGTGGCCCGCAGGCTCCCCCGAATGGTTTTTACCACGCCCATGGGTGTGTTGAAACTCTCCGGGGTCTTCAGCACGTCAAATTGAGCGCCCAGCAGAGTTTCCAGATAATACTTGACGCTGGTTTTGCCGTAGCTGCCGGTGATGCCTATAATCTTCAGATTGGGGCAGGCCTTCAGCATCCTCCGGGCGTCTTGAATATAATGTCTGTTGATGCCCTTCTCAATGGGTCTGTTTATCAGGTTCGCCAGCAGTACCACATAGGGACTGAGCATGGCTCCCAGAGCCACCAGTATGAACAGCGGCCACCACAAAATCCCCACAGTCAGCTGTACTGCCAGACATGCCATCACATACAGCACCGCCGTAGTGGCAATCAGCCGTTTCACCCTGGCGGTGATCACCAGCTTTTTCTTGGCGGCCTTAGGCCAATACAGCTGCATCAGCAAAAGCAGGTAGAGCCACTCAAGTACCAGGATCACGGTCACGGCTGCCAATGTTTTACTCGCAACTCCACAGGCTGCCAGAGGAATCACCCCTGTCAGCGGCAGCAGCGTCGTAACAGGGTGGGTTTTCATATATCGCCAGTAAGACCGATACTGATAGGAGCCCTGCTGGAACATGTGCAGCGTGTACCGCACGCCCAGAACAATCGCCGCCAAAGCGACCGCAAATATCAAAATGAAAAAAGCATTTATCATGTATACACCCCCACATGGAATAGAACTATAGGGAAAGCTCAGCTCGGGATTCCCAGAAAGGACCGCATCACTGCCAAAAACTGGTACTGCCGGTCCAGAAAGCTGAAATGCCCCGCCCCCGCCAGCACCGCCAGCCCGGAGCCGGGAATCATCTGCTCCATCAGCTGTCCATCGGAGAGCGGCGTATCCTGATCCCGGTCTCCCCACACCAGCAGAGTCTCCGCCTCTATCCGGGGCAGATATTCCCGCACATCCTCGTTGACCACCTTCACCATGCTCTGGCGCATGACAGGGGAGGCCACCCGGTAATCCGCCGAGCCTGACTTACTCTGCAATCGCTCCAGCGCATGAGGGAACAGCGCCTTCACCGGAGGCAGACTTAAGAGCTTTTTGCCTCTTTTATACCGCTTGATCCGGCGCAGCTGCTGGGGCGTCTTTTCATGAACGATCCCCGCGCTGTCAATCAAAACCAATTTCCGGACCATTTTCCCGCGCAGTATGCCGCTGCCCACCAGACGGATCAGGGTGCGCCCTCCGTGGGAGTGCCCCATCAGAATGATCTCCGTATCCTCCGGCCCCGACACATGTTCAATAAATGCCCTGCTGAACTCGCAGTAATCCTCCAGGCTCCAGGGAGTTTCCGGTTCCTGACTCTGTCCGAATCCGGGGGTATCCGGCGCAGCCACCCGGTACTGCACGGCCAGCGTATCGATAAGCGACCGAAACAGTTCCTTGTTGGCTCCCCAGCCGTGGAACAGCACCACCAAAGGTCCCTGTCCCTGCTCTATGTATTGGACTCTCAGGCCCTGATATGTCATCTCCATGCTTACCTCCACATGCATATCTGTAGTTGGCAAAGCCAACTACTGCCGCGCTTGCGATACTGCGCAAATCAGTATATGAAACGAAGTTTCATACTTACCTCTCCCGTCTACTCATTGACACGCATGTCACACAGCATGAGCAGATAGCACGCCGTCCAGGCCGGCTGCTGACTGATATCCTGCTCCCAGAAACAATAGGACCTGGCATTGCACCCCCACAGATAATAGTACTGCCTCTCTATCACGCGGCCGTACTCGTAGTTGGTGATTACATAATTCACCACCGACAGCAGCGCCATGTCCCACATCATATCATTTACAGCGGACTCACTCTGGTCCACCTCCCGGTAGGCCATCCGGGGAATCCCCGCCGCAATCTGCTCTCCCCGGTTCATTACTATACGAATCAGCTTGTTGCACAGCTCCACCTTGACACTTTTCTTGGTGGCGATATAGGTGACTGCCGCCAGATAATCATAGCGGCCCATATCTTCCTGCTCCGCTTTATCCAGCAGTCCGCCATCGTCTGCCTCCAGCACCGTAACATATTTTCTCTGACCCGTGGCTCGGTACAGCTCCGCAGCCGCCAACAGTCTGGCGTCGTCCTGCACGGCCCGGTTGGTTTCGTTCTTCTCCGCCTGCTGCCACAGCCCCGCCGCCACCTGCACGATCTCCGTGGCATATTTGCTGTCATATTTCTGATAAATATAGCTGTACTTCGCCAGCGCCGCCGCCAGCTCATAGGTCAGTTCATCCGACTCCGCGGACTCCTGCCGTCCCACAATGGTGCGTACAGCCTCCGTCATATATTCCAGTATATCGGGAATCTGATTGCCGTCCCCATCCTCGTATATATCCGGGTAAAGTTCATAGGAGAGCAGCACCAGTATCACCTGCTGCAGCATATCGCGGACGGCTCCGGCGCCGGTGGGCGTCTCCCTCCCCTGCCGCCGTATCTCGGCCACAGCCAGATCAAATTGCTCGTGCAGCCGCGCCTCCTGCAGCGCAAAGGAATAGGATCTGCCAATGATATCACATTCTATGTAATATTCGCCCACGTCCACAAAATCTGTGAACTCTCCGTAACTATTATATTCCTCCGTGACGGCATTGTACCTGTCCTCCTGAAGGCGCCCCGTGTATACACACTGTCCCGTGGTATTGTCCATAATCCGAAAGGTGTCCGGCAGACTGCGCCCGCGAAAGAATACCTCTTTGCTGCCCTTGCTGTCATAGCCTCCCAGACTGACCCATATCCCCGGATACTGCTCCGGCACCTGATAGTCCAGCTCCGCCTCCGGCAGCAGCTTGAAAACATCCTGCTCGGCGATCTCGTCTCCTTCTGTCTGGGATATCTGCGGCTCACCCACGGCGTTGTTTTTCTCCATATCTCCCACCCAGCCGCAGCCGCAAAGCCCCGCCGCCAGACAGCCGCAGAGCAGAAACGACACTATTCTTCTATATCCCTCAACAAGTCCCACTGCCTGCCTCCCGACGTGTTCACAGTCCAATCCACATTTCCAAGCTTGCCATCCCCTAGTATAGCAAAATAAAGCGCCGCGGTAAAGACTTTCCTTCTATTCTCTCCCTAAATTCTGTTCAAGGACGCCTGTCATAGAGAGCGCGGCGACATCAGGAGTATTCCTCCGCCTGTGCGTCCCGAGCGTCATATACCACCCGCCCGTCTATCACAGTATACAGGGTCTGCGTGAATACCTCCATAGGATTTCCGCTGAACACCGCAATATCCGCATCCTTCCCCGGCTCCAGAGTTCCCATCCTGTCATGGACTCCGCAGATACGGGCGGCATTGACCGTGATGGCCTTAAGTCCCTCCTCCATGGGCAGTCCGGATTTCACGGCCAGCCCTGCACACAGAGGCAGAGACTGAATCTGAGATACCGGATGGTCCGTTGTGATCGCCACCAGCACGCCTGCTCTGGCCAAAACCCCGGCTGTTTTGAACGCCACATTCTGCACTTCTATCTTGTTGCGGCTGGTGAGGTCCGGACCTACGATGGCGGGAAATCCCACTGCCGCCAGTTCCTGTGCAATCAGATGTCCCTCGCTGCAATGGTCCAGAGTCATATCCAGGCCAAATTCCCGAGCAATCCGAATGGCGGTGAAAATATCGTCCACTCGATGTACATGAGCTTTGAGCGGAATCTCCCGGCGCAGTACGGGAATCCAGCATTCCTTTGTGAAGTCCTCCTGAAAGTCCTCGTCTCTTCCCCGAGCCAGTACTTTCTGTTCCCAGTATCTTTTGGCCTCAAACAACTCCCGGCGCAGCATGCCCGCTATAGCCATGCGGGTGGAAGGACTTTTTCCCTGACCGGAATAGTTGACCTTGGGATTCTCCCCAAAGGCAACCTTCATGGCCGCCGGGGCCTTCACCACAATGTCATCGATCCGCCTGCCCCGGGTTTTTACCAGGGCAAACTGCCCTCCCACCACATTGGAACTGCCGGGACCAATCATGGCTGCGGTGATCCCGGCCCGCACAGCATCGTCAAAGGCCGCATCCATGCTGTTGATGGCGTCTATCGCCCGCAGCCAGGGGGTGACGGGGTCCACTGTCTCGTTGCAGTCGTCCCCCTCCATCCCCTTTTTTTCCTCAGTGATTCCCATATGACAGTGGGCCTCGATGAGGCCCGGCAGCACCCAGCCGCCGGCTGCGTCAAGTATCGGCTCCTCGCAGTCCGCCTCATGGTATCTCTCCCGCCACTGTCTCATGGATCCCACCCATGCTATTTTTCCGTTTTCCACTCGGACTGCACCATGCTTGATGATTCCCTGCTTTCCCATGGTATGAATCAGGCCGTTAACGATCTCCATTTCTCCGCCCACCTCCTTTCTGCCGTTTTGTAGAATCTCGCTTTTACCGATTAAAAGTACATGCCCTGCGGATCAAGCGCCGCACCGTCCTGCTCCAGCAGGAAATACAAGTTGCTGCCCTCCAGACTGTAGTATATGGTCGGAGCCGCCACAGTCGCGATAATCTGTCCGGGATTCACATAGTCTCCCTCCGACACATTCAGACCCTGCAGCTGACCGTACACGACCTGGAATCCGTTGCCCAGATCCAGCGTCACTGCCTGACCGATCTCCTCATTGCTGAAAATAGACGCCACACGTCCCTCGGCGCAGGCTATTACCTGAGTGCCCTCGTCCACACGGTACACGGTGGCCGGATTATACTTGTACTGATCCAGTGTGGTGAAATACACTGTCCGGTCCATGCTGTAAGGGATCAGCACATCTCCCATCACAGGGCGAACCAGCCCCTGGTCAGCGGAGAATCCCAATACTCTGCTCTCAGGCTGCTGCTCCCAGGCCGCCACTTCCTCCAGAGGCTGCTGCTCCTGAAACAGAGCCTGTTCCAGCACCGGGTCTATCAGGTCAACTGCAGCCGCGCTGCTCTCCGGCACAACGCTCTCCGGTGTACTGCTCCCCTGGGATTCATTCTCCTGTGTCTCCCTCTCCCGGGCTTTCTGCTCCTCCAGCATAGCAAGCTGTTCATCGCTGGTCACGTCCGCCTCCGAGAGTGTGCCATCCGTCAGGCCAGGAATCTGAATCATGGAAGAGCCGGCCTCCTCCATGGGCAGATAATCCAGATCGTCCTCCGGAAACTCCTGCACCGTGGCCGCATTGTGGGGAATGTTCCCGGGAGTCTGGGAATTTTGATTCTGACCGGAACCGCTGATATCCTGGGATTTGTCGTCTGCCCGATTCTCGATTTCGGTAAAATCAATGCTGTATCCATTGTCCTGATTTTGAACACTGTTCTCCTTCATATATACTCCTGTCATGGTCAGGGCCGCCATCACAAAAGCCGAGGATGCGATCATAATGATCCGTTCTTTTCTGATATTTTGTTTTCTGTTGTCTCTTCTCATGAACACCTCCCGTCCGCAGATGCGGACTTCTCTATCCTTTATTTTCATTTTGAGAATTGCTTTGCTTTACTCAATGGATATTCTTACCCTGATAAAAGCAAATTATACGGGAATAGTGTTCAAAAACATGAAAAAAGGAAGCACCGCCTTACAGGCTTGCTTCCCATGTATTAAGTATTTCCTCGCATCTCTCCGTGTCCATATCGTCCACGGCATTTTTCAGTTCCTCAAAGAATTCATCCTGGTCGTCGCCATAAGAATACCGGTTCATACTCTGTATGGTTTCCTCCATGGTGTCCATATCCAGATTCTCCAGAGCATCCCTCATCTGCGCAAACAGTGTTTCCAGCTCCCCGCTGTATATCTGCTTATCCTCCTTTTGCTCCTCCTCCGCAGGGAAATATGGCGCCAGAATGTCCTTATAAAAGATGTATTCAGCCAGCATTCCGGGAGTGATCTTGCGAATCAACTCCACATTTCCCGCGTTTCCGGCAGTCTCCATCTGCGCCGCCGTCTCCGCAAGTTCAAAAGCGCCGATCTGACGGGATGCGCTCTTCAGAGAGTGAACCTCTATGGTGTACTCGCGCCACTTCCCCTCCTGCTCATATTGCTTGATCAAAGCATATTTCTTGTCAATGACGCGATAGTATTCCTTGAGAACAGCCCAGAACAAATCCTCGTTGCCCAGAAATCCCATGGCCTTCTGCACGTCCAGTCCGTTGATGGAGATGTTCGTGGCCTGGGCAGATATTTCACTCTTGACACTCTGCTTTTTCTCGTTGTCGGCATGCTGCTTTTTGTGGATCTTCTCCGGCGGCAGCCATTTGCGAAGCTTAGATACAATGTCCTTCAGCTCGATTGGCTTGGTCACCAGGTCGTTCATCCCTTCGCTTATGAACATTTCCCGGGTGCCCTCCATCGCGTTTGCCGTCAGGGCCAGAATGGGAACCTGACCGTTCTCCCCCAGCATCCGCCGGATAACCCGGGTGGTTTCCACGCCGTCCATCTCCGGCATCATGTGATCCATAAAGATCAGATCATACTTTTTATTTGTGACCTTAAAGACAGCCTCCTTGCCGCTCATCGCCGAATCAATATGCATATGGAGCGGACTCAAAAGTCCCTTTGCCACCGTCAGGTTGATCTCGTTGTCATCCACAATCAGAATTTCCGCATCCGGTGCAACAAAACTGAAATCATCCGCATCTAAATGATTATAGCCAAGTCCCGCCTTATCTCCCTGGAGGATACTCGCAAGACTAAGGACATACAGCGGCTTTTTGACAATACTGACATTTTCAATGCCGTAGGTGCGCGCCTCTCGGTAATCCGCCAACACCACGCCCATGATATCCGGGTGAGATCTCAGGAAATCCTGAACCGTGTCTGTCATCAGCGGATAATCCACAAACAGATACTGGATCTTCCCATTCATATATCTTGTCAGGTCTTTCTCGGAGGCAAATCCCTGATAATTCACCCCCAGTCTCTGCATATCTGTCTTGATCTGCATTGCGGCATAGTCGCCCGCCAGTAGTCCCGCAGCCAGGACATTGCCCTCTACCCGCTTGACTGAAGGAGAACCATCTACAATTTTCTGCGGAACCCCAAAGGAGAAAGTGCTTCCCACGCCATACTCGCTCTTTACATGGATATTCCCGTTCATAAGGGATACAAGCTGCTTACAGATCGCAAGTCCCAGGCCGGACCCCTCAATATTGCGGTTGCGCTTGCTGTCAAGCTGTTGGAAGGATTTAAAGAGCTTATCCATGTCGCTTTTCTGGATGCCGCTGCCGGTGTCGGAAACTGCAACGCGTAGGTACAACATATCTCCTCGCATCTTCCGGAAACTGATCTGCAGATGGACATTTCCCATCTTTGTAAACTTTATGGCATTGTTAGCCAAATTAATCATGATCTGCTTGATGCGGATATTGTCTCCGTACAGCACATTGGGGAGATTGGGGTCTACATCCACCGTCAGTTCCAGTTCCTTGCTGCCAATCCGCGTCATAATGATGTTCGCCACATCATTGACCATCGACATAGGCTCATACTCTACCTCGTTGATCGTCATCATGCCGGACTCTATCTTGGAAAAGTCCAGAATGTCATTGATGATTGTGAGCAGGGTCTGGCCGGATGTCTTGATCTGTCCCACATACTCCTTTGCCATGGGGGGCAGCTCCTCCCGCAGCGCCATCTCCGCCATACCGATAATCGCGTTCATAGGGGTGCGGATTTCATGGCTCATATTGGCCAGAAAGTCAGACTTCATATTGGATGATTTCAAAAGCTCGGCATTTTTTACATTCAGCTGGTGCTTGTTATAAGCTGTATCCGAGAGAATATTCGCAATGTTGGAGAGCGCCTCGATCTTGCTCTTTATGTCCTCCTCCTTCAGAATATTCACCTTCCGAACCGCCGCTACAAGCTCCTCCGGGTCCACTCCGATCTCCGCCGCGAGTTGCCGGATTTTCTCTTCATCAGGTTTCTCGGTCAACACCTGTCCGCCGATAAAGCCCCCTATCTTATGGCCTGAAATCTGAATAGGCACAGCAAAATCCATCAGCCCCGCATGGCAGCGATAGGCACAGGGGACGCCGTTCTTCTGGGTGGTCTCGGCGCCGATGAGATCACACTTTTCACATTTTTTCTTTCCCTTTTTAGTGGCGCGCACATATTTGTTACAAAATTCCGTAAAATGGGACCCTTCAGTGAGAGCAATACCATTTTTGTCCGTAATCAGAGAAGCAACTCCCGCCATGTTGGAGAAGGATTCCTGTATCAGGCGCAGGGTTTCCACATCAATCAAGTCCGTCAGATTCAGATTTTCCATCTCTTCCACTGCATTAATCGCATCCATACTAACTCCTATGCATATCGCTCAAATAAGAATCTTATCCCAGAACCCCCTTGATAGTGGAGGATACTTTCTCCATATCAATGGGCTTTATAAGGTATCCCTGTATTTTCAGGGCCAATACCTCCTGTATCTTGCCACGCTCGGTAACTCCGGTCAGGAATACCACCGGAAGGTGTTTGGTTTTTGCATTATCTCTTATCTTGCTCAGAACTGCCGCTCCGTTCTCCTCCGGCATCTCATAGTCAAGCAGCACCATATCCGTTCTCTTGGTCTCCAAAAACTTCATCGCCACCTTGCCGTTGATCGCCGTCGCCACGTCATAGCGCTCCGCGAGATAACCTTTGAGCAGCTTTAAGACGCTGCTGTCATCGTCTACGATCAAGATATGTTTCCTCGCCGATGCAGCCGGTGTCTCTGCAGAAGACACTTCTCCGGCCGCGGAGTCGCCGTCCGCGCCGTCGCTCTGTCTCGGTTTTGTCGTCTCAAGCATCTCCACAATGGAGCGCTCCAGCTTTTGAGCCGAAATGGGGCGCTGAAAAAAGGTGGCTTCTATCGTGGGAGCAACTTTGGTGAACTGCTCACACTCCTCCCGGTTGCCCACAATGATAATGGGGATATTCAGCTCCGTAAGCTTGCGCTCCACATTGACAAAGCGCTTGATATCGTCCGGCGACTCCCCGTTCAGACAGTATACGAACACATCCGGTGAAATATATTTCAGATGATTTATAATGTCGTCATATCGGCTTGAAGTATTGAGACATTCAAAATTAAGGTCCATGTAAGTAAAAAATTCGTTGATGGCCATTCTGTTGTTTCCGGTCAGCAATATAACATATTTCGTAGTTTGCATAATCCTGCCTCCCAGACTCTGTCTATTCCTGCGGCTGCTTTCCGCTTACCAGAGCCTCCTGAATCGTGTCGATCATCCTGCGTGTAACTCTGATATTGGCCCCGCCGGGATTGATGGCAAAGCCGTCGCACTGGCTGTCCGTCCTCTTCACCATACCTGCAAAGTCCTGAAAGCCAAAAACAAATATCTGCTGCCCCTCCTCCAGGCTTTTTATCCATTTCTTCATCTCCTGAATATCCGTAAAGGCCATAAAATATCGCACGCCCTCCCGAGTGCTCAGCATGGGGACCTGAATCTGGCTGTCGGGCAGCATTCTCATCATGCCGTCCGCATCCCTCTCCGGCTTGGGCGTCACCGTGGCCGGAGTGAGCAGATGCGCCTTCAGCAGCTCCTGCAGGAAAAAGTCCCTGTGCTTGGTAGAATTGTCGGATTTCAACAACTCCATGGCTCCCACCAGCATGGGATTGTTAATTGCTTTAGGTTGTTCCATATCTCCTCCTATTAGAGTTCCGCATCCGCCCTACCAACACACAGCCCGGTGATGAATGTTTGACCGCTTTAGGCGTCCAAACATTCATCAGTGCGTTGTCCGGGCAGATGCTGATTAGAGTTCCGCTAGGCGTTTGCGAAACACTCCCTGTTACCAAAACAGAGTTTCGCAATTACCTAAAAGTTCCGCATCACACGCGATTGTAGTTAATCAGACAGCCCTTTAAGATGATCTGTCTCTCCTCGTCGGTCAGCTCACCCAGTTTCAGCGTGAACTCCCGCAGCTCAGAGGGCTGCTCTCCAAATTTCACCACATAGGCCCTGATTTCCTCTGTCCTGTTCTCCACAGCTGTCTTGATGCCGGGAATAAAAAGGTAATCCAGGTTCTTGAATGGCAGCTCGCCCTCCTGAATCAGGAACGGCAGCATACCCCAGTTGATCAGGTTGGAGCGGTATCGCTTGGTGGCATACTCATTGGCGATATTTGCCCAGCCGCCCAGCACCTTCTGGCAGCTGGCTGCCTGCTCTCTGGCGGAGCCGTCGCCGGGCTTGACCGCAAAGATCGTGGAGCCGAAACCGGTGTTGGTATGGTTGGCATCCGGGAACTGCTGCTTGATTACGCCCATGACAGGCTTTACGTCCGGGTGTGCCTGACAGGGATGCTCTCCCGCCATGCGGGCCTTCTCCGCCTTCTGAATGTCCTTGGCTCGTCCCACATAGGCAGGGTCCTTGCGGGACAGGGCAAACTCTGCCAGTCCAAGGGGATTGGAGCGGTAGCTGGAGGTCTCGCCGGAGGGAATCAGCTCGTCGGTGGTAGTCACCGGATCATGAATCTCGCTGACCACCCGCAGCACCAGATTCTCCGGCAGCGCGCCCATCTCAGGCCAGTCCTTGATATTGGGACCCAGCACGATCTCCGCCTCCGGGTCCGCCACGCCGTGGGAGTCAAAGACTCGGTTGGCATAAATATTGCTGTCAAAGTGATATTTGTATTTGCCGATGTTGCCGTCGAACTCCGTGGCCGGGGTCAGTATGCCCTGGTTGGCGGCGGTGGCCGCAATGGAGCGGGCGTCCATCAACGCCACAGAGGAAATCTGTCCGCTCTGCAGCTTGGAACCCTCCCTGTTGGGGAAGTTCCGGGTAGAGTGCCGGATGCTGAAGGCATTGTTGGCGGGAGTGTCCCCTGCTCCAAAGCAGGGACCGCAGAACGCCGTCTTCATCACTGCTCCGGTCTCTAAAATCGTTGCCGCGCAGCCGTTTTTAATCAGTTCCATATACACGGGCATGGAGGCCGGATACACACTCAGTGTAAATCCGTCGCTTCCGATATATTTTCCCTTGAGGATGTCGGCCGCGGCGCAGATGTTTTCAAAACCGCCGCCCGCACAGCCTGCGATAATACCCTGGTCCACCTGGAATTTGCCGTTTTTTACTTTGTCCTTCAGATGGAACTGAACAGCGCCGTCCAGACTCACCTGGGCGCGTTTCTCCGTCTCGTCCAGAATGTCCATCAGATTCGCGTTCAGCTCCTCAATGGTATAGGTGTTGCTGGGGTGGAAAGGCATGGCGATCATGGGACGCACCTTGGACAGGTCCACCGTGATCATGCCGTCATAGTAAGCCACCTGGCCGGGAGTGAGCTGCTCAAACTCCTCGCTCCTGCCATGAATCTCATAAAATTCTTTGATCTGATCATCAGTCTGCCAGATAGAGGACAGACAGGTGGTCTCAGTGGTCATCACGTCCACACCGATTCTGAAATCCGCACTTAGGGCGGCTACGCCGGGACCCACGAACTCCATCACTTTGTTTTTCACATAGCCGTTTGCAAAGACTGCGCCGATAATCGCCAGCGCCACGTCCTGAGGACCTACGCCCTGCACCGGCTCCCCTGTCAGATACACGCCCACCACTCCGGGCATGTTGATATCATAGGTCTGGTTCAAAAGCTGCTTAACCAGCTCCGGGCCGCCCTCGCCAATGGCCATGGTTCCCAGCGCGCCGTAGCGGGTGTGGGAATCGGAACCGAGGATCATTTTACCGCCGCCGGCCAGCATCTCTCTGGCAAACTGGTGGATGACCGCCTGGTGAGGAGGCACATAGATACCGCCGTATTTTTTTGCGCAGGACAGACCAAACATGTGGTCATCCTCGTTGATGGTGCCGCCCACTGCGCACAGTGAATTGTGGCAGTTGGTCAGCACATAGGGCATAGGGAATTTCGTCAATCCCGATGCCCGGGCAGTCTGAATAATGCCCACAAAAGTAATGTCGTGGCTGGTGAGTTTGTCAAACTTGATTTTCAGCTTTTCCATGCTGCCGGAGGTGTTGTGGCTCTTCAAAATGCCATAGGCGATAGTGTTCTGAGCCGCCTCCTCCCGGGTTGTATCTCTGCCGGTTTTTGCCCTGACGGCAGCGAGGGCGTCTGCGCTGTCCGGTATGAGTTCACTGCTATTCAGCAGATATGCGCCGCCTTCCAGTAATTTAATCATAAATATCTCTCCTAATTATGTTATACGATCGTCACTTTGTCCAGATGCCAGATTTCATCCACATACTGCTGTATGGTTCTGTCGGAGGTGAATTTGCCGGAGCATGCCACATTGAGGATAGCGCTCCTGGCCCAGCCAGCCTCGTCCTTGTAGGCGGCCTCCACCTTTTTCTGGGCCTCCGCGTAGGCCTTGAAATCCTTCAGGATAAAGTAAGTATCCGCCCTGGAGGTGCTCTGGGTGTTCAACAGAGAGTTGTAAAGGTGTCTGAACATCTCCGTATCCTGGGAGTAGGTGCCGTTGATCAGCTGCATCAGTACCTTGCGGATATCCTGGTCATTGTTGAATATCTCCATGGGGTTGTAGCCGCCGTGGTTCTCGTAGCTTATGACTTCATCGGAGGACAGGCCGAAGATAAAAGCGTTCTCCTCTCCCACTTCCTCCACGATCTCCACATTGGCGCCGTCCATGGTGCCCAGGGTCAGAGCGCCGTTCAGCATGAATTTCATGTTGCCTGTGCCGGAAGCCTCCTTGCTGGCCGTGGAAATCTGCTCGGATACATCCGCCGCCGCAAAAATGATTT
>CAYLIM010000057.1:0-21551 GCA_964383805.1 uncultured Acetatifactor sp.
AAAATACGGTGGAATTTAGTCCTGCACTAGAATTTACTTTTTCAAGTCAGCAATTTTTTCACGGATTGCAGATCCGGTATACCCAAACCTCATAGTAGGCGGTGTCATCGGTGAAGGGACTGCCCTCCACCAGCTCCAGTGTCAGAGCGGTCTGCTCCCGGCTTAAAAGGCTCAGTTCCACCGGAGCCGCCGCCAGCAGATACCGGATATGCAGGGAATTCATGGCGTCCAGATCATAATCCAGCTCTGTATAGCCCGCCTGACCCTTTCCCACCATGCCGTTTATGCCGTAGGGCGCTCCCGCCAGGTACAGCCGATTGCCCCAGTCGTCAAAATAGCGCCTGCTCTCCTCATTCTCCTCCAGTTCCCGGGCCATCACCTGCCGGAACCGATGCTTGTATTCCAGATCATAGTTATTGGAGTATCCGTCGGCGCAGGTGTAGCCGTGATACAGCGCCACAGAGGGATAGATCCCCAGACTCACCACGCTGTAGTTTTCCTTATCCTCCCCTATAGCCCGGTCAATCCGTGCGAACACGTCCTCCATATAGACGCTCTCCCACGTCACCTGCCTGTAATCCGCAAACAACATCAGCCGGATATTTTTATTCAGAGTGCTGTCTCTCAGAACCTGCAGTCCCTCGACGCCCAGCAACAGCAGGCAGGCGGCGCAGACTGCCAGACGCGGCCACAGAGCTTTGCTCTGCCGGGTTTCCGGCTGCTCTCCCAGCCTGCAGATATTCTCCAGGACCAGCCCCAGCACCAACATCCACAGAAAAGGGAAACACCAGTAGACCCGGTCTGCCTGAAAATAGGTTATCATACCTCCCACGGACAGCCGCAGGGACACCACCGGCCCGCAGTTCCACAATACCGCCAGCAGGGCGCACAGAAAAATCAGACCGATCAGGCCCCAGATGCCGCGGAGACTTTTCACGAGGGAGCCACGTCTGCCAGCGGACAGTAGCGTCACCAGCGTGAGCAGCACCGCCGCCGCAAGTATCCCCGCGGAGTACACTGGCGAGTAGGAGCCGCCGCTGAAAATAAGCTCCTTTAGGGATGCCAGCGGATGCTCCGCCGCCCGCAGAGCCATCTCCTGCCTGTGGGTCGCAAATCCCTCTCCCGTCAGACTGCGCAGCAGGTCCGCGTTGCACGCCAGATAGACGCCCAACAGCGTCAGAGTGCCGCCGCCTGCCCGCAGCGCGGGGCCAAAACCGTTTCGCCGTCTGCCCACCGCCAGATAAGCCGTCCAGAGAAATCCCACAGCCACCCACACAAATCCCACCAGTGTCAGGGAGGAGCATGCCGCAAACAGGGCAATGCCCAAAAAGTACCATACCCGCCTTGAGACTTTTGTCGTTTTTTCCTCTCTCAGGCCCAGGCCGCACAGCGTCAGCATGGGCTGCCCCAGCGCCGCCAGTCCATAGACGGGATAAAAGGGAATATAGCAGAACAGACAGGCTGTGGCCCAGCTCACAGGGGCCCGCAGCCCCAGCTTTCTGCCCAGACCATACATACCCAGAAATCCCACGATCAGGCAGAGCCAATGCATCACGCCATAGGCGGCAAAGGGAGGGAGGATTTTGTAGAGCAGCACTCCCAGGGGGGCCGGAGGCAGCATGGAGGCTTTGTCCATTCCGTTCATAAACTGGGGAATCACATTTCCCCGGCCCAGGTATCTGGCCTGATACATGTAGTTCAGCACCTCGCCGTCCAGCTGGTCGTGCACCTGCACATAGCTGCCCTCCCCCAGCACCAGATAGGGGAGCGTGATAAGGCTCACCGCCAGCAATCCCAGCAGCGCCCACACGATATCTTTATATTTTAGGCTATTCCACATTTTCCACAGCTTTCTCATGCCTGTTTTCCTTCTGATAAAAAGAACCCTCCCATAAGGGAAGGTTCCTTATCCACTTGATAACCGTGCCTTTAGAACTTGGCTACGCTGACCTTTACGCCAGGGCCCATCGTGGAGGTCAGGGTGATACTTCTCAGATACTGACCCTTCAGGGCGCTGGGTTTAGCCTTTACAATGGCATCCATCAGTGCATTAAAGTTCTCCTGCAGAGCCTCTTCCGTAAAGGACGCCTTACCCACGGGAACATGCACAATGTTGTTCTTATCCAGTCTGTACTCGATCTTACCGGCCTTAATATCGTTGATGGCCTTGGTGACGTCCATGGTCACAGTACCTGCCTTGGGGTTGGGCATCAGACCCTTGGGGCCCAGAACCTTACCCAGACGGCCAACCACGCCCATCATATCAGGGGTGGCAACCACAACGTCAAAATCCAGCCAGCCCTCATTCTGAATCTTCGGGATCAGCTCCTCGCCGCCTACATAATCTGCGCCGGCAGCCTCTGCCTCATTCAATTTGTCACCCTTGGCAAACACCAGCACCTTTACGGTCTTACCGGTTCCGTTGGGCAGTACCACTGCGCCACGGATCTGCTGATCCGCATGACGGCCATCACAGCCGGTTCTGATGTGTACCTCGATCGTCTCGTCAAATTTTGCAACTGCAGTTTTCTTTGCCAGCGCAATCGCCTCTGCGGGCTCATAGAAAGTTGCTCTGTCAACCAGCTTTGCAGCTTCTACATATTTCTTACCACGTTTCATTATCATACCTCCTAGGTTCCAGCGACAATTTTTTGCAAATTGTCTCCCAAATCAATTAGTGTTTAGTCTTCAACAACAATACCCATGCTCCTTGCGGTACCGGCGATCATGCTCATGGCCGCCTCGATGCTCGCTGCGTTCAGATCCGGCATCTTCATCTCCGCGATCTCGCGAACCTTGTCCTTGGAAATGGTAGCAACCTTGGTCTTGTTAGGAACTGCAGACGCAGTCTTCAAGTTGCATGCCTTCTTGAGCAGTACTGCTGCAGGCGGAGTCTTGGTAACGAAACTAAAGCTTCTGTCCGCATATACAGTGATGACAACAGGGATGATCAGATCACCCTTATCTGCTGTTCTGGCGTTGAACTGCTTGGTGAATTCAACAATGTTGACACCGTGCTGACCCAGTGCAGGACCAACAGGCGGAGCCGGTGTAGCTTTGCCGGCAGGAATCTGTAACTTGATATATCCTTCTACTTTCTTTGCCATAGTGGCACCTCCTATAAATGTGGTAATCCGGCGCAAGCGCTCCGAATACTTTGTACTCAGATACAGTATATCCGGGTCTTGCTCCCACTGGAACACCGCGGGGTTTCACGCCGCCGCATCCCTACGCTGCCAGGGCGTCCGCCCTGCCGCCGCCCAGTTCCGAAGAACTGCCGGCTATATTCACCGAGAGGGACACGCCCGCCCGGAAAATACCTTTAGGATAACTTTCTGATCTCTGCGAAACTGATTTCCACAGGGGTCTCTCTGCCAAACAGCTCCACGTTGATGGTAGCCGTCTGCTTGCCGAAGTCCATCTTCTGGACAACACCCACGGTGTCCTTCCACACACCGGCCACCACCGATATGCTGTCTCCCTCCGCGAAATCCACGGATACATTGTCCGTCTTGATTCCCAGGGGTTTCATCTCCGCCTCTGTCAGCGGAACGGGCTTACTTCCCGGTCCCACGAACCCGGTGACGCCACGGGTGTTGCGCACCACATACCAGGTGTCATCGTTCATGTCCATGTTCAGGAGCACATAGCCCGGAAACATCTTGCGCTGAACCGTCTTTTTGACGCCGTTCTTCATCTCCACAACTTCCTCCAGCGGCACACGAACCTCCAGAATCTGCTCTGCCAGGGAAGGGTTGTTCTCGATGGTCTTTTCTATATTGGCTTTGACCTTATTCTCATATCCGGAATAAGTATGAACCACATACCACTTTGCCTCTGCCATACAATCACCCTCGCTCTAAATAGTTGTCAGGACATTCACGCCATACTTAATGAACTGATCCAGCACAGCAATGATAAATCCCAGAACTATGGATATCGCCACAACTGCTACGGACTGCTTAAAGGTAGATTGTCTGTCCGGCCAGGAAATCTTCTTGAACTCGGCCTTAAGCCCATCAAAAAACTTGGGTTTTGTGGTCTTTTCTGCGGAATCTCCCATTCTTACCTCTTTTCTGCATAACATGAACAAGCTCATGTTATTGCGTTAATCAGTATTTGGAACGTCAGTTCCAAACTTACCTCTTTTCTGGATAGCATAGGCTGTGCCTGCGCCATCCCACTAATACGTTATATACCGTCTGCGTCCCAAAATCAACCGATTACTTGGTCTCCTTGTGCATGGTATGGGTTCTGCAGAATCTGCAGTACTTCTTGGTCTCCATACGGTCGGGATGTGTCTTCTTGTCCTTGGTGGTATTGTAGTTACGCTGTTTGCACTCTGTACATGCTAAAGTGATTTTTGTACGCATTATTTCCTCCATTCCGCTGCAGGAGCAGCCGTCTAACGTTTTATATTTTAGGCATAAAAAAAAGACCTAATATCCATCTCGCTTAATTAACATAGCATACTCCGGTTCATTCGTCAAGACCTATTTTGCATTTGTTTGTGTCGTTTTTTTAATGTACTTCCCCAGTGTGGTATGTTATAATAGCCTTGCTGTGATTCTTCCAGCAGGAGGGAGGTGATTGCTTTGTCTCTCTTTCTTAACTTTATCATTTCCGTTGCTGCAAGTTTTGTAAGTCATTACATATGCAGTTTTTTGGAAAAAGTTTTCCAACGTGATTAGCTTTTTCAACGGAAAGGGAAACCCCCGGGAATAGCACTCCCGGGGGTTTCTTTTGCTGCAAAGGTGATTGCAGTCTCTCTCTTAACTTGCTCACTAATACTATAGCATTCCCCTAATTAGAAGTCAAGCAAAACTATGTTGCCAGTTTACCTTTCGGCGAAAGCCGCAAACCTACAGCAACTGCAGACCCACCTTCTCCGCTTCCCGCATCACTTCCTCCGGCCACAAGGAGCACTGTACCTCCCCAATGTGGGCCTTGCGCAGGAAGAACATGCAGATTCGGGACTGGCCAATGCCGCCGCCGATGGTGAAGGGAACGGTCTCATCCAGGATGGACTTCTGGAAGGGAAGTTCTGCGCGCTCCGGGCAGCCCGCTTTCTCCAGCTGGGACAACAGCGCCTCCCTGTCCACGCGGATACCCATGGAGGAAAGCTCCAGGGCGATATCCAACACAGGGTAATACACCACGATATCCGCATTCAGCGCCCAGTCGTCATAGTCCGGCGCCCGGCCATCGTGAGGCTTGCCATTCTCCAGCGCGTCTCCGATCTGCATGATGCAGACGGCGCCCTTGGCCTTGGTTATGTAATACTCCCTCTCCTTGGGGGTGTAGTTCGGGAACATCTCCTCCAACTCTTTGGTGGTGATAAAGAAAATGTCGTGGGGCAGAATTTCCTCTATATAGTCATAGTGAATCGCCATGTATTTCTCGGTCTTGCGCAGCACCTTATACACCGTGCGCACCACGTCCTTCAGCGTGTCCAGATTCCGCTGCTCGCGCTCTATGATCTTCTCCCAGTCCCACTGGTCCACATAGATGGAGTGGATATTATCGGTGATCTCATCCCTGCGGATGGCGCTCATGTCCGTGTACAGGCCTTCTCCCGCTGAGAAACCGTATTTGTGCAGCGCATAGCGTTTCCACTTCGCCAGAGACTGCACGATCTCCGCCTCCCGGCCCTCCTGCTCCTTAATGTCAAAATTAACCGGCCGCTCCACGCCGTTCAGATTGTCGTTCATGCCGGATTCCGGAGCAACGAAAAGCGGCGCGGACACGCGCAGCAAGTGCATGCGCTCTGCCAGCAGGCTCTGAAAGAAATCCTTCACGGTCTTGATCGCAACCTGGGTCTCATACAAATTCAGCTGGGATTTGTATCCCCTGGGTACTAATTGGTTAGCCATTGTGTTATAACCATACCTTTCCATAGTTTATCTATCAGTACTATTTAACCGCTTTTTTTCCCGTTTGGCAAGTGTTTTTTCAGGCGATACAAAAATTATTACTTCTTGCGCCTACCTGTTCTATTATATTTTGTAATTCCACAAAACATAAATTGCAAAATTACAGGAGGACAAAGCAATGCAGCAATACGGCTATATCAGAGTATCCACTAAAGACCAGAACCCGGAGCGTCAGCTCCTGGCCATGCAAGGCAGAGGAATTTCCCCCCAATGCATTTATCTGGACAAAATATCCGGCAAGGATTTTCAGAGAGCGGGATACAAAAAATTGATAAAGAAAATGAAAAGAGGTGATCAAGAGCATAGATCACAATACGACAAGCCGTCGAAAAATTGGGGATGAGCAGCTCGGCGTTTTACAGAAGATGTAGAAAGAAGGGGAAAAATGTTATAAAAGGTAGACATTGTGAAACTAATCACTTATAATAGCGTAAGAGTTGAAACTTTATCTATCAAAAGGAACCGTTTCATATACCTTGCTTTATTGCGTTGATGTTAAATACGCCATACCCATGTCCTATCGCTTGAACATATCCGGCCAAGAGATTGTCTCTTAATCGTGGCTCCCCAGGATGGTGGTTGTGAACTGTCGGCAGTACTATCGTAGTCCCGATATATATTAAGGTGTAAAAAACGTTTTAACTAGGAGACCAAAATGCTGAAGATATCCAACAAAATCTGTGTATCAATATGGACGTTCATTTATATAGTGCAGATAGTCTTATTGGGATTAATCATTATCCTGTCAATCACAGGCCCACAAAACAATCTTTTCCCGTGGCAAATGGCTGTGGGAACTGTTATAGGAACAGCTTTTTTTCTTTTCGTCTTATGGCTCTGGGACAAACTACCATGTGAAAGACTCAAAAGGAATACTTGGCTTTATGCGGCGCTGCTGGTTCTCTTCGGTGTTTCTCTATATATAATGAGCTGTATCGGACGCAATTCCCCCTATTCTTTGGAAGACTACCTGCAGGTTTGGAACGGTGCGTTGGAATTGACCGAGGGACGGGCATTTACAACACCGTTCTACTTTCAGACTTATTCCAACAACATAAAACCCATGCTTTTCCTGAGTATTCTCTTTAAGATTTCAAAGGCCTTGCACTTTCAAGACCCTTTTTACTTTGTACTGATTCTGAGCATATGTCTGGTACTGGGAGCTGTCTGGAGCGCAGGGATTTTGGTGGGTGATTCCAGAGAGGAGCGCAGACAATATCGCATTCCTATTCTCTTAATGTTCGTGTGTACACTGCCGATCTGGGCCAACGTGCAGGCATTTTATACCGACAGCATGAGTTTCATGACGGGAGTCTTAGCTCTGGCCCTTATCCGGTTGAGCTTTGAGGCTGCACATAAATGGAAGGCTGCCCTGCTGCTGGCCCTGGCAGGGATATCCACCGGAATCGGAATATCTATAAAAGTCACCGTATTCATTCCACTTATAGCCGGCTTTATTGTATTCTGTTTCTGCCGTCAGTCTCTGAAAAAATGGGGATATCTCAGCGTGTTTGTGCTCTTTGCAATTGTCTCCTGGAAATCGGTTGACCTCTGGGCCGGAACCTATGATATCTGGAATATATCAAAGCAGACCAGTAATCCTGCCATTAATTGGGTCGCCTTGGGAATGAAGGGAAACGGAGGCTGGAACGACAACTGGGATTACGTCACCTATACCCTCTCCCTGCCCAGCAAGGCTGAAAAGACGAAATATGCCCTGCAATATATTCAAGAAAACTACCGCAACTTTTGGGATATCACCCATCTTGTCGGGAAGACCCGGTTTAATTTTGCCAGCGGAACCTTTGGAGCCGCCAACTACACCTACTATGCAATCAACGAACACAATCTGTTGTATGAGCTTTTTTCTCCCTGGGGAAAATACTACTGGCGAGCCTCACAGCTATGCTTTTGTTTTATTTTTTCCATATATACTGTCTATTTTCTGGGCGCTATGGCAACCCTCCGCCACCTGATCAAGAGGAGAGAGATACCCGTGATAAAGGCCATTGCCGATCTGTCCTTGGTGGGTATCATGCTGTTTCTGATGGTGTGGGAGGCCAACAACAGACAACTTTATAACCAACTGCCGGTTATTATTCTGGGAGCAGTTTTAAATGCCCGGCTATTGGTCTCCTCAAGAATCCACATTTTTCCCGCACATCAAACTTAAGAAAGTAATATTTGACCCCCCTGCGGTTTTGTGATAGAATCATAAAAATCACTAAACTTTCAGAAAGGAGTTACAATATGAAGAGGCTTGTTAAAATAGACCATTTAAAAATATGTTTCTATTTTATATGCTTTTTTATATTCTGTATCTGTGACCAGCGCATCGGCAGCGCCTCCGGAGAGATACAGCTTGTATGCCCGAATATTGTGCTGATTGTGTTAAGCTGCATTTCCCTGAGTCATTATCCCCTTTCCAGTTTCCGCAGACTCCCGTTTTTAGTTCTGTCCCTGATCTATGCCATAGGGGCGGCCCTTGTGCTGTATCTGGAGTGGCCGAAAACCTATTATCACTATCAACTGCTCAGCGGCGTGATTGCGGCTGTCCTATATTGTTTTGTGCTCCTGCAGACAGTCTTTGCCATACTTTCACGAAAAAGTCTGCCCCGCAGCAACCATTTGGGCCTTGGGATACTATCTCTGCTATTGGTTCTGATGCTCCTGTCCAGGCATGACAGGTATATTGGGGCTTTGCTCTGCCTGTCCGTCGTGCTGATATATCTTACGGATTTCACTGCACAGGAATGTGACTGGATGCTGAAGGCTTTGGGGGGCGCTGTTTTGACAGCCTTTTTTGTGTTGCAGGGGCTGGCCTTTGTCTTCCGCCCTTATGACACGCTGCGCTATCTGGGCATGTACGCTAACACCAATATGAACGCCCTTTTCTATCAGATAGCTTACTGTGTATTTCTTGGAAATTTCTGTATATTGGAAACAAAAAAGACCCATCCTCTTTTGAAGTGGGGAAGTTTCTGTTTTGCCTGTGCCATGTGGTCCTTTGTCCTGCTGACCATGTGCCGGAGCGCTATTCTGGGCATGACGGCGGCCACCCTGCTGGGCTGTGGGATCACCCTGTGGAAACAACGGGGAAAACGTCTGCAAAAGGGGCTTGTCTATGTCTGTGGCATGATTCTGGTCAGTGTGCTGAGTTTTCCCATCGTATACGGCGCTGTAAGATATCTGCCCCCTGTGTTCCATCACCCCATCTGGTTTATGACGGAATATTCCGAGGAGAAAGTACATTCCTGGGACGCCTATGATTCTGAAAAATATACGGACTGGCGGGATGTGTTACAGGAAAATTTTGGAAGGATCTTTACCAATATTACAGTATCCGGAACTTCTTCAAGGGTGGATTCCCAGTTTCTTCCCATGTTGACCGCTGTACAGTTTTACCCTGCTCCTGCTGCCCAAGAGGCCACGACGCCTCCCGAGCCGACGCCTTCCCCGGGGGGCGGGACACCATCAGGGTCCAAATCCGTAACCACCAGATTTACCATTTACCAACAGTATCTCTCCCGGCTGAATCTGTGGGGACATGCCGATTCAGAAAACGGTGTTCAAGTGAGAGAGACCTACTTTGCCCCCCATGCCCACAACGTGGTCTTACAGTATGCCTTTAACTATGGTATCCCGGCGGGGCTTGTATTCCTGATCTATCTGATGGTTTCCGGTATACGCCTTTTATCTGCCTGTATCCGGGATAAGGCCAATACACCGTTTCTGGTGGCGCTGCTCCTGTTTGCCTCCATCGCCGTATTCGGCATGACGGAGCTGATATGGAGATACGGACAACTTTCGCATACACTGCTGTTTTTACTGCCCGGCCTTGCCAGGCGGCATCAGACAGAGGCTTAACCTCGTGATTTCCCATGCTGAGAATGGAGTTATAAAACCATGCAAAAAAAAATTCTCTTTTATGGCTTTAGCATTTTTCTCATCCTGTTGTCCTTTTTGGCAACGATCAAGGTATGTTTATTTAACATGAACATTGATGAGGAATATGCTATTACCCTGTCCTGGCGTATTCTGTCAGAGGACCGGATGTTCCTTGAGATCTGGGAACCTCATCAGACCTCCGGCTTTCTGACCGCCGGTTTATGTTGGTTATACCGGACTCTCACAGGCACTTCGGAATACATGGTGCTGTACCTGCGCGTCTGTGGCGCCCTTTTGCAGGCGGCCATCAGTATCTTTATGTACCGTACCCTTAAGATATCTTTTTCACGTTTTGGCGCTCTCGTGTCCGCAGTCTTTTTTTATAATACGCTCCCAAAACAAATTCAAACTCCCGAATTTGCCAATATGCTGGTGTGGTTTAGCGTCCTGACCATGTTGTGCCTTTTCAGGGCCTGTTATTCAGAACACAGCCGCCTGTGGCTGGGCGCTGCGGGAGTCTTTCTCTGCGGCCTGGTGTTGTCTTACCCCTCCTGTATATTGGCGGTTCCCGTCTATGTACTCTGCCTGAAAAAGATACGGCCTGAATCCTTTTTAAAGGATGCAGGTATTCTGGCTGCGGTCTGTATTCTGTTGGGCGGGGGCTATATTGCCTTTTTCCTGTCCCATATGACGTTTCCTGAGTTTCTCTTCGGGCTGCGGCAGATGATGACGGACGGCTTTCACTCTGCCTCGTTTGCCCAGCGCCTTGCAAGTTATGGCAGGGAATTATGGGGGTTTTTGCCCCATCTGTGTGCCCTGACGCTTTTGGCATGCATTTTTACCCTGTTGTATCGTTTTGTCACCCATAAGCGCGGCCGCAGGTGGCCGCTCTGGTATTTTTTCTCCTGCTGCATCCTTTGTGTCAGCTATGCGGAGCAAATCATTATCTGGCTGGGGGACAGCCTGAACTTCCATTATCCCCTGCTGTATTTTTATCTTTTATATGGATTTGGCATTTGGGCCTGCCAAAAAAGGCGGTTCCCGGGCGATTCCCAATACCGCACATTATTCTGGATCGGTTCTGTCTGCGGTGGATTCGTGTGGTTTACAGCCCTTCTTGTCACCAACACCACCATCAGCGTGACCGGTTCCTATCTGGCAAGCGGCCTTATCCCCGCCATCCTGTTGCTGGCGGAGGGACCGGGACCTTGCCCTGTTTCATCCGGTGAAAAGACTATCCCCTGCAAATGGCCGGCCGCCCTGGCAACATTGGGCCTGCTGGCAGTCACTCTGTTTGCAAAAGGCTTTATGGTGTGTGAAAACCAGGGGCTTCGCTCCAATATTTTCTTTGTCCGTCAAAAGGCGCTGTCCGGTCCTGCCAGAAATATTTACTATGCCTATTTATATGGTTATGCCTATAATTCCTATGCGGAACTGCTGACAGACTGCTGCACCCCCGAAGATTCCCTTCTGTATGTAGGGGTACACAGCCTGTACTATCTTCTGACAGACAGCAGAATTGCAGTTCCCTCCACCATCAGCACGCCCACTTTTGACAACCGTCTGCTGGAATATTGGTCACATTTTCCCGAGCGCTATCCCACGCTGGTGGTAATAGATCTCAGCTATTACAATACCGATGAAGTCGATTTTA
Organism: uncultured Acetatifactor sp.; assembly: GCA_964383805.1. Taxonomy (GTDB): domain Bacteria; phylum Bacillota; class Clostridia; order Lachnospirales; family Lachnospiraceae; genus Acetatifactor. The sequence goes on from CAYLIM010000057.1 coordinate 11,476, forward strand.
TTGTGGACAGTCTGCATTTGCAGGAGCCGATTGCCGAAAATGCCGAATTTACAGTTTATCGGACTTTTGGAGAGAGACCTTGACATTCTCCAAACACATGGTATAATAACCTTATTCAGGACATGGCGTACCAAACGGCTCTCCATGCCATAACAAATACAGACAAAAAGGCATCGACGAGGAGAAGTACATACGTTTCCGGATGGACAGAGAGAAAGTGGCTGGTGAGAACTTTCGTGAAGGGCGTATGGAAGTGACCTTTGAGCTTTGGGCCGAACAGGATATGCTTAGTAGGTTCCAACGGAGATCCCCACCGTTATCAGGGGGAGCGATATCGGAAGGCCATCGTACGAATGGATTTTCCCGTATTGTAATGAGTGCAGAAGTATTTCTGAATTTAGGTGGTACCACGGACATGTTGTTCGCCCTAAGCATTGGCTTAGGGCGATTTTTTTGTCTGTTTTTGTAAAAACTATTAAACAGCATATTCCCGTAAGGCGCACTGAACAATATCTGGATGCCGAGGCGGCCGGATATTGTTCACCATCCCTGTGTGCCGGCAGGGAATATGCGGGACTCTAATAGGAGGTATCCATATGGATCAGAAGTATGATTTTCAGAAAACAGAGAAAGAACTGGAGCAAATGTGGGCGCAGCAGGGTATCTACAAGTACCGGCACGGGAAGAGAGGCCCCATCTTCTCCATCGACACCCCGCCCCCCACAGTGAGCGGGCAGCTCCACATCGGCCATGTCTTTTCCTACACCCAGGCGGAGATGATAGCCCGATTCAAGCGGATGCAGGGCTATGACGTATTCTATCCCTTCGGCTTTGACGACAACGGTCTACCCACGGAGCGCTTAGTGGAGCGGGATGAAAAGATAAGGGCGCACATGCTGCCCCGAAGCGTCTTTCGGGAAAAATGCTTAAAGACTGTGGAACAATATGAAGAAGAATTCCGGAAACTGTGGCAGCGTCTGGGATTCAGCGTGGACTGGAGCCTGCAGTACCAGACCATATCGGACCTGTCCCAGAAAACATCCCAGAAAGCCTTTATCGAACTGGCTAAGAGCCGCAAGGCCTATATGAAGGAGTCGCCCGTGCTGTGGTGTACGGAGTGCCGAACCTCTATAGCCCAGGCGGAACTGGAGACTCGGGAGTGCGAGACCACCTTTAATTACCTGTCTTTTGAGACGCCCCTGGGGAATCTGCCCATCGCAACCACAAGGCCGGAGCTGTTGGCGGGCTGCGTATGTATTTTTGTCCACCCGGAGGATTCCAGATACCGGCGTTATGTGGGGCTGCAGGCCACCGTGCCCCTGTACGGTTTTCAGATCCCCGTCATGACGGATGAGGCGGTGGCAACGGACAAGGGAACCGGCGTGGTAATGTGCGCCACCTTCGGGGACTCCACGGACATGGAATGGTATCAGAAACACAGCCTTCCCTATAAAAAGGTTATCCTACCGGACGGCACGATTCAGGAGGACGTGGCTTTCATCGGCGGCATGAAGGTCGCCAATGCCAGAACCCACATAATAGAGCTTTTACGGGAAAAAGGACTCCTGGACAGACAGGAGACCATCTGTCATATGGTCGCCATTCATGAGCGCTGCGGAAGAGACGTGGAATTCATCCCCTCCAGGCAGTGGTATATTGACGTGCTCTCCGAAAAGGAGCGGTTCCTCAAGGCCGCGGACGAAATCCGATGGCACCCGGAGCATATGAAGAACCGCTATCGGATATGGGTGGAAAACCTGAAATGGGACTGGTGCATCTCCCGGCAGAGATATTTTGGGGTTCCTTTTCCCGTCTGGTACTGCCAAAGCTGTGGGCAGCCCGTCTTTGCACAGGAGTCTCAGCTGCCTGTGAATCCTCTGGAGAGCCAGCCGCTGCGCCCCTGCAGCTGCGGGTGTGACAGCTTTGTGCCGGAGGAGGCGGTTTTCGACACTTGGGCCACCTCTTCCATAACCCCGCTTATCAACGCCAGGTATGGCGAGGATATCCTGCCCATGGGCATGCGGTCCCAGGCCCATGAAATCATTCGCACCTGGGCGTTTTACACCATCGTAAGGAGCCTGTACCACACGGGACAGATTCCCTGGAGAGACATTATGATAAGCGGTTACGTGCTGGCAAAGCCCGGCGAAAAGATCAGCAAATCTAAAAACAATGCCTCCTCCTCCCCCATGGCGCTGATTGAGACCCACTCCGCCGACGCCATCCGCTACTGGGCGGCAAACAGTAAACTGGGGACGGATACATTTTTTGGCGTGGAGGAACTGAAAATAGCCCGGCGTTTCCTCAACAAACTGTACAATGCCGCAAGATTTGCCATCCTGCAGTTACAGGATTTCACAAAGCCCGCAGAGTATGAGGAGTCTGAACTGCTGCCCGTGGACAGATGGATTCTGCAGCGGGTAAACGAGACCACCTTAAAGGCCACTGCCCTGCTGGAGGACTATGAGATCGGGCAGGCCAGACACGAGATCGACAACTTGTTCTGGAGGGATTTCTGCGACAACTATATCGAGATTGCAAAGGAGAGGCTGTACCAGCCGGAGAAACATGGGGCGGCCCAGAGATATTCCGGGCAGATTGCGGTTTATTATGGTCTGTTGGGCATCTTAAAATTGTATGCCATCTATACGCCCTATATGACGGAGTATATCTACCAAGATTTTTACAGAAAATACGAGCAGGAGCTTTCCCTGCATCAGACACTCTGGACCACCGGACAGGTACAAGAAGAGTACCTCGCTTTCGGGGCACATCTGGAGGGCGTCATCGCCCAGGTGCGCAAGGACAAATCGGAAAAACAGATGTCCATGAAGGACCCCATCCCGCAGCTGGTCATCTCCTGCCCGGAGAGTCTCAGAGAGTTTTATGAGAGGTCTCTGGGTGATATTATGGCCTGCACCAGGGCGGAAAGGATCGTGCTTTCCCACGATTGACCTGACAGCAATTCCCTGCTAAAATAAATATTGTCACGTTCTATTATCTGCGTTGAGGAAGGAGAAAACCGCAATGAAAGTTATACTGGATCGGGAACTGAAGGACCAGCTGTGGGACAGGATGTTTGGCGAATATCAATTTAGCCCCATGTGGAATCCGGATAAGAGTCCCTTTTCTTTCCCGCATCCCTATCGGTTATATCGGCTGGGAGAACACGGTTGGACCCAGGAGCAGGAGTCGCGGATAAACGAGATTTTTGAGTCCCTTGTCCCGGAGGACGGATTCCTCTATGCGCTGGACTATTGTCACGACTGCTTTACTTTCAATCCCCGCGAGCGGATTCCTCTGTATTACCACTACCACGATGATGAACGGGATTGTAATGTATATTTCCCCAGCTACTGGCCCAATGGAGATTACTACTTTTTCATTGCGTCGGACTGGTCCTTCGGCATGCTGGGGCATCCGTGGCGGAGTGAACTCTATCTATGGGGAGACGAGTTGATCGCGCATTTTGAGCGGCTGGCCCAGTATCTGGAATTACAGGAGATGGCTGTCCCCGAATAGGGGACAGCCATCTACGCTCTTATCTCCGAGAATATTATGATATGGGGAGCCTTTATCCCATTAACCGCTGCTCTGCTAATCGAGCCTGCGCCAGAGAAAGTGTGATGTCATCATACTCCTTAACCTGCTCATACACCCTTTGTGCCCAGGTTCTGTACGAGGTGTGAGCCGCTATTTCCGCATCTCTTTCAAAAAAAATTTCAATCCCACTGTCTTCTATCATCTGACCGGCTTGCTCTTCTGACACGCTATATTGCGCGACGAGTATCTGCCTTATTGCAGACAGGGAGACTTCTTTCAAGGAAAGGTCTTCTTTTTTCATAGTAGCTACCTCTATTTTCATAATACTTATCTTTCCCCCTTAATTATATGTAAAGCCTGTCTCTATAATCCTCGCATTTTTCAAATAGGTTAGGGAGCGCCGTGTGTGAAAAGAATACTGTCTGGCCTGCGGATCAATATTCCCTATGCTAATAGAGCGAATCAACCGCAAAACATCACCCCTATATCTCTCCGCCATGTTCTCCTGCTCTGACACTATATTCAAAATCTGTTCTATTTTATATGTTTTCTCGGAAATTCTGGCATCTGCCGGTATATCGATTACCACATCATACAACAAATTAAGGTTATGCAATCTCTTAGGAAAAAGAGAATTCATTGTCGCAAAATGTTCCCGTCCTGTGCGGTTAAATGCGACAAAGAATTGCCAGTCCTCCGAAACCTCTTCAAAAGCTAGCACTCTTAAGTCATTATTAGCCCTTTTCTCATCGTATTGCATCTCTACCACTGCTGCCTTTTCTCCGGGCATCGTCATGCAGCGCGCCCTTTCGGCAGCAAATTCCATCTTTTCAGATAGATAAAAACCTCTCGCATTGTCCGTCAGGGGGTCACATTTTTTTAAATCTATTCCTGACTCCACAATATTTCTGGCACTTCTGTAGCTTGTCCCATGATATAAAAACATTGGTCCGTTTCCTTTCGGAGTATTCTAAGTATAACATCCTTATCAACTTATTGTCAAATTGGAGATTTTTTTGAACTATTCCCGATTCAGGTCTGCTATTAACCGATTTCAAGAAATAAAAAACATGAACCTCAAATAACTTGAGTATATATTACGACATTTTTCTACACATTGCAAGCACTGATTGCAGGCAAAGAAACAAGCGGTTACGCCCCGTGACATAACCGCTTGCTTTTTTACTATTGCACCACCAGGTTTGAGTAGCCCATCAGGCTTTCGTCCACGGCCTGAGCGGACTCCCGGCCCTCGCGGATGGCCCACACCACCAGAGACTGGCCGCGGTGCATGTCACCGGCCACAAACACATTCGCTGCGCTGGTCCGATACTGTCCCGGCGCAGTCTTTACATTGGTGCGCTCATTTCTTTCCACCCCGAAGGCCTCCGTCACATAGTCCTGACTGCCCAGAAAACCTGCGGCGATGAGCACGATGTCCGCCTCCAGCGTCTGCTCGCTGCCAGGGATCTCCCGCATGTTCATGCGGCCGCTCTCCGGGTCCTTTTCCCAAGACAATTTTACCACCTTTACCGCCTTCAGATTCCCACTCTTGTCCTTCACAAATTCCTTTACCGTACTCTCATAGATCCGGGGATCATGCCCATACAGGGCGATGGATTCCTCCTGTCCGTAATCGGTCTTGCAGACCTTGGGCCACTGGGGCCAGGGATTGTCCTGTGCCCTTTTATCCGGGGCCTTGGGCATCATTTCTATCTGGGTCACGGACCTTGCCCCATGGCGGATGGCCGTTCCCACGCAGTCGTTGCCCGTGTCCCCGCCGCCGATGATCACCACCGCTTTCCCCTGAGTGTCCACATACTTTTTGTCCGCGAAATCAGAATCCAGCAGACTTTTCGTGTTGGCCGTCAGAAAGTCCACGGCAAAATATATGCCCTTGGCGTCCCTTCCGGGCGCCTTGATGTCCCGGGGATTGGAGGCGCCGCAGGCAAGCACCACCCGGTCAAAATCCTGCAGGAGCTTTTGCGCTTTCACGTCCCGGCCCACATCCACGCCGGTGCGAAATACCACGCCCTCCTCCTCCATAATCTTTATCTTGCGGTCTATGACATGTTTTTCCAGTTTCATATTGGGAATGCCGTACATCAGCAGCCCTCCCACCCGGTCAGAGCGTTCGAACACAGTGACGCTGTGTCCCCGGCGGTTCAGCTGGTCCGCCGCCGCCAGCCCTGAGGGGCCGCTGCCGATAACAGCAACCTTTTTCCCGGTGCGCACCTTGGGCGGGTCCGCCACCGCATAGCCCTGTTCATAGGCATACTCTATGATGGCATACTCGTTTTCCTTGGTAGTCACCGGCTCCCCATTCAAGCCGCAGGTGCAGGCAGCCTCACACAGCGCCGGACACACCCGGGACGTAAACTCCGGGAAACTGCTGGTCTTTTTCAGCCGCTTGTAGGCCTGCTCCCAGTTGCCGTGATACACCAGATCGTTCCACTCCGGGATCAGATTGTGCAGCGGACAACCGCTGGCCATGCCGCACAGCATCATGCCCGACTGGCAGAACGGCACGCCGCACTCCATACACCTGGCCCCCTGCAGCTGCTGTTTCTCCCGGGGCAAATGCTCGTGAAACTCACGGAAATGCTTAATTCTCTCCAGAGGCGCCGCCGCTGCGGACACCTCCCTCTCATATTCCATAAAACCTGTAGGTTTTCCCATATCTCCATACCTCCTATTAGAGTTCATAGATGATTGAAAATCCATCTTTCGCCAGTACTGCATTTGATATCGCAATAACCAGCTTCAGGCGGGTAATTGTTTCCGTGAGGACAGGAGTTGTGCTTTAGGCACAACTCCTTGAGCACGTCAGTGCCGAGTTTGCTGTGCAAACTCTGTGAGGGTATGCCGAATGTAATTCGGCACGAGTTTAGCACTGCTACGCTGTAAATTGGAGCAAACAAGTTGCTCCGCGAAAGCGTGTCCACACGGGAATGATTACCCACCTGGAGCGTCTCATTTTTGCAGTACACTCACTTCCTTGTATTGGCGTAAAACGCCTCGATCTGGGCCTGCTCCGCACTCAGTCCCTTCTCCTCCATCTGCACGATGGTCTTAAGCACCCGCTCGTAATCGTGAGGGATAATCTTCTTGAACCTGGGCAGATACTCCCCAAAGCGGTCCAGCACCTCCCTGCCCTTGGCGGAGCCGGTCATTGCCACATGCTCCCGGATCATCTCTTTCAGCTCCTGCACATCGTATTTGGAAGTGATCTCATAGGAGGAGACCATCTCCTTATTCAGCCTTTTATACAGGTCATTGCCCTCGTCCAGCACATAGGCCACACCGCCGCTCATACCTGCGGCAAAATTCTTGCCGGTGCGTCCCAACACTACCACGCAGCCTCCGGTCATATACTCGCAGCCGTGGTCGCCCACGCCTTCCACCACCGCTCTCGCCCCGGAGTTGCGCACGCAGAAACGCTCGCCCGCCATGCCGTTTATAAAGGCCTTGCCGCTGGTGGCCCCGTACATGGCCACATTGCCGATGATAATATTTTCCTCCGCCTTAAAACGGCTCCCCTTGGGCGGATACACCACCAGCTTGCCGCCGGACAACCCCTTGCCGAAATAATCGTTGGAGTCACCCACCAGCTCCAGTGTCAGCCCCTTGGGGATGAATGCGCCAAAGGACTGCCCGCCCGCGCCATTGCACAGCACATGGTAGGTATCCTCCTCCAGCGTATCCCCGAACCTGCGGGTGATCTCGCTGCCCAGAATCGTGCCGAAGGCCCTGTCTGTGTTGCCCACATCCACGGTGACACTGCGTTTCTGCCCTGCATCTATAGCCTTGGAAAGCTGTTTCAGCAGCACTTTTTCATCCAGTGTCTTTTCCAGTTCAAAATCATACACCTGCTTGGGATCAAACGCTGCGCTCTTTTTCATGCCCACATAGGGGTTGTCTAAAATGCGGGATAAATCTATCTCCTGCTGTCTCTGGGTCAGATCCGCCCTCACCTTCAGCAGATCCGTGCGCCCCACCAGCTCCTCCACGGTCCTGACCCCCAGACGGGCCATGTATTCCCGCAATTCCTGGGCGATAAAGCGCATGAAATTTTCCACATACTCCGGCTTGCCTCTAAAGTTCTTGCGCAGCTCCGGATTCTGGGTAGCCACGCCCACAGGACAGGTATCCAGATTGCACACCCGCATCATGACGCAGCCCATAGTCACCAAGGGCGCAGTGGCAAAGCCGAACTCTTCCGCCCCCAGTATGGCCGCAATGGCCACATCTCTGCCGCTCATCAGCTTGCCGTCCGTCTCGATACGCACTTTGTTTCGCAGACCGTTCATGATCAGCGTCTGGTGCGTCTCCGCCAGCCCCAGCTCCCAGGGCAGTCCCGCATTGTGAATGGAACTTCTGGGCGCCGCACCGGTTCCGCCGTCATAGCCGGACACCAGAATCACCTGGGCGCCGGCCTTTGCCACGCCCGCGGCCACCGTGCCCACTCCCGCCTCGGACACCAGTTTCACGGAAATTCTGGCTCGGGTATTGGCGTTCTTCAGATCGTAGATCAGCTGCGCCAGATCCTCAATGGAATATATATCGTGATGCGGCGGCGGAGAGATCAGGGACACGCCGGGGGTGGAGTGCCTGGTCTTGGCGATCCAGGGATATACCTTGCCGCCGGGCAGATGACCGCCCTCTCCGGGCTTTGCCCCCTGGGCCATCTTGATCTGTATCTCCTGGGCGCTGACCAGATAGCGGCTGGTCACGCCAAAACGCCCGCTGGCCACCTGTTTGATAGCGGAACAGCGGCTTGAGCCGTCCGGCGATACCGTCAGCCGCTCCGGCTCCTCGCCGCCCTCACCGGAATTGCTCTTGCCGTGTAAGCGGTTCATGGCGATGGCCATAGTCTCATGGGCTTCCTTGGAGATAGAGCCATAGGACATGGCCCCGGTCTTAAAGCGGGTCACAATGCTCTCCACGGACTCCACCGACTCCAGGGGAACGCCCTTTTTCGGATAGGCAAAATCCATCAGCCCGCGCAGATTTCTCACCGAATTCTCGTCGTTTACCAGAGCGGTATACTGCTTGAACATATCATAGTCGCCCCGCCTGGTGGACTCCTGCAGCAGATGGATGGTGGCGGGATTGTATAGATGCTCCTCGCCGCCGCTGCGCAGCTTGTGATGGCCCGGGCTGTCCAGAGTCAGGTCATTGTAAAGTCCCAGCGGATCAAAAGCCATGGAGTGCAACCGGTCCATATCCTTCTCAATATCTTTGAGAGTGATACCTCCCACCCGGCTCACCGTGCCGGCAAAATATCTGTCAATCACCGTCTGGTCAATGCCTATGGCCTCGAAAATCTTGGAACCCTGATAGGACTGTATCGTGCTGATACCCATTTTGGAGGCGATCTTTACAATCCCATGGAGCACGGCGCTGTTGTAGTCGTCCACCGCCGCATAGTAGTCCTTGTCCAGCATATTGTTGTCGATCAGCTCCTTGATGGATTCCTGAGCCAGGTAGGGATTGATGGCGCAGGCTCCATAGCCCAGCAGCGTGGCAAAGTGATGCACCTCCCTGGGTTCTCCCGACTCCAGAATCAGCGCCACACGGGTACGCTTCTTCGTGCGCACCAGATACTGGTTCAGGGCGGACACCGCCAGCAGAGAAGGGATAGCCACATGGTTCTCGTCCACGCCTCTGTCGGATAAAATCAGTACATTGGCGCCGTCTCGGTAGGCTCTGTCGGCCTCCACATACAGCCGGTCAATGGCCCGCTCCAGGCTGGTATTCTTATAGTAGGTGATGGGGACCACCTCAACCCTGAAGCCCTCCACCTTCATATTCTTGATTTTGAGCAGGTCCGTGGTGGTCAGAATCGGATTGTTCACCTTCAGCACCTTGCAGTTCTCCGGGGACTCCTGCAGCAGATTCCCCTCCGTGCCTATGTACACCGTGGTGGAGGTCACAATCTCCTCGCGGATGGCGTCTATGGGCGGGTTGGTCACCTGGGCAAAGAGCTGCTTAAAATAGTGGAAAAGCGGGTGGTGGGTCTTGCTCAGCACCGGCAGCGGCGTGTCCACACCCATGGCGGCGATGGCCTCCCCGCCGTTTTTCGCCATGGGCAGAATGCTGGTCTTCAACTCGTCGTAGGTATAACCGAAGGCCTTCTGTATCCGCTGTCTCTCGTCGTCCGTGTACTGCGGCACCCGCTGATTGGGAATCTTTAAATCGTGCAGCTCCACCAGATTGCTGTCCAGCCACTCGCCGTAGGGCTGCCGGGAGGCATAGCTCTCCTTGAGCTGTTCGTCGTCAATGACTTCTCCTCTGACCGTGTCCACCAACAGCATTTTGCCCGGACGCAGACGGTCCTTGCGCTTGATTTTGGCAGGGTCCACATCCAGCACCCCCACCTCAGAGGACAGAATCAGCTGGTCGTCCTCGGTAATCATATAGCGGGAGGGCCGCAGACCGTTGCGGTCCAGCACCGCTCCCATCACATCCCCGTCGGAAAAGAGAATGGAGGCCGGGCCGTCCCACGGCTCCATCATCGTGGCATAATACTG
>CAYLIM010000058.1:0-20966 GCA_964383805.1 uncultured Acetatifactor sp.
CAAGATGTGGGGACTGCTGCGGAAGGAGGCTTTTCCTGAGCGGATGGAGCTATGATCCATGGCTTATATTAATAATGAATGACAAAAGTTTTTAAAGGTGGTAAGATAAATTTTACCAAAATGAATCTAGTTAGGAGGGCGGCAGATGGAGGCAGATATCAGATGGCTGGATGATCCCCGGGTGTTTCGGGTGGGTCAGATTCCGGCTCACAGCGATCACGCATATTATGCGGACAAGGAGAGTCTGGCGGCGGGAAGTTCCACCCTGCGGCAGTGCCTGGACGGAGAGTGGCAGTTTTGCTTTTCCGTGAATGCGGGCAGCAGGCCGGTGGATTTTTACAGGGAGGACTATGACAGAAAGGATTGGGACAGCATACCCGTGCCCATGCATATTGAGATGGCCGGATATGACAAAATACATTATATCAATGTGATGTATCCCTGGGAGGGAAAGATGTTCCGGCGTCCCGCCTGTACGATTGAGGGCACATGGCCGGAAGAGGGGAATGCGTCTGACGGCGGAGCGGCGTCCTGGGTGGGAGACGGCAGCTTCAGCCAGGCGTCCTATAATCCCGTGGGTTCCTATGTGAAAATTTTTGACCTGGATCCGGAACTGCGGGGCAGGCAGGTGAGAATCTGCTTCGAGGGTGCGGAGCAGGCGCTGTACCTGTGGCTCAACGGCCACTTCATCGGGTATGCGGAGGACAGCTTCACCCCTTCGGAATTCGATCTGACTCCCTATATTCGGGAACAGGGCAATGTGCTGGCGGTGGAGGTACATAAGCGCAGTACGGCCAGCTATCTGGAGGATCAGGATTTCTTCCGCTTTTTCGGCATTTTCCGGAGCGTGTACCTGTACGCCCAGCCTGTTCTGCATGTGGAGGATATGTGGGCAAAGCCCAGGCTCCTGCAGGACAATGCTACCGGCAACCTGGAACTGGAGCTTCATCTGACCGCCTGGGGCGAGGCCGCTGCGGCGTTCAGTGGGGAAAATGCCAGTGCCCTGTGGGTTGGCAGGGATATGGGCGGAAAAAATGCCAGCGCCCTGTCCAGCCCGTATCAGGTACAGATCACTTTACAGGATAAGGCTGGAAAACAGTGCTGGTCTATGGAGGTTCCCGCGGCCCGCAGCATCCATATAGAGCCGCAGCAAATAGGCAGTGTGACTCCCTGGGACAACCATAATCCGTACTTGTATCGTCTGCTGATCACTCTGCTCGGGCCGGAGGGAGAGATTCTCGAGCTGGTGCCCTATGATATCGGCTTCAGGCGGATTGAGATTGTGGATAAGGTCATATGTCTGAACGGCAGACGTTTGATTTTCAACGGCGTAAACCGCCACGAGTGGAGCGCCACGGGCGGCAGAGTCATCACCATGCAGGATATGGAGCAGGATATCCGTATTTTTGAGGAAAATAACATCAATGCGGTGCGCACATGTCATTATACCGACCAGATTCCCTGGTATTATCTGTGCGACAGCCACGGTATCTATATGATCTCGGAGACCAATCTGGAGACCCATGGCTCATGGGCGAAGAGTGTGGGTTTTGAACCGTCCTGGAATGTGCCCGGCAGTTTCCCGGAGTGGCGTGAAGTGGTGCTGGATCGGGTCAGGACTCATTTTGAGACCTTTAAAAACCATCCCGCCATCCTGATGTGGTCTCTGGGCAATGAGTCCTTTGCCGGTGAGAACCTGGCGGCCATGAACGCATTGTTCAAGGAGAAGGACCCGGAGCGCCTGGTTCATTATGAGGGTGCGGTGCATAAGCGCGAATATGAGGACCGGATCTCGGACGTGGAGAGCCAGATGTACGCCTGGCCGGAGAGCATCGCCGAGTATCTGTCAAACAACCCGAAGAAACCCTTTATCCTCTGCGAGTATATGCATGACATGGGCAATTCCCTTGGGGGTATGAAATCCTACATGGATTTGCTGGACCGATTTGAAATGTATCAGGGCGGCTTTATCTGGGACTATATGGACCAGGCCATCGAGGTGGAGGATCCGGTGACGGGTAGAAAGGTGCTGCGCTACGGCGGAGACTTTGACGATAGGCCCTCAGACTATGAGTTTTCGGGCGATGGTATCCTATTCGCGGACAGGACGCCCAAACCGGCGCTGCAGGAAGTGAGGTATTATTATGGAAAGTATCGATAAAAAGATGAAGGTGGTATACGGGGACTGCACGCTGGGGCTGCACGGCAGCAATTTTGACTATATATTCAACTACAGTGACAAAAGCCTGGAGTCTCTGGTAAAAAACGGACGCGAGTGGATGTATCGGGGACCGGTGCCCACCTTCTGGCGGGCGCTGACAGACAACGACCGAGGCAATGGCCTCCATCTGCGCAGCGGCATGTGGCTGGCGGCGGATCGGTTTATCCGCTATAAGGGAGTGCAGGTGCTGGTGGACGGCGAGGATAAACACCAGCCGGACCCAAAGGGAAACAATCAATATACGGGGCTGGAAACTGCTGCGTCAGCGGAGCTTGTATATACCTTTGAAACCATCACAACGCCGGCCACGATCGTGGAGGTGAGCTATCAGGTGAATGCCCAGGGGGAGATTTGCGTCGGGGTGCATTACCATGGGCTGGAGGGACTGCCGGAGCTGCCTGTGTTCGGCATGCGCTTTGTGCTGCCCACGCTGGCGACAGGCTTTACCTATGAGGGGCTGTCCGGAGAGACCTATCCCGACCGCATGGCAGGCGGCGTTCCGGGCGTGTATGAGGTGGAAGGGCTGCCGGTAACGCCCTATCTGGTTCCCCAGGACTGCGGCGTGCACATGGAGAGCAAATGGGTACGCATCCATCCGGGCGGCACTGTGAGCAATGTGACCAAAGGCCCCCTGGCCCTGTCTGCCAGGAACTGCACGGATGAGGAGGACTGCCTGGAAATCCATATGGCGGATGCCCCCTTTGCCTTCTCCTGCCTGCCCTACACGGCTCTCGAACTGGAAAACGCGACTCACCATGAAGAACTGCCTCCCGCCAGACGCACGGTGCTCTGTGTGCTGGGGGCGGTGCGGGGCGTAGGCGGCCGTGACAGCTGGGGCTCCCAGCCGGAACCTGACTATCGCATAGATGCCGCAAAAGACATCCAATACAGTTTTCGAATACTTTAGCCGGAGAAATCCCGGGGTTCGGACCTGTAAGCTCTAACCAGCTAACAAAAGTATTTGCCATATAACCAATTAGGTGGTATACTTCATTAATATTAGTGCTTACGTTTTTAATAGCAATACAATATTAAGCAGGGAGCAACAGGCGGGATGAGTGACAGACTGCTGGGAATCATAGTGGATTCCTTTACCAAAATCTTAATACCGGGTATCAAGGTGACCATACCGCTGACGGTTCTGTCATTTTCCTTTGCCATGGTGATTGCCGTGGTGGTGGCTATGATCCAGTTTGCCAATGTGAAGGTACTCAAGCAGATCAGCCGTTTTTATATCTGGGTGGTCAGAGGAACGCCGCTGCTGGTGCAGCTGTATGTGATTTTCTATGGCCTGCCCAACCTGGGAATTATCATTGATCCCTTTCCCTGCGCGGTGCTGGTGTTCTCCATCAACGAGGGAGCTTACTGCGCGGAGACCATGCGGGCGGCGCTGGAATCCGTGCCTAAGGGTCAGATTGAGGCGGGATACTGCGTGGGTATGAGTTATCTGCAGATTATGCGGCGGATCGTGCTTCCCCAGGCTTTCCGCATTGCCTTTCCGCCCCTGTCCAACTCTCTGATCAGCATGGTGAAGGACACTTCGCTGGCAGCCAATATCACGGTGCTGGAGATGTTTATGGCCACCCAGAGAATCGTGGCGAGAACCTATGAGCCGCTGGCGCTCTACATTGAGGTGGGACTGATCTACCTGCTGTTCTGTACGGTGCTGACAGCGCTGCAGCATATGGGTGAGCGCAAGCTGAGCGTGACAGCAGAGAGGAGGAAAGACCCATGGTACAGGCACGTAATATCACTAAGTCGTTCCAGGCGCAGGTAGTCCTGCGGGGCGTGGACCTTTCCGTGGAAAAGGGGGACGTGGTGGCGATCCTGGGGCCCAGCGGCTCCGGCAAAACCACGCTGCTGCGGTGTCTAAACTTCTTGGAGACAGCGGACGGCGGCACGCTGGAATTTGACGGCGAGACCTTTCAGATGGGGCATGTTTCCAAGCGGGACATTGCCCGGCTGCGGAAAAAGACGGCTTTTGTCTTTCAGAGCTACAATCTGTTCAGCAACAAGACGGCCCTGCAGAATGTGACGGAGGGGCTGATCATAGGGCGCAGGATGGATAAGTCCAAGGCTATGGAGATCGGCAGGCGGGCGCTGGATAAGGTGGGCCTCTCGGACCGCTATGACTATTATCCGCACCAGCTCTCCGGGGGACAGCAGCAGAGGGTGGGAATTGCCCGGGCGCTGGCCACAGACCCGGAGATCATCTATTTTGACGAGCCGACCTCGGCGCTGGACCCGGAGCTTATCGGGGAAGTGCTTACTGTGATGCGGCAGCTTGCGGAAGAAGGTATGACCATGCTGGTAGTCACCCACGAGATGAGCTTTGCCCGCAATGTGTCCAACAAAGTGATCTTTATGGAGGACGGCCAGGTGTTGGAGCAGTGCGGCTCTAAGGAATTTTTTGAAAACCCCAAGGAGGAGCGCATCAGAACCTTTCTCAGGACTCTGGGAGGAGAGGCGCAGCAGGAGGATATGTGACAGAACGAGAATTTCTGAATTATCAAATGAATAATGCAGAAATACGGGAATGGGAAAACCTGGCAGCTGAAATTAAGGAACAATTTTTCTCTGTTGTTCTGCCGGATATTCCATGTGAATTAAAGGAAGATATACTGAATAAAAGAACAATGGCGAAAGAACCGTTTTATGGTTCAAGGGGATATATACACAATAGAGGATATTATTCCGTTCAAGAGGGAGACAAGGGTTCCCTGTATTTGCATTTTTCGGATTTGTCATTTGAAGAGGCAAAAAGTAGAATGATGAAGGAATGCGCGCACGATATAAGCTATGCCTATGTGTCACAAAACAGGTCTGCTCTGCGCGACAAACATAAGGGGTTATGGCATTATTGCAGGATAGAGGATGGGATTGAAAATGTAAATGGAACCTGTAGAATGCTCTCTCATCTGGAAGAGCAAACAAATTGGATATATGACGCGGAATATGACTATCGAAAATACTGGTTTGAACTTTTGTTGTATATGGAAAAGAGAATGCTTCCCGCCCGGGAATATGAAAGAGAAATAGCATATTACCAGGAATGTATGAATCATTCCATGACCGGTAAGAAGTGGATCTTTAATATAGAACAGGAAAAATATCAACTGGAAACTTAGTAGGAGGTAAAGGAAATCATGAAAAAGAAATTAATTAGTATTGTTATGGCTGGCTTGATGGTATTTAGCCTGGCGGCCTGCGGCAACGGTGGTCAGGAGGAGCAGAGCCAGGACCTGCTGCAGCAGATTCAGGAGAAAGGCACGCTGACCGTGGCCATGGAGGGCACCTGGGCGCCCTGGACCTACCATGATGAAAATGATAAGCTGGTGGGCTTTGACGTGGAGGTGGCACAGAAGATTGCCGAGAAGCTGGGCGTGGAAGTAACCTTTGTGGAGGGCGAGTGGGACGGACTGTTCGCCGGACTGGACAGCGGCCGATATGACATGGTTGTCAACGGCGTGGAAATCACCGACGAGCGGGCGGAGAAATATGATTTCAGCGAGCCCTATGGCTATATCCGCACAGCCCTGATCGTGGCAAGTGACAATGAGGAGATCAAGACCTTTGAAGATTTAAACGGCAAGACTACCACCAACAGTATGGCGAGTACCTATATGACTTTGGCGGAGAGCTATGGCGCAACGGTGACTCCCGTGGACTCCCTGGATCAGACGCTGGACCTGGTGGTGGCGGGCAGAGTGGACGCTACCCTCAATGCGGAGGTGTCCTTCTACGACTATATGAATGTACATCCCGACGCTCCGGTAAAGATCGTGGCGCTCACCGATGACGCTTCCCGTGTATCCATTCCCATCCGCAAGGAGGAGGCCACGGCGACCTTCAAAGCGGCGGTGGATCAGGCTATCAAAGAGCTGAAAGAGTCAGGGGAACTGGCAGAGATTTCCATGAAGTATTTTGGCAGTGACATCACCAAAGAATAGTTCGCGCAAACAAAAATACACATATTTAAAGCACCAGTTGACCCGAGGCAGCTGGTGCTTTTTGATATCCATCGTTTCTGTGGATGGGGCAGGGACAGGGTGCCGTTGTCACAGCAAAAACCGGATGCGCTCCGCAACCTCCGGCAGTTCATGGTCTGCGGCGTATTCTGCAGTCAGTTTCAGCGCGTTCTGCCGCTGGGGGGACACAGCCTTGCTGGCGGCGCAGTCCACAAAAGCGTTCAGCAGACCAGCGCGGTCCTCTATCTCCGAAATACCCGGCACGGGGCCTTCGGCCAGCAGAGCTGTCAACAGTTCACAGGCGCAGAAAAAGTCTTTTTCGCCCATATCACTCTCCAGACGCTGACGCAGGCCGGCTTTTTGACAGCATTCCAGAGCGGAGTAGGCGTGCAGTATGGTGTTGTTCCATCCCTCCACAAAGAGCCAGTCCGCAATCTCCCGAGTCTCCGGCTCCAGCGCCCTCACGGCGTGGATTCGTCCCCAGCCGCGTACGCCCTTGGCGATGCGTAGAATTTCCTGGGCAGAATTATCCCAAGCCGCGGCAGCTTGCAGCACATACAGCGTAAATTCGTCGGACAGGGCCAGAATTCTCATCGCATTTTTCAGTGGCTCATTCTGGCTCATGTCAAAGAGTACCAGCAGTACCAGACCGAATTTGACCTCCTCCCGGTGGGTGCCCTTCAATGCGCACTCCGCAGCCAGCCGATAGATTTCCGGGGCGGGCAGCTGCTGCTGGTGTTCCAGCAGATAGTTTAGAATTTTTTCGCGGGCCGAGATCATATGGCCGTCCGTCACCCATTGCCTAACCAGCTCGTGGGCCTGCTCCAAATTCGTGGCGGCGGTGTTCACAGCCTGCTCCAGCAGGGCGGTATCCTGTTTAGGAACCCCCATATGGTAGAGGGCGATACCGTCCAGCGCGCCGTCCGCGAAACGAACCTTGCCCTGCTGCGGCTTATCCTCCTGGGGAAGGGAATACTCCGGCGGCAGCACCTCCAGCTCGTTTCGTGCCCGGCAGATATTTTCATAGATACTTTCGATAGTAGTATTCATAAGGTCTCCTTTATGCGCTTGCGTCCTTGCATATATTTTACTTAGTATACTATGTTTTTGTCCATGTGCCAAGAAAAAGTTGCGCAGAGCGACGACAGAATGTTATAATTGATTCGGAAAAAATTGAGATACAGGAGAGACTTTTTATGAAATGCGGAAAACATGAAAATAGAAAATTGAGTCGGGTCGGAGGAATCTGGCTGGCTGTGTTTATGGCGCTGTTGCTGGCGGGGTGCGCCGAAGGAGGGAGCCCCGGCGCGCAGAACTCCGAGAGCGAGTACAGCGCAGAGAGCGCTGCGGAGGGTTCCGACGACATACAGGAGGGCCAGGCGGAGGAACAAGTCGAACCCGTTCCCCTGCCCTCGGACTATGTCACGGAGGAGATGTACCAGCGTGCCATAGCCTTTCAGCAGGGAGATTTGACGAGACTGGCGGCGGTCATGCGCAAAGCACAGGCGGGAGAGGATATCACGGTGGGCGTCATCGGCGGCTCTATTACCGAGGGCTACAGCGCCAGCGACAGGAACCAAAGCTCCTATGCCTGCCATATGCGCAGCTGGTGGCAGGAGAGGTTCCCGAATATCACGGTGGAGTATGTGAACGCCGGGATCGGCGGCACCAGCTCCTACCTGGGGGTACACCGGGTACAGGAGGAGCTGCTGGATTACGAGCCGGATTTTGTGATCGTGGAATTTTCTGTGAATGACGGCAACAACAATTTTTACAAGAGAAGCTATGACAATCTGCTGCGGCGTATTCTCCTGGACGAGAACATGCCTGCGCTCATGCTGCTGTTCACCACTCAGGAGAACGGGACTAACGCCCAGGTGAACGATGCGCTGCTGGGCTTTGGCTACGAGCTGCCCATGATTAGTTACGGCAACGCGGTGCTGCCCGCCATTGAGGCGGGAGAATTCGCCTGGAAGGACATTTCGCCGGACAATATACATCCCAACGACCGGGGCCATGCTATCATCGGTGAACTGCTCTACCGCTATCTGAACGACGTCTATGCCAGATTGGATGAAATACCAACAGAGGTGGCGCCCTTCACAGCGGCGGCCCAGACCAAAGAGCGGTACATGGAGGGTCGAATACTGGACGCCGCCAATCTGACGCCGCTGTCTGTAGGCAGTTTTACCGATAAGCAGAGCGGTTGGTATTTTCCCTATGACGACTACTGGTATACGGAAGAGGGAGATGAGCCGATCGTGTTTGAGATAGAGGCCGCCAATATCGGCCTGCTGTACCAGCGGGATGTGAACGATGCTTTCGGACAGTATGATATCTATATTGATGGGGAACTTGTGCGCACTCTGAATGGCAACTTTGTGAACGGATGGGGAAATTCCATGGAGTCAGAGGAACTCTATACCTCCGATGAAAAGGCTGTTCACAGGGTGGAGGTGCGCAAAAACCCTGATTCCACCGGGGATCGGTTTACTGTTATCGGCTGGCTGGTCTCTTAAAAACAATGTGTTACTGCAGGCCTCGCGGGAGGCCTGTTTTGTGATTTTGCATGAATTTTTTGATTTTAATTTAAAATTAGCTATTTTTAAGCTAACTAATTAGTCAAAAAGCATCACCGGGCACGGGCACGCTTGCTGGTTTGGAATTTTTTTGTAAAAAAAGATATGGGTACAATGATGAAAAGCGGCAAAGCGCAACTGTGCATTATACACAACTGCACATAATAAAAATAGGTTATTTTGACAAAATACATAAAAGGTATTGCAGTTCTCTAGTAAATATAGTACAATTTACTTGTAATTAAAAAAACTTAAAATGACTTAAAAGATATCGGGAGAGCATTATGAGGCGGATACACTTGAAAAAAAGAGGTGGTATTCTGCCTGTTTTGGCTTTGCTGCTGGCATTACCGGGATGCAGTGGAGCGGGTTCGGCGGGCACGGCAGATACAGGACAGACAGAGCTGCAGACTTACTCCTGGGACGAGGCAACGGTCTATGAGGCGGAGGAGGGTACTCTGCTGGGCGGCACTTCCGTGAAAGAGAAGGACGGTGTCGGATATGTGGAGGGTTTCGCCAGGGAAGGGGACGGACTGGAGCTGACTATACATATTGAAGAGACCGGGTTCTATGACTTGGCTATTGTCTGCAGAAGCGCGGACGGGGGCCACAAAGAGAACTATGTAGCCGTGGACGGTGATAGGATGGGCGCCGCAAGGGTAGACGGGACGGAGTATCAGGATTGCCCGATATCCAGAGTCTATATGGAGGCGGGAGATCATCAGGTAAGTGTGACCACCTACTGGGGCTGGATACATTTGGACAGCGTGAAAGTCAAGCCGTCCGATGAGTTGGATCCGGGCCGTTTCGACATAGAGCCGGTGCTGATTAATCCCAATGCCACAGAGAATACCCGACGGCTGATGGCTTATCTGTGCGATATTTATGGCACGGACATCCTGTCCGGTCAGTATTGTGACAGCGGTATGTTCGGCGCGGAGAATGCCACGATCTGGAAGACCACAGGCGGTAAGTATCCGGCGATCCTGGGGCTGGACATGAGCAGTTACACGCCGGTTTCCGTGGCTCATGGGACAGAGGGCCATGCCACCGATTATGCGCTGGAATGCTGGGAGAAGGGCGGCATTGTGACTTTCTGCTGGCACTGGACCACTCCGGAGAAATACATTACCGGTAACTGGTATTCTACCTTTTATAAGGATTCTACGAGTATTGATCTGGCAAAGATTATGAGCGGACAGGATCAGGAGGGTTATGATCTGCTGGTCGCGGATATCGATGCCATAGCGGAGCAGCTGTTGATTCTGCAAGAGGCGGATGTACCCGTACTCTGGCGGCCGTTACATGAAGCCAGCGGCGGCTGGTTCTGGTGGGGCAGCGCGGGAGCGGATGCCTATAAGCAGCTGTATGTGCTGATGTACGACAGGCTGGTAAACTATCATGGTCTGAACAATCTGATCTGGGTGTGGAACGGCCAGAGCAAGGAATGGTATCCCGGAGATGAATATGTGGATATCATTGGTGAGGACATCTATGCCGGCGAGCACGAGTATATGCCGCAAACCGCCCAATATCTGGAGGTACAGAATTATACGGACGCCCGAAAGATGGTTATTATGTCAGAGAACGGAACCTTGTTCGACCCGGATCTGGCTGCCAGAGACGGCTCCATGTGGGGTTCTTTCTGCACCTGGAGCGGCGAGTTTGTCTTAAAAAACTCCAGCGTATATACACTCAGTGAGCAGTATACAGAGAAAGATATGCTGAAAAGGGTGTATGAGCACGAGCATGTGATTACCAGGGACGAACTGCCGGACTTAAAAACGTATCCGCTGCCGGGCGAATAAGTTTTTAAGCAAAGTGTACAGATTGTTAACCGGTGCGATACCGTGGGCACAGCCCATGGTCCGCGAGTAAATGTATGTAAGGAGATAGCTTATTGAATCAACTGTTTTCGACGGACGGCATTGTATATAAGTTTTTGACTACGACGGGAAATATCATTCTGGCCACGATACTTTGGATGATAGGCTGTATTCCGGTGGTGACCATCGGCACTTCCACGGCGGCGTTCTATTACACTACAGTAAAATCTGTGCGCAAAGACGTGGGGTATGTACATTCGGAGTTCTGGAGAGGCTACAAGCTGAATTTTAAGAAGGGCGTGGCAGCCACGGTGCTGTTTTTGGCCCTGGGAATTCTCTTGGGAGTGGAGTTGTGGTTGGTTCTGGAGAATGGGGTGGAGGTCAGCCGGATATGGTATACCCTCAGCGGGCTTTTGATTGTACTGCTGCTGCTGATTGGCCTGTATTTGTTTCCTGTGATGTCCAGGTTTGACATGAAACTGGGTAAGCTGTGTATGCTGGCCTTTGTCATGTCGATACGGTTCTGGTATATCACACTGGCGCTGGCAGCGGGATTGGCGATTACGGTACTGGCACAATTTTATCTTCTGCCCATACCATTGATTTTGCTGACTCCCGGGCTGTGGTGTTACGCCAGTTCCTTTCTGGTAGAAAAGGCCATGAAGGCCTATATGCCAAAGCCCGAACCGGCGGAGGGACAGGACGGAGAAACAACGAAAAACTGGTACGATTGATTGATGCTCAGGTAAGATAGAGTTATAGAGAGATGGAGAGGAAAACGATGAGAAGAAAGAACTGGAAAAGAAAAATGGCATTTCTTCTGGCAGCGGCCCTGGTGGCAGGTGTGGTTCCGCAGACTGCACTGCAGACTCAGGCGGCTACCGACACCACGCAGGAGGAGTATGAGGGGATTGTCGGTACTTATTCTATAGATCCCTCTGTGCTGGGCTATCAGGAATATGTGGCGGCCAATCCGCAGGTATATCCCGATAAGGAATATCGTATTTCTGCTGTGGATTATGTCAGATACGAGGAGAACGGCGTAACCGCTGTTCCTGAGATATACGACAATTATGAGGATATTCCCGGCGGCGGCAGCGCACTGCTGACAAGCGAAGAGGCTCTGGTGGAATATGAGATGAAGGTCGAGGAGAGCGGTTTCTATGACCTGTCTCTGGTTTACTATCCCATCGAGGGCAAAAGCTCCGAGATTCAAAGAGCTTTCTTTGTGGATGGGCAGCTTCCCTACAGCGAACTGGCGCTGGTGGAGCTGAAGAGAATATGGATTACCAACGTGACCGAAATGGCCGCGGATGAGAATGGCATCGTAACCAAGGTGTGGCAGGTGGACAGCCAGGGCAATGATGTGAAACCTCGTGCGGTGGAGGCGCCGGAGTGGGTGGAGAGCTATCTGTATGACAGCAACGGCTATGTGACCACTCCCCTGTCCCTGTATCTGGAGGCGGGCACACACACCCTCACCATCATGTCCCAGAGGGAGCCTCTGCTGCTGTCCCAGATCGTGTTAAACAACAGCGAGAAGGTGAAGGATTATGCAGCCACAAAGGCCGCATGGGATGCTGCGGGATACCAGGACAGCATTGCGGAGAGCATTCGTATAGAAGGTGAAAATGCGAATAAGACCTCGTCTCAGATGCTGTACCCCAGACAGGATCAGTCCTCTCCTGCCGTGTATCCCTCCAGCCCCAAGCTGCTGCTGAACAATACCATAGGCGGCACCTCCTGGCAGGAGGCCGGACAGTGGGTGGAGTGGGATTTCGAGGTGCCTACAAGCGGTTACTACAACATATCTGCCTATTGCAAGCAGAATTTTGTCCGTGGTATTGATGTGTGCCGCCGGATTTCCATCGACGGCGTAGTGCCCTTTGAGGAGATGAGTGATTACGGCTTTGGCTATGAGCAGAACTGGAGAGAGGAAGTGCTGTCCGATGAGGAGGGCAATCCCTATAGCTTTTATCTGGAGGCGGGCACACACACTCTGCGCATGGAGGTGGTGCTGGGCGATATGGCGGAAATCATCAGCACCGTGCAGGATACGGTACAGCTGCTGAACTCTATCTACCGCCAGGTGATCTATATCACCGGCGTGGCTCCGGATAAATACCGCGACTACCAGCTGACGGCGTCCCTGCCCGGGTTGGAGGCGGAGCTCATCGAGGCCAGAGCGGGAATTAATCAGGCGCTGGAGGCCATGCGAGTGACGGCAGGACGCAACAGCGATAAGCTGACCACTCTGATTACCATGCAGGACCAGCTGGATGAGCTGATTGACGACCAGGAGCGTTTTGTGGAGGTGCTTTCCTCCTATAAAGTGAATGTGAGAGCCTGCGGTAACTGGATCACCCAGGTGCTGTACCAGCCTCTGCAGATTGACAGGATCATGGTGTACTCTCCGGAGAACCATCAGAAGATTGCATCCTCCGGCTTTTTCTCCAAGCTGGGCTATGAGATACAGAGACTGTTTTACTCCTTTATTGTGGATTACAACCAGATCGGCAATGCCATTGACGATGAGACCGAGGGCGTGGTGCTGACTCTGTGGATCGGTACCGGCCGTGACCAGGCCAATGTCATCAAGGCGTTGATTGATGAGAGCTTTACCAGTAAGACCGGCATTAACGTCAATGTGCAGCTGGTGGATATGAACACGCTGCTGCGGGCAACCCTGGCCGACGAGGGACCGGACATGGCTATCCAGGTAGCCAACACCAACGGTATCGCAGGAGCCGTGCTGAATACGGGTAATGACACGCCCGTCAACTATGGAATCCGTAATGCGGTGCTGGATCTGTCACAGTTTGACGATTTTGAAGAGATTACGGGGAG
This sequence comes from uncultured Acetatifactor sp., assembly GCA_964383805.1. Lineage (GTDB taxonomy): Bacteria > Bacillota > Clostridia > Lachnospirales > Lachnospiraceae > Acetatifactor. The sequence goes on from CAYLIM010000058.1 coordinate 13,442, forward strand.
ATTCAGCGAGAGCGCGCTGGTACCCTTCAGCTTTAACGGCGCGACCTACGCGCTGCCGGATACCCAGACCTTCCCCATGATGTTCTACCGCAAGGATATTCTGGCTGAGATCGGCCTGGAAGTGCCTACCACATGGGACGAGGTGAAAGTGGCCATGACAGTGCTGGCCAAGAACCAGATGGAATTTGGCATGCTGCCCAACGAGCAGACCTTTGCCATGCTGCTGTTCCAGAACGGCGGAGAGTACTACTCCGACAACGGCGACAGATCCATGCTGGACTCCGACATTGCGGTAGCGACCTTTAAGCAGTACTGTGAATACTACACCGACTACAAGCTGGATAAGGCTACCAGCGTGGAGGAGCGTTTCCGTACCGGTGAGTGTCCGATCATTATTTCGGACTATACCACCTACAATAATTTACAGGTTTCCGCACCGGATATTGCAGGACTGTGGGATTTCACCGTAGTGCCCGGCAATCTGCAGGAGGACGGAAGCATTCTGCACGCCACCGGCAGTACCGGTCTCGCGGACATCATTATGGCTAACACGGAGCATCCCAAGGAGTGCTGGGAGTTCCTGAAATGGTGGACCGATGCGGAGACCCAGATTCTGTACGGCAGAGAGATGGAGAGTCTGATGGGCGCCAGCGCCCGTGTGGCCACAGCCAATTTGGAGGCGATGTCCAGTCTGTCCTGGCCCATCAGAGACTACCGGGAAATCATGGAGCAGTTCGGACAGGTGCAGGGAATTCCCCAGGTGCCCGGCGGCTACTACACCTGGCGTAATGTGAACAACGCATTCTACAGCGTGACTACGGATTCCAGCTCTACCGGGCGGACGCAGGTAGCCACACCCAGAGAGGAATTGATGGATAAAATTATATATGTAGATGCGGAGATCAGCTATAAGCGAGAAGAATTCGGCCTGCCTGTGGCCGGGGAAGAATAGGAGGGGAGAGACATATGGCTAACGAAGCAGTAAGCTCCGGGGTTTCCCAAGAAGCCCTGGACATCGCAAAAAAGCAGAGCACCCTGCGCTATCAGGTCGCAAGGAACAAAGCCTCCTATTTTATGATTGCGCCGTATTTTATCCTGTTTTTCTTCTTTACGGTGCTGCCGGTGCTCATGTCCATAGCGCTGAGTTTTACATACTTTAACATGCTGGAGCTGCCTACCTTTGTGGGGTGGAAGAACTATATCAAGCTCTTCCTGGAGGACGATATTTTCCTGATTTCCCTGAAGAATACACTGATATTTGCAGTGGTTACAGGGCCGGTCAGCTATATGCTGTGTCTGCTGTTCGCATGGATTATCAATGAGTTCAAGGGAAAGCTCAGAGCTTTTCTGACCCTGATTTTCTATGCGCCCTCCATCTGCGGTAACGCTTATCTGGTATGGAATCTGATTTTGACAGGCGACCGCTATGGCTACCTGAATGGTATTCTGCTGAAACTCGATATCATCAACGAGGCAAAGCTGTGGATGCAGACGGAGAAATATATTCTGCCCGTTCTGATCGTGGTACAGTTGTGGCTGTCCCTGGGTACCGGCTTTTTGTCCTTTATCGCAGGTCTGCAGACCGTGGATAAGAGCATGTACGAGGCGGCGGCTCTGGACGGCGTCAAGAACCGCTGGCAGGAGTTGTGGTATGTGACGTTGCCGGCCATGAAACCTCAGTTGATGTTCGGTGCGGTAATGCAGATCACCCAGTCCTTTGCGGTGGCGGATATCTCCATTAATCTGGCAGGTAACCCCTCGGTCAACTACGCAGGCGCCACTGTGGTAACTCACCTGCTGGATTACGGCTCCACCCGTTTTGATATGGGTTACGCATCCGCAATCGCCACCATCCTGTTCCTACTGATGGTGGGCACCAACAAGTTAGTACAGAAAATTTTAGGAAGGGTGGGAGAATAAGTGGCTGAGACTATCAAATTAAAAAGACGTTTCTTTCGCAAAAGAGAAAAACAGCTGAATCGTTCCATGGCAGGAAACACCCTTTTGTTTATCCTGATGATTATCTGCGGTGTGTTCATGGCGCTGCCGCTGGTGATGATTATAAACAATGCATTAAAGCCCCTGGATGAGTTGTACCAGTTCCCGCCCAAGATTTTTGTGCGGAACCCTACGCTGGAGAACTTTTCGGATCTGTTCGTTCTGATGAACGATTCATGGATTCCCTTTTCCAGGTATATCCTGAACACGATCATTATCACCGGTATGGGCATGGTGGGACATGTGGTGGTGGCTTCCCTGGCGGCATATCCGCTGGCAAAGCACAAGTTCCCGGCCAAAAATATCCTGTTCAGCATGGTAGTGCTGTCCATGATGTTCTCCTGGACGGTAACCCAGATACCGCAGTATTTGATTATCTCCTGGCTGAGAATCAACAACAACTATCTGGCGCTGATCCTGCCTGCCTGGTCCTTTGGTATGGGTCTGTACCTGATGAAACAGTTTATGGAGCAGCTGCCGGACTCCCTGATGGAATCGGCCAGACTGGACGGCGCATCAGAGTGGAATATCTTCTGGACGATCGTGATGCCTAACGTAAAGCCCGCATGGCTGACTCTGGCTATCTTCCAGTTCCAGCAGATGTGGGGCAACACAGGCTCCATGTTCCTGAGGGATGAGCAGTTAAAGCCTCTGCAGTTTGCGCTGCAGCAGATTACAGCAGGCGGTGTGGCGAGAGCTGGTGCGGCAGCGGCCGTGACATTTATCATTGCGGCGGTGCCTATCACTTTCTTCCTGATCTGCCAGAGCAACGTTCTGGAGACCATGACCACATCCGGTATGAAGGATTAAGAGGAGGGAGCATATGAAAAAGAGAAATTGGTTTAAAAGAACATTGACCTCCCTGCTGGCCGGTGTAATGCTGGCGACTTCTCTGGGAATGACTGCACAGGCGGAAGACCTGCCCTATGATACCTACAATTACGACTATCGTGAGAACGTGGTGCTGACGCCGGCGGCCTATGTGCCCACCGGCAGTGTAACAGGTCAGGATCTGGGAATTGATAACTTTATTGAGCCGCAGGATCTGTGTGTGGCGCCGAATGGTGAGGTCTATGTTGCGGATACCAAGAACAACCGTATCGTAGTACTTAATCACAGTATGAACGAGGTGGTGCGCATCATTGACAGCTTTACCAGGGACGGGCAGGAGGATGGTTTCCTAATGCCCCAGGGCGTCTGTGTATCTGAGAATGAGCAGCTCTATGTGGCGGATACGGACAACAAACGTATTGTGATGTTGACTCTGGAGGGTGAATTTATCAAGATTATTGACAATCCTCAGTCTGAGATTCTGGAGGATGGTTTTGACTTCACTCCTCTGAAGGTGACTGTGGACTATGCGGATCGTGTGTATGTCATTGCCAAGAATGCTTTCGAGGGTATTCTTGTGTTTGAGAGCAACGGACAGTTTACCGGATATTTCGGAACCATCCAGGTTAAAATCAGCCTGTGGGAGAAATTCTGGAGAAAGCTGGCCAGCAAGGAAGAGCGCTCCAGGCAGCAATTGTTCATACCCACCGAGTTTACCGGAATCGACATAGACAGCGATGGTTTTGTGTATGCCTCGAATATTGACTCCGAGGGCGTGCAGGGCGTCAGAAGACTGAATCCCAAGGGCGAGGACGTCATTATAAAGGGTGAGAGCCAGAATCTGGGCGGTGATCTCTATTTTGGAATATACGGCGAGTATGGTGGTCCCAGTGAATTTATTGATGTGGTATATCGGGAGAAGGGTATCTATTCTCTGTTGGACCGCAAGAGGGGCCGGATATTCACCTATGACAGAGAGGGTAATCTGTTATATGTATTCGGGGGCTTAGGGAGCCAGAGAGGTACTTTCAGTACTCCCATCGCCATCGAGGTGGTAGATGACCAGATTATCGTGCTGGATTCTTCCCAGGGAGCGATCCTGAGTTTTGGTGAGACCGAGTACGGTGCTTTGATCAATGATGCAGTAGCTCTGCGTTATGACGGTGACGAGGCGCTGGCTATCGGCAAGTGGGAGGCAGTGCTGAAACTGGATGAGAATAATGAGCTTGCAAACGTCGGCATGGGCAAGGCATATCTGACTGCCGGTGATAATAAGGCGGCTATGCACTATCTGAAACTGGGTATGAACCGCAAGTATTACTCCATCGCTTTCAAGCGTTACCGAAATGAGATTCTTAAAGAGAACTTAAGTCTGGTGATGACGGTGGTAATCATCCTGATTGCCCTGCTGATCGTATATAAGAAGTTTCTGAAAGCGAGAATTAAGGCGAAATTTAAAAAAGGAGGGCTTACCTGATGAAAGAACTGTTTTCTAGGGACAAATGGAAATATGCATTTTACACTGTAAGCCATCCTATGGATGCCTATTATGAGATCCGACACAGGGAGAGGGGCAGTGTACCCATTGCTATTCTGCTGGTGATGTTGTTCTCCTTTAGCTTTTCCATCAACCGCATGGCGGCCAGCTTTATTGTCAATGACGTGGACCCTCTGACAGTAAATGCTCTGCCGGAGCTGATCGCAGTGTTTTTGCTGTATGGGCTGTTCTGCGTGGGAAACTGGTCAATCACCTGTCTGATGAACGGCGAGGGGAGATTGAAGGATACGGCGATAGCCATTGGCTATGCTATGATTCCCTTGATCGTATGCTTTAATATCGGTACGATATTCAGTCAGTTTGTGACAGAGGATGAGGGAGCATTTTACACCATCATTATCGGGCTGGGCATTGCCTATGCGGTAATTATGGCATTGATGGGAATCATGCAGATCCATAATTATACTCTGGGTAAGACGCTGATAACCATTTTCCTGACCTTTGTTGCAATGTTTATCATTATCTTCCTTGCATTGCTGCTGTTTGATCTGCTGAACCAGTTATATAACTTCATCCACAGCATTTATCAGGAACTGATATTCAGAGTGTAGGAGGAGGAAGAGATGCAGACAAGTAAAAAGATATTAATTGGAATTGTAAGCATTATAGTGGCGGTCGTTGCCATTTTCATGGTGCGCTGGCTGGTCCGTTACTACTTCTACAACAGCTACCGGGATGACCTGTCCACCTACGGATATGAGGAAGGGACAGCTTTTCAGGCTATAAATGAGAGCAGCAGTGATGTGGAGGGCATGGTGCTGGCGGCGCAGAATGATATTCTGAAGCTGTACGTCAATACTGCCACCGGCGAGGTTGCAGTGGTGGATAAGAGAAATGGCCAGATTACCTATTCTAATCCGCCTGATGCAGATCAGGACGCCATTGCCAATACAATGCATAAGAATTATCTGAAATCCCAGATGATTATCGAGTATTTCACCGCAGCAAGGACAGTGGGTACCTATGATTCCTTCAGTTATTGTACGGACAGGAATCAGCTGGAGGTGGAAAGCATCGACAATGGTATCCGATTCCTGTATACCGTCGGTGATCTGAACGCCGCAACAGGTATCGTGCCCCAGTATATCAGTGCTGCCACCCTGGAGAGAGTGACCTCGGAGATGGAAGCGGAGGGAGCTGACTATGTGCAGAAGCGGTACATAGATAGCTCTGTCGCAGATGACTACTATGAACTGCGGGAGGGTGCATTAAACGGCGCATCCCAGCTGCGTAAGCTGAATCAGTATTTTGAATCCATTGGCTTTACCAGGGAGGATTATATAGAAGAAATGATGGGCTCCGGTGTGGAGGGAGCTGTCCCGACTTCCTTTGAGATTCCTCTGGAGTATCGTTTGAACAATGATGCAGTGGATGTATCTATTCCCATGAACCATGTGGTGGAAAATGGCGATGGCAAGCTGTATCGTATCCAGCTGCTGAGATATTTCGGCACTGCGGGAACAGAGGAAAATGGCTATATGCTGGTGCCTAACGGTTCCGGTTCCCTGATCAACTTTAACAATGGCAAGCCCACAGCGGCATGGTATGCCGAGTATATATACGGCATCGACCCGCTGGCATCAGAGTATACGGTGCGCGAGAATACAGTGGATGCAAAGATGGCTCTGTTCGGTATCTTCCGTGACAACAGCGCAATATTTGCCACCATTGAGGATGGCGCAAGCCTTGGTATTATCTCGGCATATGTGTCGGGAAAGATCAATGAATACAACTTTATATATCCCACCTTTGTGCTGAGGGGGAACGACAAGCTTTCCATGTTCGGTACCACCGGTAATGAGGCGGATATCCCTGTGATAGAGCCAAACTATTATGACGCCAATATCACGGTGAAATATACCATGCTGACCCAGGAGAATGCCACCTATGCGCAGGCGGCAAATTACTACAGAGAACGTCTGATATCCGAGGGAAAGCTGACAGCGAAAACAGATGGAGAGAAGGACCTGAAGTTCTATTATGATGTGCTGGGCGGCGTGACCATGACAAAGTTTTTCCTTGGAACGCAGTACAACGGCATGTATACCATGACAGACTTTGATGAGGCTGCCGAGATCTATGAGGATCTGAAACAGAGCGGCATCACCAATCAGGTGATGAATTTTCAGGGATGGATGAACCATGGTTACCATCATGATGTGGTGAATAAGATCAAGGTGCCGATCGCTCTGGGCGGTAAGTCTGGACTGGAGAAACTGAACAGCCTTATGGCGGCAGACGGCAATATTTTCTATGGGGATGTGGCTTTCCAGGAGGTAAGCTATGTGAGCAGACGCTATTCCTATAACAATGAGACTTCCCGGTATTATGGAGCTGGTTATGTAGCTGAATTTGGGTTGGTGAACCCGGCGACTTTGCGTAAGACCTCTGGTTTGGGATATGGCGAGAATCACTATTTCCTCATCTCTCCCAAATTCCTGGTGCGCTATGTGGATGCCTTTACAAAGAAAATTGGCAAATTTGATATAGTCGGAATCTCTCTGAGAGATTTGGGAACTGAATTGCACTCAGACAAGAAACGAACCAATATCATTGACCGTGAGGCAGCGCTGGATGTTGTGCAGGCAAGCCTGGCACAGATTGAGGATACCGGAAAAAGTATCATGGTCAATGCGGGTAATGATTATGCCTTTGCCTATGCGGACGATATGATTAATGTTCCCCTGTCTTCCAATGATTACTATATCGTGGACAGCACAGTTCCCTTTTACGAGATGCTGATTCATGGCTATATCGACTATGCGGGCAGCAATATCAACCTGAGTGACACCTACGACAAGGCGGACATTGTACTCAATCTGGTGGAGTATGGCGCAGCGCCGCACTTCATGTTTACCTACCGGAATGCCAGCGATATCAAAAACACCGGACTGAATCGGTACTATGCTACCACCTACAGCAATTGGAAGGATGACGCCATTGCCATCTATACGGAAGTAAACAATGCACTGAAGTATGTGAGCGATGCGGCGATCGTTAACCATGAGGTGTTGGACAATGGAGTGAAGGCAGTGTCCTACAGCAACGGTGTGGTGATTTACATCAATGAAAGTACAGAGGACCAGACGGTGGATGGGATAACAGTTCCCGCAAGAAGCTATAAGGTAGGGGGTGTTA
>CAYLIM010000059.1:0-20838 GCA_964383805.1 uncultured Acetatifactor sp.
GCTGACAGATTCCTTTGTGGAGCTGGATGAGGAACAGAAAGAAAAACTGGATAAGAGATTGCAGATGCTTTTTGCAGAAATAGGGAAAGACCCGTTGCGAGAGCATGAGATCAAGGCCACATATTTTCAGCCGGATGAAAAGAAGGACGGCGGGGCCTATGTGTCAGTGAGCGGAAACGTCAAAAAGGTGGACGGGTATCGGCGGCAGATCTTGTTTGCAGACGGGACAGCCATCCCTATGGATAATCTTATATCCATAGAGGGAGAGCTGTTCAAGGCTATGGATGACTAAATCCTGTGATATCCACTGTGGTCACACTGCCTGCGGGGAGAACCAGTGCGCCGTCCGGCCCCATATCCCCCAGATTTTGATACAGTCCCTCCTCCGAGAGGCATGTCTGGCCGAAGACTGACTGGTATACCACGGCGCTCTCTATAGTGTAGTGGGAGGGCGCCAGTCGATATTGCAGTTCTTCTGTGCCGTTGTTGATCAGCACAAGCACCGCCTTATCCCCTTGGGGGCTGATAAAGCCGCTGGTGTTTACCGCCACATTCTGGCTCTTGGTGTCCATTCGGATATAACCGGGACGTATAAACTCGGAAAAGTGTCTCAGGGCATAGTAGTCCGCTTTCCTTCTCCAGTAGGATGAGTTCCAGTTTTTCACGCCGATCAGGTAGCCTCCCTCAAAGTCCGAGTCAGCGTCGTCCCATACGCCGCTCCAGTACAGATAGCAGTTGACATCCTCAAAAACCAGGGCATTGTTGATCAGGGTTGCCGTGTCGATGGCGTGTCCCACATAGTACTCCGTCTGCCATTTGGCCAGGTCCTCATAGTGATTGCGCAGGCTCATAAACTGGGAAGTGAAGGAGCTGGGCTTTGCCGTGTTGGCGTCGTTATCCGCCTCGCCGCCGACATAGAGATGGTGGGCAATGCCGTACACCGCCTCCGGCCGATTTTCCAGGATCTCTTGCATATAGGGCTGTATGTCTTTCAGCTTACAGCTCATGGTTTCGGGGCCAAGCATCTGGGGGGCGTCCTCGCCGAACTGCCGCTGCAGCTCATCGTACACTGCCAGATATGCCTTTGCAAAGGAGGCGTGCTCCTCCGTCTCCTTGGGGGCAAATACACATCCGTCATAGCTTGCGGCGAACTCAATCTCGTTCTGGATGCTGATATAGTCCACCTGGATTCCGTAATCCCGGTAATAGGCCACAGCCTCCGCCCACCAGGCGGCATACTCCTCATAGCAGTACTCGCCGCTCTCTGTCCTGCGCAGGGTGGCGGAGCCGGTGATGTCGCCGCCCTCCTTCAGGCTGGCCGGGGGAGACCAGCAGCACAGCAGCACCTTCACGTCCTCTCCGTACTGTTCGGCGCGCTTTCTGGCGGCCATATAATACTGTGCCATGGTATAGACATTGGGTGCCGTGTCCTCCGCAGTGTATTCGTACTCGTTCTTGAAACGCAGCACCGTCATTTTGGCGTCGGAGAAGAGGGCGTCCATGACCTCCTCCGGGTCGTCCGTGTAATTCACCCAGTTGGAGTACCAGGTGTAGGCCGCGCCGAAACCATCTATGGTCTGGTAGGTAATGTCCGCGTCAAAGAGATAGGTGCGGAGTCCGTCGGGTGCGGGATCTTCCTGGGGCAGGGGTGTGGTTTCTTCTGTGGGCGCTTCAGGCGTAATCTGCTCTTGGAAGGAGTCGGGCGCAGTCGTCTGCTCCTGTGAAAAAGCAACTGTGTCCGTGGGCTGCTCAGTCCCGGCGCAGCCAGAGAGCAGCAGTACAGACGCCAGCAGACAGATTTGAATGCTTATATTTTTTCTCATATTTACCTCTTTCCTGCATATCTGTAGTTGGCAAAGCCAACTACTGCCGTGCTTGCGATACTGCGTTAATCAGTATTTGAAACGTTAGTTTCAAACTTTTTTTCTCCGTGCATACCACAGGTCAGGCCGTGGCACTGCATCAATATTATCGGCATAAATATCAATATTCTTAGAGATATAAGAGATGAAAGAAAGCAATGTCCCTGAAAAGTCGTGTCTTCATCCCTTGTGTGAAAAGGAATTCTCTGATATAATTTAAAAAATGGTAAAGTACACGGAACTGTGGTGCAATACGCTTAGAAAAGAGGTAATTATGAAAAACAAAAGGATGTCAGAACAACAGCTTAATGCCGACAAGGCGGCCCTTTTGGCCTGCATGGACAAGATCATGGGAGGGGACTGTTCCCTGACTGAACCCATCTCGTTTCTGGATGCGGAGCTGGAGCAGAAATGGAGACAGTTTATGCTGTACATCTTAAATGACAATAACAAATCTACCATGCGGCTCAACGACGCCATGACGGTTATCGGAGACAGCTCCTGTGTAAAGGTCATGCTGGAGCAGGTGTCCAGCCAATCCATTGCCATTGAAGAGATGAGCAGTTCCAGCCAGGAACTGGGCGATTCTATCATAAATATTCAGGAGTCTGCCTCCAGTATCCGCGATAACTCAAGGGAGATAATGAATACCACCGAAACCTGTACCAGACAGCTGAGTGACAGTATTCGCGTCATAGATGACTCTTCCACACAAATCGAACAGATCAACGGACAGATAGCCGACTTTAGGGAAAAGGCCCTTCAGATCAACGGTATTGTGGATGGGGTGAAGAAACTTGCAAGTAAAAGCAGTCTGTTGGCGCTGAACGCATCCATCGAAGCAGCCCGCGCCGGGGAGGCCGGCAGAGGATTTTCTGTGGTAGCGAGCCAAATGCAGGAGCTTGCCGCCAATACCTCCACTTCCACCGACCATATTACCCAATATGTGGGAGAGCTGATGTCAGGTATTGAGAATCTGGTGGAATCCGTGCAGTCTGCCACCGTATGTCTGCGCAGCGGCAACGAGGAGATTCACAACTCTGTTGAGAGCGTGGACGCCATGAGCAAGCAGATCTCCCGTATCGCAGAGGAAATTGAACTTGTGAACGAAGAAATCCGCAACCAGTCAGGACTGACGCATTCCTTTGTAAAAGCGGTTGACGCTCTTGACGCCAATTACAAAACACTTCACAGGGAATGTATGGATACAGGCGTACACCTCTACCATATTTCACGCAATATCGACTCCATCCGAAGTGGCATGGCAAGGGGAATCTCCAGGCTTTCTACCCAGGACTGGCTCACGGTTTACGCTGTTGACCACTTGATTTTTACTTGGAGGTTATACAACAATCTGGCCGGATTTGAGTCGTTGAAAATAGAGCAGCTCAACAATCCAAAGGGATGTAAATTTGGCAAATGGGCCACTTCCCTGACCGATCAGCGTATCGTCGGCAGCCGCGAGTTCAAACAGGCGGTCAGCTGCCATGAAGAACTGCACCGCTGTGCATGCGCCTCCTGGAATGCCAAGGATGCAGGGAACGAGGAAGAGGCACTTCGCCAGTTCCAGCAGGCACTTGAGATATATAAACGTTTTTCCGCCGCTATAGACAGCATGAAAAAGTTTCTGGCGGAAAACGGGGACAGAGAATCTACGGCTATCAAGGCATAAATCTGCTGGTTTGACAGATTGGACAGGAGAGTATTAGCGCATGAAAATATATCTGATACGGCACGGGGAGACGGACTGGAATCTGGAGCAGCGACTCCAGGGCGCCACGGATATCCCTCTGAATGAAAACGGTCTTGAGCTGGCGCGGGAGACAGCCAGGGGACTTAAGGACGTGCCATTTGACCTGATCTATACCAGTCCCCTGAAACGGGCTAGGCAGACGGCGGAGGTCATTCGGGGAGAGAGGGAGATTCCGCTGCTGGAGGAACCCAGGATCCGGGAAATCGGTTTTGGTATCTATGAGGGGTATTGCTGCAGTCCCAAGAATTTTACGATCCCGGACCCGGCCTTTATGAATTTTTTTGTAGATCCGGGCAATTATGTTCCGCCCCAGGGGGCGGAGAGCATTGAACAGCTGTGCCAAAGGACCACGGAATTTTTGCATGAGGTGGCAGATAACCCGGATAATGCGGACAAGACTATTCTTTTTTCCAGCCACGGGGCGGCGGTCAAGGGTCTGCTCAGCAGCCTCACCATCACGGATATGAAGAATTTTTGGAACGGCGGCGTCCACAAGAACTGCGGCGTGACGATTCTGGATGTGAAGGACGGGAAGATTACGATAGAGCGGGAGAATGTGATTTACTATGACGAGGCCCGCAGCCATAACTACTGGGAGGAGACAAAGTGATGAGCGTGTGTGTTGTTTCATTCAGTTCCAGGAAAAACGGCAACTGTGCACAGATTGGCACATACCTCAAATCTCTGCACACAGATGCAAAATTATATGATTTTTCTGATTTTACAATACATCCCTGTGGTGGCTGTGAGTATGAATGCTTTGTGCCCGATGGCAGATGCCCCTGGATGCAGGACAGGGAATGTGAATTGTATGAGAATATTTTAAGCAGCGCTCAGGTATATTATATTTTGCCCAATTACTGTGATTACCCCTGTGCGAATTTCTTTATTTTCAATGAGCGCAGCCAGTGCTATTTCCAGGGACATCCGGAGAGACTGGAGGCGTATGAGCGCATTCCCAAAAAGTTTATTGTGGTCAGCAACACCAACGAGCAGAATTTCAAAGAAGTCCTGGCTTATCATGTGGAGGAGGAGCCAAGGGTGTTGTTTCTGCATGCCAGGGAGTACGGCAAGGTCAGCATTGCCGGGGACATTATGACTTCCGAGGAGGCGGTGGAGGATATCAAAGCATTTGTAAGTGAATAATTCAACCGTCCTTTGGCGCTAACTTCATGAAAATCAGCGTATGTACGGGAAAAAATACTTGCAATGCGGAATATCTATGCTACAATGTAGGAGACAATAGAATAATGAGAGGTTTATTAATCGAAGAGGAGAGGAACATATCATGAAAAAACGGATTAGCGTTTTACTGATTATGGCACTTTTGGCGATGGCTGCACTGGGCGGATGCGCAGGCGGCACTGAAGATTCTTCGGGGGATAATTCCTCTGTGGGGTCCCAGGCGGGTAATCCTGTCTACGGCGGCTCCATTGTTGTAGGAATACAACAGGATGTTGATAGTCTTGACCCTCATAAGGCAACTGCGGCAGGAACTAAAGAAATCCTATTTAACATCTTTGAAGGCTTGGTAAAGCCGGATGAGAACGGCGACTTGATGAAGGCGCTTGCCAGTGACTATACCGTATCCGAGGACGGATTGGTATACACCTTTACGCTCAGACAGGGCGTGAAGTTTCACAATGGCAATCTGGTGACGGCGGAGGACGTGAAATACTCTCTGGACAGAGTCTCAGGACTGCTGGACGGCACGCCGCTGATCTCTTCATTGAGCGGTCTGACAAGCGTTGAAATTTTGGATGAACAGACGGTTCAGGTCACAGTGGGCAGTGCAAACACGGAGTTGATTTACAGCTTTGTGGCAGCCATCATCCCTGCGGGCAGCGGGGAGGAGGAGAGCGGGACGCCCATCGGGACAGGGCCGTTTTCTTTTGTGTCCTATAAGCCCCAGGAGGGGTTGGTCATCGCCAAAAACCCGGACTATTGGCAGCAGGGGCTGCCCTATCTGGACGAGGTGAATTTTAAGATTGTCAACAGCCCCGATACCGCGCTGCTGGAGTTAAAGGGCGGCTCTATCCAGATCTATCCCTATCTGACGGACAGCCAGGCGGGTGAGCTGAAGGACAGTTTTCAGATTCTGTCCGCCCCCTCGGATGTGGTGCAGGCTCTGTTTTTAAACAATGCCGTGGAGCCGCTGAATGATGTGCGCATCAGGCAGGCCATCTGCTATGCATTGGACCTGGATATGGTCAACGAGTTTGTGGCGGGCGGCGGCGCCACATTGGTGAGTTCCGCCATGCTGCCCACACTGCAGACTTACTATGTAGATCTGACGGATACTTACGGCAGCAGCGCCAATATCCAGAAGGCACAGGAGCTGATGGCGGAAGCGGGTTACCCGGATGGTTTTGATCTGGAGATCACAGTGCCGTCCAACTATGAGTACCACATGCAGACGGCGGAGGTGGTGGCCGAGCAGCTCAAGGCAGCAGGCATCAATGCCACGATCAATCCGGTGGAGTGGAGCAGCTGGCTCAGCGACTGCTATACGGATCGCAACTATCAGTCCACGATCTCCGGTATCACCAGCGACATGACCCCCGGCTATCTGACCAACCGTTTCCAGACGGATTCCAAGAAGAATTTCGTGAATTTTGCCAGCGAAGCCTACGACGAGGCGTATCTCAAGGCGGCGGCGTCTCTGGACCCGGCGGAGAAAGCGGAGTACTACAAGCAGGTGCAGAAGATTCTGTGCGACGAGGCGGGCAGCGCCTTTATTCAGGTGCCCCCTATCACCATCGCCATGGACCCCAAGCTGGCGGGCTACAAATTCTATCCTGTATATGTGCAGGATATGAGCACTGTATATTATACGGAATAAAAGACAGTATTCGTCGGTACTGGGAAGGCGGATACGGAACTCAAAACAGTATCCGCCTGTATAGTGCCTAGAGGATTCTCCGGCCGTATTTTGGACAGAGAATGCTCTACCGGTAAAGGTACTGGAAAGGCGGATACGGAACTCAATATATGGAGGCAGTCAATGAAATACCTTGGTAAGAAAATAGCTACTCTCATTATGACATTGTTCGTGGTATCTGCGGCTGCCTTCATTGCTTTTCAGATTATTCCCGGTGACGTGGTGACTTCTATACTGGGAACGGAGGCAACTCCTGAGCGGGAGGCGCAGCTTAGGGAGGAACTGGGCTTAAATGACCCTCCGGTGGTACGGTATTTTCGCTGGGCGGGTGGTGTGCTGCGGGGCGACCTGGGCGTCAGCTACCGCTATGCAAAGAATATGAATGAAATGATGCCGGTGGCAGAACTGATCGGTGATAAGCTGCCGGTGACATTGTCTCTGGCGGCTATCTCTCTGGTGTTGATCGTGGTGGCAGCCATCCCTCTGGGCGTACTGTGGGCGCACAGCAAAAACAAGGTGCTGGATGCGGCGCTGGGAGTGATTACCCAGGTGTCCATGGCGATTCCCTCCTTTTTTTTGGGAATCATTGTGACTTATCTGTTTGGCATGGTGCTGAAATGCTTTGTGCCGGGGGGCTATGTGAGCTACGAGCGGGACATGAGGGGATTTCTTTTTTATCTGCTGTTTCCGGCGCTGGCCATCGCTCTGCCCAAGGCGGCTATGACGGCTCGTTTTCTGCGTAATTCCATGTTGACGGAGATGAAATCCGACTATGTGCGTACAGCCAGGAGCAAGGGCTGCAGCGAGCGGAGAGTGATGTACAGCCATGTGCTGCGCAACGCCATGATGCCGGTTATCACCTTTCTGGGAATGATTATCGCCGAGATTGTGGCAGGCAGCATTGTGGTGGAACAGGTATTTTCCTTGCCGGGAATCGGGCGGCTGCTGATCAGCTCCATCTCCACCCGCGATCTGCCGGTGGTGGAGATTTTGATATTGTATATCACCTTTGTGGTGATCTTTGTGTACTTTCTGGTAGATATTTTATACAGGGTGGTGGACCCCAGGATCAGCGGAAAATGACAGCGGACAAGGAATATGTTTGCCAGAACGAGAGAGTGTGAGTGCGTGTGAGAAAAAAGAGCGGCATAATATGGAATAAATACCTGATCGCGGGCCTGTGTATGACAGGTCTTGTTGTGTTTCTTGGGGTGCTGGGCATTTTCTGGACGCCTCACAGCACGACGGCCATGTCTGCCGCAGAGCGCTTTGTGGCTCCGTCTGTGCGCCATCTCTTTGGCACGGACAATTTTGGGCGGGATATTTTTTCCAGGGTGATGAAGGGGATAGGCACCACTATCCTGATCAGCACGCTGGTGGTGGCAATCTCCGGGGCGGCCGGTATTTTGGTGGGCGCTCTGACTGGGTATTTCGGTGGTATCGTGGATGAGATCGTTATGCGGATCACCGATGCCATCAATGGATTTCCCAGTATTTTGCTGGCTCTGGTGGTCATCAGTGTCATGGGCACGGGGCAGCGGAATCTGGTGATCTCCCTGGGGATTGTGTTTATGCCCAGCTATATACGTATTGTTCGGAGCGAGTTTATCCGGCTGCGGGACGCAGACTATATCAGCCGGGCGCGGCTCATGGGCGTGGGCAGGGGAAGAATTCTATTTGTGCATATTCTGCCCAATATTTTTTCTACTTTCTGGGTGTCGGTGATGATCGGCTTTAACAATGCGATTCTGGCGGAATCGGGCATGAGCTATCTGGGAATCGGCGTGCAGCCTCCTCAGGCCAGCTTGGGAAAGATGCTGTCGGACGCTCAGGGCTATCTGACTACGGCGCCCTGGTATGCTCTGGCGCCGGGCCTGACCATTGTGTGGATCGTGTTGGGTTTTTCGCTGCTCAGCGAGGGCATACAGCGATTGGGGAGGTGACGGGCAATGATTACCATAGAGGACCTATCGGTCAATTTTGGCAAAACAGAGGCAGTGCGCCATGTGAGCCTGGAGATTCCTGACGGGGAGATCCTGGGCGTGGTGGGCGAGTCCGGCTCCGGCAAGTCCGTGACGGCACTGACGCTGATGGGTCTGGTGTCGGAGGAGGCCACCGTGACCAGCGGCAGAGTCCTGTATGATGACGTAGTGCTGCAGGAGGCGGGAAAACCCAGAGATAAGGCACTGTATCGGCGGTATCAGGGAGATTGCATGTCCATGGTCTTCCAGGAGCCCATGACTTCTCTGAATCCCACCCAGAGAGTGGGAAGGCAGGTGGAGGAAATGCTGAGACTCCATAGTCTTCCGGCTTATTCCAGGGATGGCGCGGTGGGCGCAGTGCCTGCAGACGGTGTAGTGTCCCGGGAGGTCCGGGAGGGTCGCATGCATTTTTTTTACAGCAAGCAGGAACGGCAGGAGATGAAAAAGCTGGTGCTGGAGACCTTTGCGGCGGTGGGCTTGCGGGAGCCGGAACGGGTGTATGGCTGTTATCCGCATCAGCTCAGCGGCGGTATGCGCCAGCGGGTCATGATCGCCATGGCCGTAATTCTGCATCCCCGTTTAATTGTGGCGGACGAGCCTACCACGGCGTTGGATGTGACGGTGCAGAACCAGATCATGGATCTGCTCAGGGAGATCAATGAAAAACAGCACAACGCCATGCTTTTTATCACGCATGATCTGAATCTGGCCAGAAGAATCTGCCATAAGATCGCAGTGATGAAGGACGGTCGGGTGGTAGAGACCGGTACTCCGGAGGAAATATTTGAACATCCCCGGCAGACGTACACCCGCAACCTCATTGAGGCGGTACCCAGCCGGATGAAACCCAGAGAGAGGAAATCCACAAAACAACAGGAGCCTGTGGTGACGGTGGAGAATCTCCAGGTGTATTATCAGGAGGGCAGTAACAGTCTGTTTTCCAGAGGAAAGAAAAACCATGTGGTGCGGGATGCCAGCTTTGAGATCCGCAGGGGGGAGATTCTGGGGTTGGTGGGAGAGAGCGGCTGCGGAAAAACCTCTCTGTCCAAGGCCATCTTAGGTATGAATAAGGAGATCACAGGGCAGATAGAGCATTTTTCCAACCGTCCCCAGATGATATTCCAGGACCCCTACAGCAGTTTGAACCCCACCAAGACAGTGGGATGGCTCCTGGAGGAGCCGCTGCGGGCCAGGGGAAAGATGGAACCTGCACAAGCCATGAGTCGGGAGGATATGCGGACTGCCGCTGTGGAGATGCTGCGGACAGTGGGACTTACAGAGGAGTATTATGACCGCAGGCCCTCCCAGCTCAGCGGCGGCCAGCGGCAGCGCATCAGCATCGGACAGGCGCTGATTACCCGGCCAGGGCTGATTATTGCGGACGAGCCTGTGTCGGCGCTGGACGTGACTATACAGGCTCAGATTATGGAGCTGATGCGCAGGCTGCAGGAGGAGCTGCAGCTCTCCTATCTGTTTATCTCTCATGATATCAATGTAATCTATCAGATGAGTGACCGGATCATGGTCATGCAGGAAGGCAAAATAGTGGAAATCGGGGATACGGAGGAGGTTTTCAACCATCCCCGGGAGGAATATACCAGGCAGCTGCTGCGGGAGTCATAGGCCCGGGCAGCTGTATTGCTTTTTTCGAAGAGAAATATGTGAGGGACGGGATATATTTAAGGAATATTTAAGGTTTTTCTAAAGACCTTTAAGGATAAAAGGTGAACAATGGATATGGAATCACAGGCAAACCGGAGCGGCATGGCGCAGGGAAAGGGGTACGGATGGAGTACGACTGTCTGATAATAGATGACGAGAAAATGCTGGCCGATAATACGGCGGAATACTTTAATCTGTTCGGAGTGAAGACGGCGGCGGTCTACGGCGCAGAGCAGTGCCGCAGCTTTTTACAGGAAAATACGGCGCAGCTCCTGCTGCTGGACATTAATCTTGGGGACGGCAGCGGCTTTGCGCTGTGCAGGGAGCTTAGGGAAAGTTTCGATAAGCCGATTTTGTTTATCTCTGCCCGGACAAGTGACGACGATCAGATTGTCGCGCTGGGAATCGGCGGCGATGACTACATTCCCAAGCCCTACTCTCTGGGCGTTTTGCTCGCAAAGGTAAAAGCAGTGTTGAAACGCTATGGACAGAATGTGCGCCAGGACGGATATTCGGATGGACGACTGAAAATAGATTTTGGGGCAAAGGGCGTATGGGTGCAGGAAAAGCCCGTAAAACTGACGATGATGGAGTTTCGACTGCTGGCATATCTGGTGGCTAATCAGGGCAGAGTTGTCTCCAAAATAGAATTGTTTGAAAAGGTGTGGGAGGACAGGTTCACGGGGGACGGAACGCTGAACGTACATGTTCGCAGGATTCGTGAGGCCATAGAGCCTGATCCCAACAGGCCGCGGTATATCGTCACCTACTGGGGAGAGGGCTATCAATTTCAGGGGGATGCCATATGAGAAAAAATTATTTCGTAATATGTATTCTGCTGATATTTTTGGCTGAAACAGCAGTTTTGGCCGCCTTTATGCGGAGTGGCAGCGATTTCAGGCAGGATACGGTGGCTGTCAACGCAATTCTCAAATCAGTAGAGACCAATTGGCCGCATCCGGATAGACAGGCAGCCCCCATGCTATATGACTATGTGATACTGGACGTGAGCGGCAATGTCCTGTGGAAAACGGCGGAGGGGCTGAGTGAGAGTGTCAATGTCGCCATAGCCCACAGGGATACCATTCTGGATGTGGAGCAGGATGGAGATGTGGTAGGAAAGGTGATTATCCACAACGGGGCGGAGGCTGATTATGCGGCCCGGAAACAGAGTCTGGCGGTGGGGCTGGCGGTGATCCTGCTGATTCAGATGATTGCGCTGCTGGGATATACCGCATGGCTGCACCGGCGGCTCGTCAGGCCCTTTCATAAGCTAAAGGACTTTGCCCGGCGGGTGGCGGGAGGCAATCTGGATATTCCGCTGGAGATGGACAGGCACAATCTTTTTGGGGCTTTTACAGAAAGTTTTGACCTCATGCGATCAGAGCTGAAAAAGGCCCGGATTGCCGAGGCGCAGGCCAACGCGGGCAAAAAGGAGCTGGTGGCAAAGCTGTCCCACGATATCAAGACGCCTGTGGCCAGTATCAAGGCCGCATCGGAGGTAGGTATGGCCCTGGCGGACAGCGACAGGCTCCGGGATAATTACACTCAGATTATCCGCAAGGCGGATCAGATCAATGCGCTGATTACCAATCTGTTTACCGCCACGCTGGAGGAACTGCAGCAGCTCTCTGTGACTCTGGCCGATATGGAGAGCGGCGAGCTGGTGGAATTGCTGGAAAATGCCGACTATTTGCACCGCTCGGCACTTCCCCCCATTCCTCCCTGTCTGCTCTGCGCGGACAAGTTGCGGCTGCAGCAGGTATTGGACAATATTTTTGCCAATTCCTACAAGTATGCCGATACGGAGATCGTCGTCGCCATAACCAGGGAAAGCCGCTGCCTGGTGATTGCCATCGAGGACTTCGGGGGCGGTGTACCTGATGAGGAGCTGCCCCTGCTGAAGGAGAAATTCAGGCGGGGCAGCAATGTCGGGGACAGAGAGGGCGCAGGACTGGGCCTGTTCATCTCCGACTATTTTATGAAGGAGATGCAGGGGGAGCTGAGTGTGGAGAACGGGGCCGGGGGCCTGCGGGTGAGCGTGAGGATTCCGTTTTCATAAAACATAAAATCATAGTTGACTTATTATTTCCCATATGCTATCCTCATATCAAAGCAAATGATTTCCGGGGAGTAATCCCGTAAAGCGGTTTTCCGCGTCTGACGAACATCTTGTTCTCTTAATTAAGAAATCCTGCTTTTATTTTCCCAAGAAACCAATATTGACAAGGCAGGAAAAGACAATGAGTTCAGAATCATTTTCTCTTTCTGCGAAACACGCACAAGGAGGAATGTGAATGGACAACAAGGTGAGGACGCCACTGGAAAAACTAAACTTGACGGACAGTTTTCTGTTTGCGGAGACCATGGACGAGCCGGAGGCCTATGAGGCCGTGGTAGGAATTTTGTTGGAAAATGAGGTTGAGTTGCTGGACCGTACTCGGACGGAGAAGGAACTGCGGGTATCGCCTGAACTGCGGAAAGTGCGGCTGGACGTGGTTAACATGGACAGGGACGGTCGAATCTATTTCACGGAGATGCAGAAACGGGATACCAGGAACCTGGAGAAACGGAGTCGGTACTATCAGGCTCAGCTGGACGTGTCGCTGTTGGCGCCGGGATGCGGCGATTTCAATGAATTGAACGACAGCTGCATGATTTTGATAGCGCCATTTGACCTGTTCGGCTATGGGCTGTATCGGTACACCTTTGAGGGTCGGGGCAAGGAAGTGCCGGGCCTCGCACTGCAGGATGGGGCTACGAAGGTATTCATCAATACTTTCGGAACGAACAGACAGGATTTTTCCCAGGAGTTTTTGGACTTTATGGAATATATCAATGATACCAGAGACGTGGTGGCGGCCCGGAGTAAAAGCGCACGGGTGAAACTGATCCACAGTAAAGTGGAAAAGATCCGCCACTCTGAGAAATGTGGGGTGAAGTATATGCAGAGATGGGAAGAGATTGCGTATGCGCGGAAGGATGGGTATGAGGAAGGCCATAATGAGGGTCGTAGTGAGGGCCGCAATGAAGGGGCGTTAAGGGAAATCATTGCCGCAGCCTGTAAGAAACTGGCAAAAGGGAAGAGCGTGGAGCAGATTGCGGACGAACTGGAGCAGGAACCAGGACGTATATCTCAGATATGCCAGATCGCGGAAAAATATGCCCCGGCCTATGACCAGGAGGCAATCTATCTGGATATCGCAGAATTTTAGTCGGACGTATTTGTCAAGAGAGCAGCACAAAGCTAATAAAAACAGCACCTTTACTTTGTCAGGAGCGGGGTGCTGTTTTTATGGCTCACAGGATTTAAGAAGTATTTAAGTTTCGGAGTGCCGATAAACCGCATAAATACGGGATTTTTGCATTTTTTTGTTACTAGTAATGTTACTAGTAGAAATTGGGGCAAGACGCTATGGCAAGCATCTATGCCCCTGTTTTTATAGACTCGATTGCCTCCCGGAGCTGCTCTATATCCTTGTGCGTGTATACGGTCTCGTTGATGTCCGTTCCCTTATGCCCCATGAGCTTATAGCGGATTGCCCGATCCACACCGGCCCGGTCAAGCAGCACATTGAAGGTGTGCCTGCAGTCGTGAGGGGTATGCTCTGTCTGTATGCCACAGGCCCGCAGGGCGGCATTGAAGTATTCCCGGTACTTGATTTCTGTTATGCCATCAGTGTCAGTATGATAGATCAGGCTGTCAAATTGTCGACTATATCGGCGGCATACCATTGGATATACAGCTGAATGGATGGGTACTGTGCGGTTGCGGCTGTAGCGGTTTTTTAAGCCGCCGGTGAATGTCCGGGCATCCAAGTCGATATCGTCAAGCGGCATCAGGGCCAGCTCGTTGATTCTGAAACCGGAATAGCAATAAATGAGTATCGTGTCCACAAAGGGAATATTCTTGTGAGTCCAGAGCAGCCAGATCTCCTCTGGTGTGAAGGGGACGCCGTGTATATCATCATCAGCCTTGCGGATGCTGGTATACAGTGAATAGTCTTTTGGCACCATCTCGTATTGGATCGCATACTTGTACATTTGCCGGAAGAGGTTGCGCACATGCTCCAGCGTGGCATGTGACAGATCGGACCGGTCCAATATATCCTGCATGTCCTGAGTGCGTATGTCCCATATGGCTATGTTGTAGAGAGTGCTGCACTTCTTATATGCCGCTATGGCGCAGTTCTGGGAGCTGGTTTTGGGGCCTGCTGCCGTGTGGGGGACTTTATACTTCCACGTATACCAGGAATCGAACACCTCACAGAACAGCTTTTTGCGGTCATTTGGGTTATATGGCACTTTGTTGTACTCAGCCAGGGCAATCTCCGCGCTTACCCTGTCCGGGAAGTTGTCGAGTATGTCATATACAGGGTAGCCGTCAGCATCTATTCGGGTATTCACCCGTACCTGGAACGGGTTCTTGCGCTTGCCGGACAGCTTGACTATGGTTCCTGATCCATTGGGGCGGCGCTTACGGACCTTCCTGGGCGTTCTGGTAAAGGCCTGCATGGCAGCAGGCGCCAGGAGAAAGCCACAGTGAGGGCACAGGTATGCTTTGCTGCTGATCTGGCCGGAACATTCCGGGCATTGGATAAGTGCCATTCTATCACGCTCCTATCTGTGTTTTGATCCACGCCCCGCATAAGGGGCTGATAATGGGTATAAAAAATACACCTGTACAGACAGATGCAATGGTGGTATAATAGGCTTTAGTGGAGCGATATTATACTGGCATCTGTCCGTATAGTGTCCAGGCGGTTCCTGTTGGCGCAGGGGCCGCTTTTACTGCTTGACGGTTTAGATTGTTTGGTATATAATATGCTTATCAAGGGAGCCGATACGATAGTGTATGCCTATCCGTTTCCGGCGAAAATGTTAGTAAAAAATAGCACCTTTCACTTTGCGAGAGCGGGGGTGCTATTTTTTATGGTCTACATGGTCAAGAATTTCAATAACCAGTATTGCAAAAGTAAGCAACACCATGAACGTCTCGTATGTAGTCATAAAAACCACCTCCTCCCGATCAAGGCTCGGATCGGAGGCATTCACACCCTATCGGCTCCCCTGGTAAGCATGTTATATTGTCAAGGGGCATTTATTTAACCAGTTCATGACTTCTTTTTGTAAAAAAACGATCTGTATGAATCATCCTGCAGCATTTCGATAGCTGTATTAATTAATTCATACATAGCATCAATATTTAACATTTCGGTTATTTCATACAGTTTTTTTCTCATGTATATCTCTGTATCTTGTAATTGATTCACTGCCGCATCAAATTTTTTTTCAAAATCCTCATACGATATCAACTCATTGGGACTAATATTTAGAGCAGCTGTAATTTTGTCTATAGTATCCTTGTCTGGCATATGTGTATCTCGTTTGGTTATAGAGTATAGGGTATTTAGAGAAATACCAGTCATTGAAGATAGTTCCTTTATGGTCATTCCTTTACTCTTTAAAACTTCTTTTAATTTATTCCCAAATCCCATGATTTAGCCTCCTTATGTACATATTAGCACAAATTAGTGCAATGTCAACCTATTTTTTTTGTGTTTTGTAATTTAGAAAGGTGCAAAAAACACTTGACATGCACTAATTAATGGACTATTATAGTGCATATAATTACCAATTAGAAAGGAGAAAGCACTAAATGAAGGTAAGCAAAAAGAAGTATGAACTGGCAAAAGCCAGAGCCTGCATGAGTTCAACAGATATTATTAAGGCAGGTATCTCTAAAGGAACATTAGCTAATATCCTTAATGGTGAAGTTCTTCCGCAAACTGTTGGAAAACTAGCTAAGATCCTGGGTGTTGATGTTACAGAGATTATTGAGTAGCCGAGTTGCACCGGTGCAACACCTGAGCAGTAAGCAGCTCCTGGCAGCAGACCGGGGGACAGTAACTAAAAACGCCCCATAGGGAGCACCACCTCCCCACAGGGCACAGGCAACCGAGGCCGCCGTACATAAACCGCAAGTTTATGTTACCACGGCTCCGGGAAAAAAGAAAGGAGTTTTTGAAAAAAATGGTTGAAAATGTTATTGAGTGGATTAAGGACCAGCAAAGGGCAACTCTGACCCTGTCGCAGCGCCGAACAATCACCAAAGTCAAAAGGCTGGCGGCGAGGTATCCAGATCAGTGTCAGATCGTGGCAGAGAACAAGGACGGGAGCATCTGTGCACATATTCCTGTAAGTTGGGTGAAAATAAGCCCACCAAAGAAAGTATCTGTCGCACAAAGGGAAATTTCCAGAGAGAATATGCTTACATTACATTCCAAACGTGTAACTAGTGCAGATAATTAGGAGTAAATTTCAACGAAAACCATCAAAGGGAAATATCATCCGTCCAAGGGGTTTTCAAGCGAAATTGATGCAAATTATCACAGATGGACTTTTAAACTGTAACACTGTACGCAACTAAAGTGCAGATTCTTGATTTTCACGTTAAGCGAACTGTGAAAACGAATCTAGAATGTCATAGGGGTATATTTCCCCATATGATGGTATTTAGATTCTTAATCACGGTCAGGAAATGGAGAATTGAAACAAGAAACGGCATGAGAGGAGGAAAGATAAATGGTGTGTGCAAAGGTAAACCAGATCATAGCCGCCATGACCGCGTCCTGTATGAGCCCGAAGGAGATAGCGGAGGCAGCAGGCGTGAGCGTGAACATTGTCTACCGTATGCGCCGGGGCTATCTGGTAAAGATGGAATGTTTTGGGAAGGTGTGCCGGGCGCTGGGGATTGAGGCGGAAAGCTATATTGACTATGACCGTCTAAAGCAGAGAGGGGGAACATGAGGATGCCGGAGGGAACATTTACGGGTATTGCCCAGAAACTCCTGTATGTGCAGCAAAACTTGAAAGCCCCTAAGGGGCAGTATAACAAGTTCGGGGACTACCACTACAGGAGCTGTGAAGATATTCAGGAGGCGTTAAAGCCACTCCTGGGCAAGGTAGGCGCGGTGTTGCTGCTGAGTGATGAACTGGTGCAGATCGGAGACAGGTTCTACATAAAGGCATCCGCCATATTCCGGGATGCCGCGGGGGGCGAGAGCATAAGCAATACGGCCTATGCCAGGGAGTGCGACAGCCGGCCGAAAATGGATACGGCGCAGATCACCGGCTCCTGCAGCAGCTATGCACGAAAGTACGCCCTCAATGGTCTATTCTGTATTGACGATTCCAGAGACCCCGATACCATGGATAACAGCACATCAGGGCAGGGGCAAGCAGCGCAGGGACAGAAAGCACCCCGGCAGCAGGCAACGAGGCAGCAGGGGAACGCCCAGGCCAGAGGCGCCGATTCCGGGAATAACCGCTCTTATGTAAGCCAGCAGCATATTAACACTATTCGGGCAGAGATAGAGAGGACTGGCGCAAAGGAGAAGGCCGTATGTTACCAGTACCACATTAAGGCCCTGCAGGAGATGACTATGCAGCAGTTCGAGGATGCCATGAAGATATTCGGGCAGATGCCGGATAAGGTAAATGAAGAGGAGTACCAGATGACCCTGGAGGGCATAGCACAGTATGAGAACGAACTGCCGTTCGCATAGGGAGGAGGTGGGAAGGTGATAGGTGTAAGGGCAAGCCCGGCCATAAAGGGCAGATCAACAGGTTTCAGAACGTGGGAGAATACAGTAACTCCCAGCCGATCAGGAAAGGAGATGGTAAAGTGGCAAATAGGCGAATGTTCAGCTTGGATGTAGTGGGCACAGATAAATTTTTAGATATGCCGACAACGGCACAATGTCTATATTTTCATCTGGGCATGAGAGCGGACGATGATGGGTTTATTTCATCACCCAAGCAGGTTATCAAGATGATTGCCTGCACCAATGGAGATTTGAAGATTCTTGCAGAAAATGGGTATATCATACCCTTTGAAAGTGGGATAATCGTCATCAGGCACTGGAGGCAAAACAACTATGTCCGCTGCGACAGATATACGAAATCACGTCATACAGAGGAGCTACAGCGGTTATTCCTCAAAGACGGTGTGTACAATGTTGGTATACCAGATGGTATACCATGTGACATACCACTTGGTGACACAGATAAGATTAGATTAGATAAGATTAGAATAGATAAGACTAGAAAAGATATTATAAGCCCGGAGCCAGAACAGAATGCGGAGGCTCAAAGCGGTATCCTGCTGCCATTGAATGACAAAACAGCCTATGACGTGCCGGAGCCTAAGATCAGCATGTGGGCTGATACATACCCGGCAGTAGACATAAGACAGGAACTCCGCAAGATGGCTGCATGGCTTGACAGTAACCCCACAAAGCGGAAGACCCGCAGGGGGATTGAGCGCTTTATTAACAGCTGGCTCTCACGGCAGCAGGACAGGGGCGGTACATATGGCCAGAGGCAGCAGGCACCAGAGCAGCCCCCGGCAAGCGCTGAACTGCCTCGGGAATACCAGGAGATGTACGAGGACTTGGGAAAGCGGCAGCCATTGCCAGATTCCCCCTTTCAGTAAGGGGGTGGGACGGATATGTGCAATAGTTGCACCGGTGCAACTGGGCCGGACAAGGAACACCTGGCAATGTACAGGGTAGAAAAGCCCGGTTGCCTGAACATCTTCACAATGCCAATGGATGCAGACCAGAGGATCATGCGCCGCACGTATCTGCGCAAGGCCCTGCTGCCATATGAGCGGTTTTCCAATCTGTCAAATGATGAGTTAGACGCCATAAGGCTGCGCCCCGTGGAAGGAGGCTATCTGCTGGAGGATCCCCGCGGCTACGATTTTTTCTTGAGGGGTGCCGGGGTTACGGACAGCGAAAGGGAGTTTCGCCGCACCTATGCCATGATGCCCTTTGAGTTCATCAATGTCACTGCCACGGATTTCAAGTGGGACAAGTACAGGGAGGACACCAAGGCATCCAAGGAGCTTGTGAACCGCTATATTGTCAAGTTCCCCCAATTCAAGGAGAGGGGCATGGGTCTGTATATCTATTCCGTCATGAAGGGGAGCGGCAAAACAATGCTGGCCTGCTGCCTGTTGAACGAGATAGTGAAACGGTATGCCGGGAGCGTGAAGTTCATCAACATACTGGACTTTCTGGAGATGACCAAGAAAGGTTTTAAGGGAGAGGATAAGGATGTGCAGATCATCCGGCAGGCGGGTCTTCTCGTGGTGGATGATATAGGGGTACAGCTGGACAAGGAGTGGATAGGCACGGTACTCTATCAGCTGATAAACGAACGGTATGTAAACCGCCTGCCAACGATATACACCAGCAATATCCCTCTGGAGCACCTGAAACTGGATGATCGGATAACGGACAGGATCGAGAGCACCACTTTCGCGGTCAAGCTCCCAGAAGAATCCATACGGAGGGAAACGAGGCAGCAGGACAAGAAACGGCTGCTGGAGGAAATAGAAAACGCCCCATAGGGAGCACCACCTCCCCACAGGGCACTGGCAACCGAGGTCGCCGTACATAAACCGCAAGTTTATGTTACCACGGCTCCGGGAAAAAAGAAAGGAGTTTTTGAAAAAAATGGATAAATTAACTACACTGAAACGGCCGGAGATCATAATGGTTTCTATATCGCAGCTGACTGCCATGGATAAGTACAGGCTTTTGCACCTCTATAAAACCTGTCCCAGTCAGTTCATAATCAGCTGCCGGAAAAGTGACGTAATCATACTGAATCGGGATATGGAGAAGATGGAGGAGATCCGGCAGCTGGTTCAGGATATAATGGACAGACGCTACATGGATAGTTTGACGGAGAAACTGCTGAACAGGTTCAGGGATCTTACCAGTGATGAGGCAAATTGGATTATAATTTCGATTTGGTGTGAATGGAGAGCCGCCAGGCAGCAGGCAGAGATGAAAGAGCGGGCTGAGTGGATAATCAGGGAATTTGAGAGGAACCGGCTGTCATCCAAAGCCCGGAAGGGTAAGGAAATGCTGAAAATGCTTGATTATATCGGAACCGGGATATATGAAGGTAATGGCAAGTATGACAGGGATACAGGACGTGCTTACTGTTACATGTACGGGTTCATGCAGGGGGCGGGACTTTTATAAACTATAGGTGGCATTTAGTAGAGAAAGGAGTTTTCATGAAAATACACAATTTTTGGACGGAGCTGGAGAACATCCAGTTCAAATATGAGCGGCTGACATCACTGATCAGCATTATGCAGGCAGTCGTTGATGAGGTGGCGGAGATTAGGAACATCTCTGCAGGCAGTCTCAATGATGCGCTATTTGAGATCTGGCAGGAGATGGATGAGACCAATGAGAGATTGAAAGGGCTTATTTCCCAGAGAGAAACTATCCACTTAAAAGAAGGGGATTGAGGGGGCACAATGTCAGTAAAGATCAAAGTATCCTATGAGCGGCCTGAAGAACTTCAACAGGTTTTGAACAGCCTGAGCAAAGGTGTGAAGAATGTCAAAATACCCCGGCAGCAGGACAGCCGGTATAAAAAAGCATACATAGACTTTGAGGAGAGCAGGACTAATAACCCGGTTGTAGGATTATAGAATTTATGGGGCACCAGTCAAAAGCAGGTGTCCCTTTTAGTTATTTTCTTTCGCTTTAACCGTGTGCTTACTGTGAGAAAATGACACATAGAAATGGCGGAACCTCAGATAATGCCTGTTTTTTGTAGGTTTGTCAAACATATGTTACACTGACCGCAGATAATCGGTTAGTACCT
>CAYLIM010000060.1:0-20542 GCA_964383805.1 uncultured Acetatifactor sp.
CCGGAAAAAGAATAGCACTGTAATTCCAAGCATCCGTTATAATCGCCCACAGAACGATAAAGCCAATCATGGACAAAATGGCAAGTAAATTCTGTTTTTTTGAGTTCACCGGAAATACCTCTCCTACACTTGAATCAAATGAATTCAAATTTCTTGTGCTAAGTTATGGATATATTTCTTTTGCATCGGCAGGCAGTTTCCTTACATGCCGTAAAAAACTCAAGCTATTCTCCGCTTGTTCAAAATCATATTTTGCAAGGGCATTTTCTATGGTACACACATGTAAATCCATCCTGTTTCCATCTGCAAATTGTATCTGCCAGCCATAACAATTCTCTACATCCGACGGATAAAAGACATTATCCTCAGGATAATGCATGTACATAATTTTGCCAAAACGATTTATCCATTCCTTGTCTTCACGAAATGGTTTTGTAGTTGTTACAACATATACAATATCATAATCCTGAAAAATATCCTTCGGCGCATTTGGATTTACACGGGAGCCTTCAATATATGCAGCCCGAATAACTTCTTCCTTTATAGCGATATCTTTTATTAAAGATATCATTTCTGCCTCTGTACGCATTTCCATTTTCTCCCTTAAATTTATATATTTACTTTATTGCTTTTATTGTAGCTGTAGCACCCCATTCAGCCATTGTCTCAACAACGGTAAACCCCGCTTCTTTCAACGCCTGTAGCTCGTGCGTCTTTGTAAGCGGTGTATCATAATGATAGAATTCATCATCACTGATTCCCTGTTCAGATTTTAACCGCAGCAATTCTTGTCTATAAAAACATTCATGCTCGTCTGTCTCTGCAAAATAATCCGTTAAAATCAAGTATCCTCCTTGTTTCAACGCCTGAAATACTTTTTTGTAAAGAGAGGATTTTTTCTCTTTGGTAAAGTGATGTAAAGACTCAACAGAAACGACCGCGTCATAGCATTCTTCGCCAAGTGAAATATCAAAATAAGAGCCGCAAATTGTAGTGAGCTCTTTATCAGAAAATTTGTTTTTCAATACTTGAAGCATACTTTCCGCAAGATCTATTCCCGTTATTTTTGCCGTGGGATTGCACTTGAAATAGAATTCGAGCTCCAAGCCCGTTCCACACCCTAAATCCAGCACTTCCGCATTTTCCTGCACAGGCAGACAGGCAGCGGTATAGGGATAAAATTCTTGCGCGCCTTCTATCACATTAAGCTGATGCTCTTCATAGCCGTCAACTCTTTTGTTAAAAAACTCATTCATTTTTTCAAGCATATATAACCTCTTTTGCAACTTTCAATTTGCTTATTTGCATTATTTTACTATAAACTTATTTCATATATGCAAGACTTTCCATCTCTTATAATGGAGCGAATTACTTTTGTATTTACCTCTTTACCAACTACTTTTGAAAACATATATTGGGCAAATTGTTCTGAACAATTACATAAAGATTGGGGAAGATCATTGCCTGTTTGTTTTAACGTATTTGCAACCGGACAAACACAAAAATCCTTATTTTCATCAACAATAATCTTATTGCCATCTTCTGAAAATTTAACTGCCCATCCCCAATTCTCTTGCAGGAAACAAACAAAACCATTTAAATCCCCTACATAATTTTCTACTATACTGTCCATATCGTTTTTATCATAATGATATTTTGCGCAGTAAGCAAATACCTCTTTACCAGTTTTTCCTTCATCAATTGCCTTAAGCAAATTGTTTTGCCACGCTAAACTAAACTCCAGATCCACAAATAGCCCCTCCATTGCTTATCGTATAACTTCTGCAATTTCCGATTTATCGATTTGATTTTATCACAAGTTATTACCCGCTTCAAGACGGATCGGCATTTAAGGCCGTTCATAAAAAAAGCGATCCGCCGCCAAAGTATAGTTTTCTTGCGAACCGTCATACTAAACAAAAAATTGTATTGTCAAGGAGGAACCTATGCCATGAAACTTACCGCGTCCCTGGAGGAAAATATCGCCGCCGCCCGCACTCTGCTGCCCATTGGCGCCAGCTTTGACATTATCACGAGGCAGCTGCTGTTAGGGGAGACACGCGCCTATCTGCTGGGGATCAACGGTATGTGCAAAACCGAGGTCCTGCAGCGCATTTTTTCTGATCTGCAGAACCCCGGATACATGCGGGACAGCGTGGTGGAGCAGCTGCAGCTGTATATGTCCGCCCGCATAGGCTATGCCCAGGTACAACTGGAATCTGACTGGGACAAGCTGCTGCGCCAGCTCCTCAGCGGCCCCGTGATTCTCCTGGTGGACGGCTTTGACCAGGCGCTGGTGCTGGATGTGCGCAGCTATCCCACCCGCGGCATATCCGAGCCGGACGCGGAACCGGTGCTGCGGGGAGCAAGGGACGGATTTGTGGAAACCATGCTCTTTAACGCCAACCTGATTCGCCGCCGGATCCGCTCTCCCCGGCTGACCTTTCAGCTGTGCTCCGTGGGAGCAGACAGCAAAACGGACGTGGCGCTGGCTTATGTAGATGACCTGGCGGACCCGGAGCTGGTCCGGCGCGTCTTAGAGAGTCTGTCCGGCCTTCAGGCCTCCAGTCTGACCATGGGCACAAAAAGCCTGGAGGAACTGCTGGTAAAAAAGCGTTGGTACAATCCTCTGCCCAGCATGCACCTGACCGAGCGGCCTGATGTGGCCTGTAGCTATTTGATGGAGGGGCATGTGCTGCTTATCGTGGACAATTCCCCCACGGTGCTGATCCTGCCCAGCACCATATTCCAATTTACCCAGAGTCCGGACGATTATTACAGCAGCCCTCTGGTAGGCAGCTATTTCCGTCTGGCACGCTTTGCCTGTATCCTGGTGAGCCTGGTGTTGATGCCGCTATATCTGCTGCTGACCGCCCATTTTCCGGATATTTCCGCCCAGTACCATCTGCTCGACAGCGCGGACGTCGGTTCAGTCACCATAATTTTCTATGTGTTGGCAGTGGAGTTCATACTGGACTTATTCAAATATTCCGCCGCCCACAGCGCCAGCCGTTTCTCCGGCTCCCTGTCCATCGTGGGCGGGCTGATTATCGGGGATATCGCTGTGGAGCTGAACTGGGCCTCCGTGGAAGTGCTGTTCTATGCGGCGGTGACGCTGCTGGCTACCCTGTCTCTGACCAGCACCGAGTTTGCTGACGGGCTGCGGCTCTATCGGCTGTTCCTGATCCTGGTCACGGGTCTGTGGGGTCTGACAGGCTTTCTCATCGGCCTTGCGCTGGTGGGCTTGTCTATCGCTACCACCCCCACCTACGGCGGCTACAGCTATCTCTGGCCCCTGTTTCCCTTTAACTGGAAGGCCCTGAAAACCCTGCTGTTTCGCTATCCCACCTTTCAGGCCCAGCCCAGCCGGGTATGGAGACGCAGAAAATGAGCATTCACTCTGTTTTCCCCATTTTGAGGGAGCTCGGGGCATATACGGAAAAATTCTTCCCCGGTGCCCCACGTATCCGTGATATGCACTCTATTTTCGCTATTTTGAAGAGGCTTGGGGGCATATACAGAAAAATTCTTCCCCTATGCCCCACCTACCACAAAAAAAGGGACCTGGCATGACATTTTTTCCGTATATGCCCCATCATTGGGAAAAAGGGCAAATTTTCCCGGGTTTTGGAGCTTATGCGGGGCACTGTGAAAAAATTTTCTTGTATATGCCCCACACAATACTCCACCAACCCCATATGCGGGAAAATCCTGTGAATTTCAGCCGGGTCATACAAAGGAGTTTATGTCCATATACTGTAGAAAGATTCGATGTAACGGGCGATAGCCTAAGCGCCAGCATATGCGCCGCCCGAAAGGATTCTCCGTGAGCTTATTATCTGCCATTAACCAGTTTCTGTGGAACGGGCCTCTGCTACTCCTGCTCTCAGGCGTCCATCTGTATTTTACCGTCCGGCTGCATGTGCCTCAGCGGCATATCGGTAGGGCCATCCGTATGTCTCTGCGCCCTGAACATGCAGATGGACCGTCTGACACTTCCTCCGATACCTTGTCCAATCCCCAGGAAAATATCACATCGCACCGCCGTATCTCCCCCTTCGGCGCGCTGGCAACCACGCTGGCCGCGACCCTGGGCACCGGCAATATCATAGGCGTCTCCACCGCTGTGGCATTGGGCGGCCCCGGTGCGGTGCTGTGGTGCTGGCTCACCGGCGTGCTGGGCATGGCCACCGCCTACGCGGAATGCTATCTGGGCGTACTCTACCGGCAAAAGGATACCGAAGGCCACCATATCGGCGGTCCCATGTATGTCATCCGCGACGGACTGCACTGCAAACCGTTGGCCTGCTTCTACGCTCTCTGTACCGTGGCGGCGGCCTTTGGCGTGGGCTGTACCACGCAGGCCAATTCTCTGACGCAGACCACCTCCCTGACCTGGGGACTCTCCCCGCATCTGGTAGGTATTGCCGCAGCCGTTGTCACAGGGCTGGTGCTCATCGGCGGCATCCGCAGCATCAGCCGTGTCTGCATGCGGCTGGTCCCGGTGCTGGGACTGCTCTACATAGCAGGCTGTCTGGCCCTGCTCTGGCGCTTTCGCAGCGCCCTGGGGCCCGCCTGCCTGTATATTCTGGAATGCGCCTTTTCTCCCCGGGCGGCGTTGGGCGGCGCGGCAGGCGGAGGACTGATGCTTGCGGCTCGCTATGGCATTGCGAGAGGGCTGTACACCAACGAGGCGGGGATCGGCACCTCCGCCATCGGCGCCGCCTCCTCCGACGCGTCCTCCCCGGCTTATCAGGCCTATGTATCCATGACCGCCGTATTTTGGGACACTGTGGTCATGTGTCTGTTGACCGGATTGGTCATTGTCGCAAACATGCTGTTGCATCCCGATTCCCTGGCGGGAGTGAACGAGACGGGACTGGCCGCTGCCGCCTTCCGCTCCCTGCCCCTTCTGTCCACCTGGGGATTGCCTTTAGACGGCGAGGTCTTCCTGTCGCTCTCCCTGGCCGCCTTTGCCCTGACCACCCTGATCGGCTGGTCCTATATGGGAGAGAAAGCTGCAGAATACCTGTGGGGTCCCGCTGCCATCCCCCACTACAAGCTGGTATATATCGTCATGATCTACGTGGGAGCGGTGATTCCCATGCGCTTGGTGTGGGAATGTACTGATCTGGTCAACGCCGTGATGGTGCTACCCAATGTGGCGGCACTGATGCTGCTGCGAAAAAAGATCCGCACATAAAACTCCTTGATTCTAACACGTATAATACGTATAATGTAATTACATGGAAGAGGAAAGCGAGGAAATTGCTTATGCCAAAATTACAGGAAAAAATCTGTACCATTGAAGATGTCTATGCCTTGCCAGATGGCCAGAGGGCAGAGCTGATTGACGGACGCATGTATATGATGGCGCCACCAAGCACAACTCATCAACGAATTTCATATTCTCTTGCCAGAAAAATCTCTGATTATATTGATCAGAAAAGTGGTGGCTGTGAAATATTTCTTGCCCCCTTTGCAGTGTTTTTAAATAAAAATGATATCAATTATGTGGAGCCTGATATTTCTGTTATATGTGACAAAAACAAGCTTGACGAAAAGGGCTGCAACGGTGCGCCAGACTGGGTCATAGAAATTGTGTCTCCCTCTACGAGCCAGATGGATTACGGTATAAAGCTTTTTAAGTACCGCACTGCCGGCGTCAGAGAATACTGGATTGTAAATCCTCTAAAACAGACTGTCACCGTCTATGATTTTGAAAATGAAAAGAAGACAAACCTATACTCTTTTGACGACAGCATCCCCGTGTGCATTTATGATGAATTGAGTATCAACATCGCAGATTTACTTTCCAAATAAGTTGAAAAACAAATCCCCATTGCACCAAAAAGAACCGATCCGACTGCTTTCCGCTGAGTCGAATCGGTTCTCTGCTGTCCATCCTGCTTTCTTTCAACTATTTCATTAATTCTTTTTCGCTTTGATCTGTTTCTTATTTTCATACATGCGGACGTCCGCCTGCTGATATACGTCCATCAGCATCTCGTTCTCCTGGAGCTTGTCGTAGACGGCATAACCGCTGGCGATACTGATACGGAAACTCTGTCCCTCCACCGAGTTATAGTCGTCCATATCCTTTTTGAAACAGACAATGGCGTTTTCGCAGCGGTCGGACACATCCTCGCCGCTCAGGATGCCTGCGAATTCATCGCCGCCGATCCTGTAGCAGGTGCCCTCCACGGATTCCACCGCTGTCCTGATGATTCCTGCGCTGCATACCAGCAGCTCATCCCCTTTCTGATGGCCCTGATTGTCGTTTATAAGTTTCAGGTCATTTACATCGAACATAATAATAGCAATTCCGGGGAGCTGTTTCTTTTCTTTTTCAAGCTCCACCAGCCGCTCCTGAAAAGCTGTCCTGTTACCGATGCCCGTCAGACCGTCCCGGTAGGCAAGCTGGCTGACAAACTCCGACTGCACTCCCAGCTTTACCGCATTTATCGTTTTCTCCAAACTGGAGCTTCCATAGCAAAGTATGAAAATCAGCAGGCCGATACGCACAAACATAGCGCTGTCGCCGGTATTACCCTGGTAATATCTTACAATATCTATCCCCGTGGCGAAACAAAGCCCCATGAGTCCAAAGGTTCGCAATGCCTTGTAGACATTCCTTATCTTGCTTTTTCCCGCCCGAAATGCGTTCTTTATGATGGTATACAGCAGAAGGCACGCCGAGATTGCCAGCAAAACGTGGGAAAATGTCAGTGTTTCGTGGTAGTCCATCACCCCTGTAAAGTGCAAGACGGTGCAGATAACAAACTCCGCCACAGACAGCCAGTAGATGACCGGGACGATCTGTTTCCTCTTGAAACCGAAGGACGCGTCCAGGTAAAGTACCAGCGGAATGGGAATCATAATCAGGGAGCAGCAGGACAGGATCTGAAGAATCCTGCTATCATCCGTGTAAAACTGCAGCAGATTTGTCTCCGCCAGACACCAGATGGCAATGCTTATGGCAAACAGGCCGAGATATAGCAGCTCATGATTTTTATGCATCTGCAGATTGGCCGGAATATCTGCCACGATCAGCAACAGCCCTGCAAAAAATATGAGCAGGCAGGTGGAAAAGGCCACTGCCTTACCGGTAAAGACGCCAACGATCTCCCCGGCTGCGTTCCCCAGACAGAGATGGTCTACACAGGCCCGGCTGCCCTCATACACAGTATGAAAACGCAGTTCCACAATTTTGCCTGCATCGCTGCTGTAAAGTGGGACGTAGCTCCACCTTGTGCCGGAGGATTTGTTATAGACGCTGCTCTCTCGAATTCTTGGCTCATAGCGCAGCACTCCATCCACATATACCTGATAATCAATGTTTTTTGTGCGGAAACACAGGGAGAGTCCCTCCCCCAGGTCATCCGGCAGGTCGTGATATATACTCTGTTCCAGGTAAGGCTCGACGGAAGGAATCTTGTTCAAATGTTTCGTGTCCGCCGCACCGCCATCCGCCAAATACCAGCCCTCGTCAAAGGCAATATTTCCCTCAGAAAGTAACTCTGTCGGCGACTGCCCTCGGTTTTTCAGTGCCGCCCACATAATCATGGCTATTAAAATGGCAGCTATAACAGCATATGTAATGTGGTAGATTCTGTTTCTCTTTATGCTTTTTGTCCCTAGCCTGTTCATCTTGATTTCTCCGTTTCATCATACAGCCTTAGCCACTCTAAATGTGGCAACTGTCGGCAATAGATAGTGACACTTTTATGATAAGTATATAGGCAAATAGAAATGACGGATTTTCACTTGCTTTACAAGGTAATCCGCCATTATCAATGCTTTTCTCTTCGTGGAGCATACGGGACTCGAACCCGTGGCCTTCACACTGCCAGTGTGACGCGCTCCCAGCTGCGCTAATGCCCCATAGGGCTAGTATAACACAGCTCGTCAAAAAAGCAAACAAATTTTTTGAATTTTTCCAAAAATTTTTCAAACAGAAAAACGGGTCTATATCTAACTCCCTGCTCCCGCATTATTGCACCGCCTCCACCACAGTTACGGCTACACCCTTTTCCTCCAGGGCTGCCACCTGTTCCTCCACACAGTCCCAGTCGGTGATCAGTGTGTCAAAGGCCTCCGCCTCACACACCTTGATAAATGAATCTGTACCGATTTTTCCACTGGGCATCAGCAGACACTTTCTGCGGCTGTTTTGAATGACCCTGCGCTGAAACGCCGCCGTCTCGTCCGTGCCGTTGGTCAGGCCAAAGTCCGCAGTCAACCCTGCTCCGGTAATAAAACACAGGTCAAAATGCATGCGGCTGACAAATTCACATGCCAGACTGTCCACCAGCGATCCGCTCCGGCGCATTTTCCCGCCCACCAGATACACGTCTATATTGTCCAAAAAACGAAGTTCCTTTCCAATGTCCACCGAGTTGACCACAACGGTGTAATACCTGTCCCGAGGCAGAAAAGACAGCATATGGTATCCCAGAGAGCCTCCGGTCAGATAGACCGTGTCATTTTCCCGGATCATGCCCGCTCCGGCGCGGGCGATCTCCCGATAGTTCTCATAGACTGGCATCTCGTCCAGTCTGCGGTCCACCGGCGGTCTGACATTGATCTGCTGCGGGGAGACTGCTCCCCCGTGGGTTCTCTGGCATATCCCTTTCTGCTCCAGCATCCGCAGATCCCTCCGGGCAGATTCATCGGAAATATGATATCGTCCTGTAATCTCTGCAATTGTGATCTTCCCATTGGCTCGGATCAACTCTGCGATCTCTCTGTGCCGTTCCTCCATAAACATATTTTTGCCCCTCTCACTTATTTTCGAATCACCGTTCCGTTGTCAATATAAGCAGCATCCCGAATTCGTTTCAGCACTTCCTCCTCGTCAAGAAAATCGTGCATAAACGGAAGTTTGAAGAATCTCATGGGACGCACCTGGGTAGGCGCAGCAACAGACCAAAGTCTTGCTGTTGCCATGCGTTCCATTGTCTGAATGGCTTTCTCTTTTTCCCCGAGATAGAGATAACGGACAATCGCATTCTCATAAACTAATTCCGAAAGATGTTCGTTTGAAATCTGCTCATAGACCTTGATGGCCTCCTTCGCAAATCCAGATCTGCAGCAAGCGTGAAACAGTTTCGTTAGGCCATCCACAGAATCAAAATCTATCTTTTGGGCTGTTGTTTTGAGTTCTTGGCACAGTTCCTCCGTAGCTTTTCCATCTGCCGGGTCATGGTAATGCATTTCATCTCTATCCGAAAAGGGCAATGACCCCTTCTGCAAATAGGATTTCATGATTTCGCAGTAATTGGTCCGTGGTCGTCCGCCGCTCTCAGAACGGCCCTCGGAACGGATTCGCTCCTGCTCCAGAGTAAAGGCTTCTATAACCTGCTTTTCCTGCTGGAGCTTGATGGCGGCAAAACTCATTGCTGCCATATGTTCGTCTGCCACATTGGAATAGTACCATTCATCGAAAAAGGGCAGAATCTCGAGGTCATATTTCAGCGCATTCTCATAATCCATATTGTAATAAGCGACTTCCGCTTTCACCGCTGTGATCTGATGGGGATATTTGGAGAATGACTCCAATGTCTCCAACATCTCATCATGACCATCCATGATTGCATAGCAGGTTTCTCGAAATTTTTTCGGTAATTTTATGACATCCATTCTTTTCTCCCCGTTTCATTTTTTTATCAATACTGACATCTACACAATACCACATATCCAGAACACTGTCAACACATTCGGCAATCGAATTTGCCTATATGTCACCGATTGATTCCGATAACAAATTAAAAAAGCTGCCGATGATCTCTCTCATAAAAGAGAACACCGACAACTTATCTGTCTTTCCATTTACAGGCGCTGCCTACTGCACTGCCTTGAACGCCTCCTCCAGGTCCTCAATAATATCCTCAACATGCTCCGTACCGATGGACAGGCGGATCGTGTTGGGCTTGATTCCCTGGTCTGCCAGCTCTTCCTCACTTAGCTGGGAGTGGGTGGTGGAGGCGGGATGAATCACCAGACTCTTTACGTCCGCCACATTGGCCAGCAGAGAGAACAGCTCCAGATTGTCGATAAAGTCCTTGGCCTTCCGGGCGTCGCCCTTGATTTCAAAGGTGAAGATGGAGCCGCCCCCATTGGGGAAATACTTCTGATACAGCGCCTGCTGCTCGGGATCGTCAGACACGGAAGGATGATGCACCTTCTCTACCTGGGGATGTTTCGCCAGATACTGCACCACCTTCAGCGCATTCTCCACATGGCGCTCCACTCTCAGAGACAACGTCTCCAGCCCCTGCAGGAAGATGAAGGCATGGAAGGGCGACAGGGTAGCCCCGGTGTCACGCAGCAAAATGGCGCGGATCTTGGTCACGAAGGCAGCCGGACCCACTGCCTTGGTAAAGCTGACGCCGTGATAGCTGGGGTTAGGCTCGGTCAGAGAGGGAAACTTGCCGCTGGCCTCCCAGTCAAATTTGCCGCTGTCCACAATCACACCGCCGATGGTGGTGCCATGGCCGCCGATGAATTTGGTGGCGGAATGCACCACGATGTCCGCGCCGTACTCTATGGGGCGTACCAGATAGGGAGTTGCAAATGTATTATCTATAGCCAGCGGTATCTTGTGCGCATGGGCGATGCCCGCCAGTTTCTCGATATCCACCACATCGGAGTTGGGATTGCCCAGGGTCTCGATAAATAGTACCTTGGTGTTGTCCTGAATGGCGGCCTCCACCTCCTCATAGTTGAACGGGTCCACAAAGGTGGTGCTGATGCCGTACTCCGTCAGAGTATGGGCCAGCAGATTGTATGTACCGCCGTAGATATTCTTGGCCGCTACGATATGGTCCCCCGCATGGGCCAGATTCTGGAAAGTATATGCAATCGCCGCTGCGCCGGAGCCAACCGCCAAGGCCGCCACGCCTCCCTCCAGAGCCGCTATCCTCTGCTCAAACACATCCTCCGTGGGATTGGTCAGTCTGCCGTAGATATTGCCCGCGTCGCTGAGATTGAATCTTGCCGCCGCATGGTCGCTGTTGCGGAACACATAGGAGGAGGTCTGGTAGATCGGTACCGCTCTGGCGTCCGTCACCGGATCGGGCTGCTCCTGCCCCACATGGAGCTGCAATGTCTCAAATTTTAAATTTCTCTCCGCATATGTTTTTTTGCTCATAATAATATTCCTCACTTTCATTTTATATAATTCCTATCGGTTTACAAGGAATTCTAAACCTTTTATTTCCATTTGTCAACACTTTTTTTCAAATTAGTAAAAGTTTTTCCGTGAAAAGCAAATGAACTCAAAAGAAAAATCCCTTTTCAGAAAGGTGTTCCTATTAACTACTCCACAAACCGGAATTTATATTTCTGCCTTTATTCGGGCATACATTTTCATATCAATCACTTTGCCACCCTTTACAGCATTGCTTCTCAATGTACCCTCATATTGAAATCCTGCTTTTTCAAGCACACGACACGAAGCCCTATTATAAGAAAACGGTTCAGCATAAATGCGAATAATATCACTATTTTTAAAAACATAATCGCAAATCTGCTTTACTGCCTCTGTCATAATGCCTTTGCCCCAATATTCCTCTGCAAGGTAATATCCTAATTCCGCAGTTTGCCTATGTATATTCTCTTGGCGAAAAACACCAATACTACCGATGACTTTATTATCAACAATAATGGCAAATGCAAAAGTGTCGTTTTCATTTGCAGAAAGCATAGCAGAAATATAATCCATACCGTCTTTTTCTGTGTAGGGATATGGCAATCCATCACGAAGATTATCTTGTATATGTTTGTTGGAAAGTGCCGATGCCAAATCGGAAGCGTCTGTTAATTTCCATTTTCTTATTTCGCAAGTCATAATAACTATTCTCCTTAAATTTCGATTTTACAGCTTAATAAACTAGCATTTATCTATCCCAAATCAAACCAGTAATCTAAATTTTCTTGTTCATTATAGAAACTATTCAAAAATTCTTTCAGTTCTTGTATCCTGTTTTGAATATATTTCTTATCCCTGCCACCATTATTATGAACCCAATCAAAAATAGAATCTAACTCCGTCAGTACACTTGGAATTGTATTTATTGAAAACATCCCACCGCATACAAATATTTTGATTTTACATTCAGAAATGGCTTTTTCCCACGTTTCATTCCAAACATTTTGAAATGAAACAGGCATTTCAGCAATCACTTGGCTTTTTGAATTGTTAAAATCCTCACCTTTAAAAACAAGTAAAGAAACTGACATTGTAGCGCTCCACTAATCCCGATTTGTTAATGTTATTATAACTTATTTTTTACAGGTACACAATTCCGAAAAGGGAGAAAGAAAATTGGGCAAATAAAAAGAGCGCGAGACGGGAATCGAACCCGCGACCCCCTCCTTGGCAAGGAGGTGCTCCACCGCTGAGCCACTCGCGCATGTGTCAGATCACTCTGAACAAAATATACTATACAATAGGTTTTGTGGTTTGTCAACTGTTATTTTAAAAAAAGAAATTGCATATACAATACAGACAACTGTGGGCAGATATCGCCCTCAGTTGTCTGTCGCCAACCCTCTATTCTCCCAGATTCAGCCTGTCGGCGCATTTGATGCGGTAGATTCTGCGCAGAGCGTCATTGATCCTCTCCTCCGAGATCGTTCCGTCCTGAACCGCCGCCAACACAGCCTCATACGCCTCCTCAAAATTCTCCGGCATCAGTATCATATCACAGCCGGCTTTCAGAGCCAGCACTGCCGCCTGCCCCGAACTGTAGTACTCCGAGATCGCTTTCATATCCATAGCGTCCGTGATAATCACGCCGCGGTATCCCATCTCGCCTCGCAGCAAATCGGTCACAACCACACTGGACAGGGACGCCGGTGTGTTATCCCCCGTCAGCGCAGGTACAGCCGTATGTCCCACCATAATCATCTGAACGCCTGAATCTATGCTGCTCTGATACACTGCCAGCTCCTGGCTGCGCAGCTCCTCCGCCGTTCTATCCGACACAGCCAGTCCCTCATGCGTGTCAGCCGCCGTGCCGCCGCCGCAGGGAAAATGCTTTACACATGCAGTCACGCCCTGCTCCCGCA
Organism: uncultured Acetatifactor sp.; assembly: GCA_964383805.1. GTDB lineage: Bacteria > Bacillota > Clostridia > Lachnospirales > Lachnospiraceae > Acetatifactor. The sequence continues at coordinate 13,075 of CAYLIM010000060.1, forward strand.
AGCCGCTCACCATATTGTTTACATAGGCCGTCACTGCCTCCGCATCGCTGCCATAAGCCCTGGAGGCCATCACGCTGCCCTCCACATTGGCCAGGTCCGCCACCGGGGCAAAATCCACATTGATTCCGTAGGAAATCAGTCCCGTGCCCAGGTCGGTTCCCGCCTGGTAGGCGGCCGACGCGTCTCCGCCGGCTCCAATATCAACCGCGGAGGACTGTTTCGGTATCAGGCCCTCAGCCGCCAGAGGACTTATACCGCCCCCCTCCTCCTCTATACCGAGGAAAATCGAGTATTTACTGTACAGTTCCGTATTGCTTAACATCTCGCGGAACTGCTCTGCGTCCCGGATATTCTTTTTGCTGTAGACAATACCGCCCACGGCATATCTGGTCAGCGCCTCCCTGGTGCCGTCTCCCGCCTTCACTGCGGTTTCCACATTGGTGATCGACTCCGGGGTGACAAAGAACAAACCTGCTACCTTGTCTTCCAGAGGCATGGAGTCGATCATGGAATTAATGACCTGATCCAGCTTTTCCTCCGGAGTCAGCTCCGGTATCGGCTCGGGCGTCGCCTCCGGCACTTCCGGCGGGGCCTCGATGCTCTCCTCTTCCTCCTGTATCTGCTGCTCCAGCATGGACTGCAGACTCTCCTGCTGTTCCTGCTCCTCCTGCCTCTTCTGCTCCTGCCACTGGGTCAGATATTTAACCCCGGTCACAACGCCCACCGCCAACAGGGCGATCAACAGCAACAGCGTGATATACGCCAGTATCTGATTGCGCTGTCTTCTCTTTCGCCGTGCGTCCCTCTGCTGCTGCAATTTATCCTGCTGATTATCCATCTGTATTCATAGCCTTTCTGTGTTCACACTGCCTGTCATATTGCATATACAGCAAAAGTATACCCTATTAGCCGTCATTTTTCTACACAAAAATACTTTTTTTTATAAAATTAAGAAATAAAGCTTACCTCTACATGCATATGAAACAAAGCTCCATACTTTATACACAGAAAGGGAGCACATCAATTCCTTCTTGATGTGCTCCCTTCAAACTATGCTGTCCAATGGTCTCTACCTCCGTATTGTATTTTTTGATTCCGTTATCATTAGTACATTGGCCCTTCCTCCTATGTTTATTTAGGAATCGTTTGCTTAATCTCTTTTGTATGATTTCATTATAGCAGGTATTTTCTATTTGTCAACACATTTTTACAAAAAACTTTTATTTTTTTCAATATTTATTTTTTATGTCTAAATTTTGACAATTTTTGGAAATAAAATCCATATTTTCAGTAAGAATATCGGGCACGCACATAAAAAGGGCTGCCCGGACACAGTATTTTTTCCGGACAGCCCTGTCATTGGTTTTGTTTTTACAGCTGCGCGACCACAAAAATATCATAGATGGCGCGAATGGTATTCTCAAAGTCCTCGTTTGCAACACCGATAATAATATTCAGCTCGGAGGAACCCTGGTCAATCATTTTCACGTTCACATTGTTGTGGGCCAGAGCGGAGAAAATGCGTCCCGCAGTGCCCCGTGTAGACTTCATGCCCCGTCCCACCACTGCGATCAGGGCCAGGTCGGACTCGATCTCAATGGATTCCGGCTCTGCCAGGCGGTGAATGGCCGCCACCACCTTCTGCTCCTTGTGCATAAACTCGTCCTGGTGTACAAACACGGTCAGAGTGTCTATACCGGAGGGCACATGCTCAAAGGAGATACCATTGTCCTCAAAAGCCTGCAGCACCCTGCGTCCAAAGCCGATCTCGGAATTCATCTTATCCTTCTCAATATTCACCGCGCAAAACCCTTTTTTGCCGGCGATACCGGTGATCACAAACCGGGACTTCTGACAGGTACTGCCCACGATCCATGTACCATTGTCCTCCGGTGCGTTGGTGTTACGGATATTGATGGGAATTCCCTGCTGCCGCACCGGGAAGATCGCATCCTCATGCAGCACCGGAAATCCCATGTATGCCAGCTCTCTGAGTTCCCTGTATGTAATAACATCAATGGGCTCCGGATTTTCTATGATATGGGGATCCGTAACCAGAACGCCCGATACATCCGTCCAGTTCTCGTACACATCCGCCTTGACGGCCTTGGCAACGATAGAGCCGGTAATATCAGAGCCGCCTCTGGAAAAGGTCTTTATCGTACCGTCCGGCATAGAGCCGTAAAAACCGGGAATCACCGCATTTTCACAGCGGGCCAGTCTGGCGGAGAGTACCTCGTTGGTCCTGTCCGCGTCAAACTCACCATTCTTGTCAAAAAAGATCACATCAGCGGCGTCCACAAACTCATATTCCAAATAGGCTGCCATAATAATACCGTTCAAATATTCCCCGCGGGATGCGGCATAGTTGCTGCCAGCCTTTTCCTTGAACTGCTTTTCAATTACCGCAAATTCCTCCTCCAGAGACAGAGACAGCCCAAGACCGTCGATGATCTCCTGATACCGGGCTTTGATGGCCTTCAGCTCCGCACTAAAATCCTGATCCGCGTCCGCCAGAGCATAGCAGCCATACAGCATGTCAGTGACCTTGGTGTCCTTCTCGTCACGCTTTCCGGGGGCAGAGGGAACCACAAATTTTCTCTCCTCATCTGCGTGGATAATGTTGCCTACCTTTTTAAACTGGTCGGCGCTTGCCAGAGAACTGCCGCCGAATTTCACTACCTTTCTCATGATACCCGTTTATCCTCTTTCCTCAAAAATATTTATATTCACACTAGGGAAAACATTAACGCATTTGTATCTGCCGCACTACGCTTCCAACCGTATCCTGCTCAGCACCTTGTCGCCTAATGCCTCCCACGCTGCCGCAAACTCCTTCTCTTTCATGGGACGGGTAAAATAGCCACAATCCTGGCTTCGTCCCTCCACTGCTATTTTCTCCGCGCCGGGGAAAGCTGCCTCAATGTCCGCTGCTGCCTCGCTCCTGGCCCTCACAAAAAATGCTCTTTCCACGTCACCGATATCCACCAGCTTTGCCTGCTCCTGATTCCAGAAACACATGATGGTCTTGCCCTGGTGTCTGGCGCAGTCCACCACATCAGATACCACTGCGCTGGCGGTGGGCAGCTTGCCTGCGCCCTTTCCGTAGTACATGGAGTCACCCAGCATATTGCCCCGCACACATACTGCGTTGAACACGCCGCTGACCATGAAGAGGGGATTCTCCGAAGTGATCATGCAGGGAGCCACCATTGCCAGCGTCCCCTCCGGGGTATCCTTGCTCATGGCCAACAGCTTGATGGATCTGCCTGCGGCTCTGGCGTAGACAAAATCGTCCGCCGTGATTTTGGAGATGCCCTCCGTGTATATATTCTCATAAGATACGTTCTGTCCAGTCATCAGGGAAGACAGTATCGCGATCTTGCGGCAGGCGTCATAGCCCTCGATATCCGCCTCAGGGTTCCGCTCCGCATACCCCTTCTCCTGGGCTTTTTTCAGCGTGGCGGCAAAATCCGCCCCCTCTCTCTCCATCTTGGTCAAAATATAGTTGGTGGTGCCGTTCAAAATGCCCGTGATAGCCTCCAATTTTTCCGCAGTCAACGAGTAATTCAGTGGACGGATAATGGGAATGCCGCCGCCTACACTGGCCTCAAAGAGATAGTTGCAGCTGTGCTCGCGGGCGATCTGCAGCAGCTCCGGGCCGTGGCTTGCCACCAGCTCCTTGTTGGAGGTGCATACGCTCTTGCCCCTCTCCAGCGCGGCTCTGGTGAAATCATATGCCGGTTTCACTCCGCCCATGGTCTCACAGATAATGGTGACGTCAGGGTCCTCCAGAATGATATTCACATCATGAACTACCTTCTGCTCGTAGGGATCTCCGGGGAAATCACGCAGATCCAGAATGTACTTAATCTCCAGCTCCGCTGCGGACTTTTTGTTCACCATATCCTTATTTTTTTCGATGACTTCCACCACACCGCTTCCCACAGTGCCATATCCCAATACCGCTACATAAATCATATCTTCCTCACATTCTGCTGCCCGGCAGCCCTCTCGTCTCATTATTCCTTTGCCAGAATCATCACATGGTGTACGCCCCTCTGGCTCTCCAGCTCCTGTATCATCCGCGCCACATCCCCTGTGGTCTGCAGCACCTGTATACTGATACTCAGGGAGGCCACACCATTGATCGGAATGCTCTGGTGAATGGTCAGGATATTCCCGCCAAACTTCGCAATAATCTTCAACACATCCGACAACAGCCCAGGCTCATCATCCATCTGCATCGTCAGGGTGATAGTCGTTCCACGGGCATTGTCATGGAATTCAAATATGTCATCCTTGTATTTGTAAAAGGAACTCCTGCTGATGCCCACCGCATCCACCGCTTCCTGTATGGTATCCACTTTCTCAGTTTCCAGGAGACTCTTGGCCTCCACCACCTTCAAAAGCACCTCCGGAATAGCTTTCTTCCGCACCATATAGTACTTGACATTATCCTTCATGATGTGTTTCTCCCGCGTACATTTGTACGTCAACGAAAGATATTTTAGCATGAGCCTGCCATAAACGCAAGCCCCATTTCACAAAATTTTTCAAATTAATTCACAAATATGGCGTTGTATCTATCTACTCTATTTGACAGCACCACATAGATATGCTGTAGACCGCCCAGATACTCTCCGGAGGGGTCCTCATAGGGCACCCCGCTCTCCACCTGCTTGATCATCCACTCAAAGGCCTGTATCAGGCTGTTCCAGTCGTCCACATACACCTGGCGGCTGGACAGAGATTCCATCATCAGCTGATTGTTGTCGCTGACCGCCTCGTCATAGGCCGCCTCTGTCTCCTGCATCTCCTCAAACAGTGGATAGATCGGCGTCAAATCCAGCTCCGTCAGATTGTAGTCGTCTATGCCCTGATCATATATCTCGTCCAAAATCTCCGAGGACAGAGTCAGCATACGGCTGTAGTAATAAATAATCAGCCTGCCCTCCTCCAACATCTTCGCCTCCTGAACTGCATTTCTCTCATCCGCTATGATATCAAGCTGATCCAGATACTCGTAGGCATAGGCAGTAAACTCGTCCAGACAGGCCATCAGCCGGGCGTGATTGTCCTTGGGCTGCTGGTACTGGTTCTGTTCATAGGTGTACTCGGAATCGTCTATGGCGTCAAAGGTCTCCATGATCTCCCGCATGGAAGGCAGCATATCCGCCACCAGCCCGTCCAATGTCTCATAGGCAGGGGCCATGTTATAGACCAGCTCCGCATCCTCCACCGCATCCATATTAAAGCCCTTGATCCGATAGCCGTAGCTGTACTCCGCGTCATCCCGGAAACGGAACTCCTCCGCCGTGTCCACCACCAGGAAATAGTTTTCTATGTCGTCCAGAATTTCAACAATGGTGTTGTTAAGTTCCACATATATATTGTACTTGAGGAGATCCATGGTCTCCTCATCCAGGCCGAATTCGTTCAGCTCCACGGTGCTCTCTTCCACTGAACTATCCACATCGGCAGCGCCGTCGTCCGAGCTTTCCCTGGGCTGGGTGCTCTCCTCTCTGGTGTAACCTTCCATATCAAGGTTTCTGTCCACCGCACCGCCCACCTGGGCCCCCAGGCCGCAGCCGGACATACCCACGGCCACGGCACATACGATCGCCAAACAAGAAATTTTTTTCATTTCTTCCTCCATGCATATCGCAGACCGTGTCTGCGATATTGCTCAAATAGAAAATTGAAAAATCTTTGATTTTTCAATCTATCCTCCTACGCCTCCGTCAGTTCAGAGGATACTTGTCAGTCAGGCTCTGCACGATAGCACGCGCCTCAGGAATCTTCTCCTCGCCGCCCTTGATCACCATGGCTATGGCCTCCGCAATCCGGTCCATATCCTCGGTGTTCATACCCCGGGAGGTCACGGCAGGAGTTCCCAGACGCACGCCGCTGGTCACGAAAGGCGACTGGGGATCGTTGGGAATCGTGTTCTTGTTGCAGGTGATATGGGCAGCATCCAGCAGTTTCTCCACAGCCTTGCCCGTAAGCCCGTAATTGGTCAGATCCACCAGCATCAGATGATTGTCCGTGCCGCCGGAAACGATCTTGATGTCGCGGCTCAGCAGTCCCTTGCACAGCGCCTGGGCATTGTCGATGATGCCCTTCTGGTACGCCTTGAACTCGTCTGTGAGCGCCTCCTTAAAGCATACAGCCTTAGCGGCAATCACATGCATCAGCGGTCCGCCCTGAATGCCGGGGAAGATAGCCTTGTTGAAATTGTATTTGTCAGCCGCCTCCTGGTTGCACAGGATCAGGCCGCCTCTGGGACCTCTCAGGGTCTTGTGGGTGGTGGTGGTTACCACGTCCGCATAGGGAATGGGGCTGGGATGCAGGCCTGCCGCCACCAGTCCGGCGATATGAGCCATGTCCACCATCAGCACAGCGCCCACCTCATCGGCAACCTCCCGGAATTTCTTGAAATCTATGGTTCTGGCATATGCGGAGGCTCCGGCAATAATCATTTTCGGCTTGGCCTCCAGGGCGATCTCGCGCAGTCTGTCGTAGTCGATAAAGCCCTCATCGTTGACGCCATAGGGAACAATGTGGAAATATTTTCCCGACATGTTGACCGGGCTGCCGTGGGTCAGGTGTCCGCCGTGGTCCAGATTCATGCCCATGATGGTATCGCCGGGCTTACACACGGCAAACTGCACCGCCATGTTAGCCTGGGCGCCGGAGTGGGGCTGCACGTTGGCATAGTCACAGCCAAACAGTTCTTTGGCTCTCTCAATGGCGAGATTCTCCACCACATCCACACAGTCGCAGCCGCCATAATACCGCTTGCCGGGGTATCCTTCGGCGTACTTGTTGGTCAGCGGGCTGCCCATGGCCGCCATCACCGCCTTGCTCACCCAGTTCTCGGATGCTATCAGTTCGATATGGCTGTTCTGCCGGGCCTGCTCATCCTCAATGGCCTGAGCGATCTCGGGGTCAACGTTTCTCACTTCGTCTAATGAATACATATGCTTTCCTCCTAATTTTGCTATTTTATCCTAAAAATGCACATACATATAGAAGTATACCATATCTATGCAGGTTTGCAAGAAGTTTCTTTCTTGAGTTTCCTCAAAACTCGAGTTTCCTCAGCCTTGCGAAACCCCGGATGATATGTTAGAATCAAGACATCGACATTACGGTTTGCGAAGATGAGCCAAATGGTGATGCAGGGCGGCACAGCCCGTCCGCAGTATCTATAAGGAGAAGACCATGGAGAACACTATATATCATTTTATATTGAACCCCGTATCCCGCTCCGGCAAGGGGCAAAAACTCTGGGATACCGTTATCGAGCCTTATCTGCAAGCGGCCCAGGTGCCCTACGAGGCGCATTTCTCCCATGCGAAAGGGGATATCACACGTCTGACCGGGGAAATCTCCTCCGCAGAGTCCGCCGAGCCTCACCGCATTGTGATTCTGGGCGGGGACGGCACCATAGACGAGGCCCTGC
>CAYLIM010000061.1:0-20428 GCA_964383805.1 uncultured Acetatifactor sp.
ATTCGCTTACTCAGGCGGACATTCCTTTTCTGTTTGAACGCTTTTATACGGCGGATCATGCCCGGCCCAGCGGCAGCACCGGATTGGGGCTGACTGTCAGCAAACTGCTGGCTCAGGCCATGGGAGGAGATGTGTCGGCAGAGCTTACAGAGCAGGGGGATCTGCGTCTGACATTTATGTTTATTCCCTCATGATTAAGGGACTGGATTCTGAGGAGGTGAAAAACGTGGCCATCTGGATCGCAATAGGGGCTACGAGCGGCCATCCTACAGGATCAGTCGCTCCAAGCGTGGTCCCAGACAGCTCAGCAATTCGTTGGTGATGGTGCCGCAGGTATCGGCCAGATTTGCGGCGGAAATGCTCTCCTGGCCGTCCCGGCCAATCAGAGTGGCGATGTCGCCGGGCCGGGTCTGGGGCAGAGCGGTCACATCCGCCAGCAGTTGATCCATACAGATTCGGCCCACAATGGGGACACGCTGCCCGTGGAGCAGCACGCAGCCCATGTTTTGCTGAAGTCCCTGCTCTGCAGGGGGCTGCGAGAGGCTGCGGGGCAGGCCATCCGCATAGCCGATGGTAATGGTGGCTACGGTCGTGGGGCGCGTGGCGGTGTAGGCCATATCATATCCGGCGGACTCTCCGGGAGAAAGCAGGTGAACGGAGGCCACTCGGGCGCGCAGGGAGAGCACCGGGCGCAGCCTGTCCGAGAAATCCCGGGTGTCGGCGGCGTTGCTCAGCAGCCCGTACAGGGCTATGCCGGGCCGGGCATAGTCCACATTCTGCAGGGGATAGCGCAGTATGCCGTAGCTGGCCTGGAGATGGAGTTTCACACATGGAGGCATGTCTTTTTCCAGTTTTTCCGCAAGCTGGTAGAACGCGTCGATCTGTTTTCGGGTAAAGTTTTGGGAGGCAGGGTCGGTTCCGCTGGCGGAGGCCAGGTGAGTGTACATGCCGGTGATTTGCAGCCCAGGCAGTGTAAAGATTTCCCGAATCTGCGTCTCATGTCCGGCAGGTTCCCCCAGACGATGCATGCCGGTGTCTATGGCGACATGTACGGGGAGGAGTTTCTGTCTGGAGACGCAGCAGGTATAGGCGCTTAGCGCCAGAGCGTGGGCGTGATCCACCGCTGTCGGGGTCAAAGCATATTGATCCAGCAGGGGAAATTGATCGGGATGGGTATAGCCCAGCACCAGAATCTCACCGGCAATATTCTGCCTGCGAAGTTCCATGCCCTCGCTGACGCAGGCCACGCAGAAGGAGCGGATGCCCATGGCGCTCAACTCCTTGGCAATCAGTCCGGCCCCGTGCCCGTAGGCGTTGGCCTTGACTACGGGCATCAGAGCGCAGCGGCCGGGCAGCAGGGATTGCAGATATTCCACATTGTGGCGCAGGGCGTCCATATTGAGTTCTATCCAGGCTCTGCTGCGATTCTGGCGGCAGGGCTCTAAATTTTTCATAGCTGTTTCTTTCATAATAATCCCCATGCATATCTGTAGTTGACAAAGTCAACTACTGCTGTGTCTGCGGTATTGCTCAAATAGAAAAATCTCCCTATATATTCAGGCGTGAGATCTGGTCTTGGGCAGTGAGGTGAGCAGCCACGCCGCCGCCAGGGACAGCAGACTCACTGCCAGATAGTGTACCAGGCTCTGGTCAATCAAAAACTGCAGCCTGGGAATCCGGGCGCAGATTCGAACTGCTACAATGATAGCGGGGTGGAGCACATATACCAGAGTGGAGATACGGCGCAGCCGGGGGCCGGTGGGCAGCTCCAGGCGCATCAGCAGGCCATAGAGACAATACATGACCGGCACCAGCAGCAGATACATGCTGTCGTGCCGCTGAAACTCCAGGCTGCGCAGCAGGAAAGCTTCCCCGGTCATTCCCAGCAGGGACAGAATCAGTCCTGTCGCCAGAAACTTTCCCTGAAAGTGCGCTTGTAGGCGGGAATTCTGGCTGTGTATATTTCCCATATGCGCTCCCATCAGCAGGAACAGAGGAGCCAGAAACAGTCCGTTGCGGGTGTAAGACCATACCTGAAACCCCAGGTCGCATAGGCTGCGCAGCGGGGGAAGAGACGCGGTCAGCCCATAGTAGCTGTCTCCGCACAGGCCCAACAGGTAGAGCGCCCCGCAGATTCCAGCCATGGCGCGTACCCTCAGGCAGCGGCTGAGCAGCCACAGCAGAACCATTCCCAGCATACAGGCGGGGAAATACCACAGGTGATAGAAAGGGCCATCCCACACCAGCAGCCGCAGGATTTTTGACGGAGTGAGCTCCCTGTAATGGCCTGCATAGATTCCCAGCGGCAGATACAGCAGGATGCACGCCAGATAGAGGACTCCAGTGCGGGTCAGATAGCGCCGGAGTCTTTTTCCGCTCCTTACTCCCGGCTCCAGAATTCGGGGCAACACGAACTGTCCCGTCACCATCAGAAAAAAGGGCACGGCCACTCTGGCCAGAATGCGGGTGAGCAGGAAATCCGCCTCCGCGGATATACTGGTAAGGGGTGAGGTATGGATGGCAACGACCAGCAGAGCCGCCGCCAGGCGGAAACGATCCAGTCCCCCGGTAAGAGTTTTCTTATTCATATTTTCCTCTTCTCTGCATATCGCAAGCCGCACTTGCGATACTGCGTTAATCAGTATTTGAAACGTTAGTTTCAAAATTCCTCCATTGTGTCAGTACAAAGCCGTCTACGTTGTTGCCGGAGATGTAGTAGGGGGCGGTCTCGTTGACCTCCACAACGGTCTGGGCTGAACCCGCGGCGATGTAGGACACATAGACGGCCCGCCCTCCGACCCGGATACAGTAGGGGTGGAGCGGGCTGTCGAACTGTTTGATATATTCGGTGTATTCCTCTAAAGTCAGATTATTCTCGGTCATGATCCGGGCGTGGGGAATTCCCACATAGCGGAAATGCCAGGGTTCGCAGCCGATGCCGGTGATTTTTTCTTTCCCTGCGGGATAGCGCAGGATGAAGCCGTAGTCGGCGGCGCGTTTCCCGAATTGTCCGCATACGCCGGTGTCGGGAAATGCCGGGCAGATAAAGTCGATATGCTCCTGGCGCAGCCCCAGGTCGATGGCCAGGCCGGTCTGATGCTCGCTGTGTCCGGGAAGAGCTACATAGGTCCGGGTGTACTCCGGTCCGTTTTCCCGCAGACTGGAGTCCCATATGGACTGCTGCTCCGCCCGGGAGCGCCAGCCGCTGACAGGGACGATGGAATTCCAGCCGCCGATCTCCCGCATCAGTTCCCCCAGCAGTACAGCGGTCTGTCGCTCCAGCTGTATATCTGCATCAACGTTTGTCAGCTCCCCGGGGGCGTCGCAGGTGACTTTGTGACGCTCATTGACCAGAATCAGCGTGCCCTTATGTAGTTCCTCCCGACTCAGTATCACTTTTTTCATGATGGGATCCTCCCTTTCTTATCGGTGTCTTGTGTCTGTTCTGTCAATGTCTGTTCCAAAATTCGGTTCAGCACCTCCGAAAAGGAGAATCCCGCAGCCTTCATCATGCCGGGGTAGCGGCTGTGTTCAGTGAATCCGGGAATGGTGTTGACCTCATTGAATACAATTTCTCCCTCCGGTGTGAGAAACATATCTACCCGGGCAAAGCCGGAGCAGCCCAGAGCGCGATAGATTTTTATGGCGGCAAGCTTGATCTCCTCCCTCTTTTCGGCACAGATCCGGGCGGGTACATGGATAGCGGAGGTCTTAAGGGTATATTTTTCTGTGTAGTCAAAAAATCCTCCGGACAGTTCGATTTCGTCCACCTCCCCGGTGATCGGTTCCCGGGTGCCCAGCACGGCGCAGCCCACCTCGAATCCGGGAATGTTTTCCTCCAGAATTATCTGACTGTCATACGCGAAGGCCTGCTCCATGGCAGGCTCCAGACAGGCAGGGGAACTCACCTTTGTCACCCCATAGGAGGAACCGGCCCTCACGGGTTTCACATACAGGGGAAAACCGATCTGGCTGGCAAAGGCGTGGGCCTGCGTGGGAGCAGGAGTGTCCAGCACCAGAGCCTGAGGCGTGCGGATTCCGGTCAGGGAGACCAGCCGATGGGCACGATCCTTATCCATGCAGAGAGCGGAGGACAGGGTGCCGCAGCCTGCCAGGGGAATGCCTGCCAGCTCAATCAGGCCCTGGATTGTGCCGTCCTCGCCGTTGCGGCCATGCAGGATGGGCAGCGCTGCGTCCGCAGGAATCCGCCGCAGCTCATTCGAGCCGCATATCAGCAGTTCATGGGAACTGCGGCAGGGAGATAGGACCGCAGGGGTGCAGTGCGATCTGTCCATGTGCCAGGTGTCCGCCGCAATCTGCTGTGTTTCGCCTGTGTAGTGATACCAGTCTCCCTGCCGGGTGATTCCCACAGGTACGGGGCTATACCGCTCCCTGTCCAGATTGCGGATCACCGCTGCGGCGGACTCCAGTGAAACGGCATATTCGGAGGAACATCCCCCGAAAAAAACGATAATGTTTTTCTTTTCCATAATATTTTGCATCCTTTCCAAACAACTTCCATACTAATCTATCTAATCCCCATGCGGCGGTTCAAATCACCGGTCCTCCACAATAGGGGTGCCCTCCGGCAGCGGATATCCGATGCGGCAGACATTGCGGTACAGAGTCCGGGTGTTCTGTACCTGACCGCTCTCCCGGTCAGTCAGCGTCCGAATCACGTCCACCTCCTCCCAGATACCGCCCTGTCTGCGGTGGTAGCTCACAGGACCGTTTTCTACGGAGTAGAGCAGTGGGTCCTGGTGGTCGGCGTACAGAGATCCGGAGATATTTTCCGGGTCAAAGGCAATGTGAATCTGGAATGTAGAGTCCGTATCGTTGCGCACCTTCAGGTCCTTCCAGCCCTCTGCCAGAGTGGCGTCCACCCCCATGGGAGCATCGCTGGGCGGTTCCGGAAAATCCTTGCTGCCATGGCCGTGGCGTTCCACAACAGTCAGGGGAGAGTGGAGGAATACCCAGAACAGCAGATTGCTGAGCTGACACATACCGCCGCCGGGGGCGGTGGTCAGACGGCCGTTGATTACGGTGAGGCCGTCCCTGTAGGATTCCCTGCGGTCTGCGTGGCGCGTGGCCAGACTGAAGGAAAAGGTTTCTCCGGGACGTATCAGCATACGGTCAAAAGCAGCGGCCGCCAGTTTCAGGTTGTGAACCTTATTCTCCTGATAGATCATGTCAAATCCGGTGTCCCTGTTGTACATGGGACAGCTGGAGGAAAATACCTCCACAGGCAGCAGTTTCTCCGCCACGGAGGCGCTGTAACGATTGCGGTCCAGCCTCATTCCCAGATAAAAGAAAGCCTTTCTCTGCCAGGTGCGCAGGGGAATCAGCCATGGAAAAATCTGTGTTATTCGTCTTCTCTTCATTTTTTTCCTCTTTTCTGCATATCACGGGCGTTGCCCCGCTTTTGGAGCCAGTATAACAGCCTTAAGTGACAATTTGGTTACAGGCAGCAAAAAAATCCCTCCCTGATACCTGTATTGTATCAGAGAGGGAAAAAACATGTTTTCGCAGTTTCTGCGGATAGTCTTTTATATTTATGAATAAAATCTTACGATTTTATGATAGCGGCAGCCACAGGGTAAAGACAATGCGCTCATCGGCGCTCTCCGCCTGTATACCGCCTCCGTGCAGCTCTATGATCTCCTTGGAGATGGCCAGCCCCAGTCCGGCGCCGCCGGTGGCGGAGCTGCGGGAGGAGTCCAGACGGAAGAACTGTTCAAAGATACGGCTCAGTTTCTCGGGGGGGATGGTTCTGCCGCGATTGCTGATCTGCACCTCGACCCGGGAACCGTTCGGCCCATTTTCCGTTCTCATTATCAGACAGACGGCGGTATCCGCATAGCTGTAATTTACAGCGTTGCGAATCAGATTGTCGAACACGCGCTGCAGTTTGTCCGGATCGCCGTTTATCTGAACCTCCGGCTGAATCTCCAGCTGCCAGGACAGGCCCTTGTCAGCCAGCACCGGCAAGAATTCGTAGGTAATCTGCTCCAGCATACGGCTGAGATTTATCTGTTCCGCCTCCAGCGTCAGAGTGGTCAGATTAAAACGGGTTATATCAAAAAATTCGTTGGTCAGTTCCTCCAGTCGTAGCGCCTTGTCCAGAGCGATTCCCGTATACCTGGCCCGCAGCTCAGGGGATATCTGAGGCTCGTCCTGCAGCAGGCTTAAGTAGCCGATAATGCTGGTCAGCGGCGTTTTTAGATCGTGGGCCAGATATATGATCAGGTCATTTTTTCGCTGATCCGCCTCCCGGGCCATGGTCTCTGCCTGAAGTCCCTGAAGTCGAAAGCGGTTCAATTGCTCTTCTACCTCTACCAGTATAGCCGAGAGCCGCACCGGTTCCTCTCTGGAAGTAATCAGCTTTCCGGAAGCATTGACGATCTCGTCCAGGTACCGCAGGGGGCGGTTCATAAAACGATAGGTTATGATGGCCCAGCCCATCACGATGATAACGGCCATGATCGGAACCAGATAGTCCTCTACCAATACCAAAAGCTTGTACAGTGGCTCATAACCATACCAGATGCGCAGGCCGCAGAGGAACCAGCCTATGAAGACAAAGAGAATCAACCCCAGCACAAAACCTATCAGAGACAGTATATAGCGCAGCATGATACGCCGTGAAATCCGGCTTCTCTGTAATATTAGACTATTCAATGGTATACCCCACCCCCCATACCGTTTTGACATATTTGGGCCGTCTGGCCGGTTCCTTCAGTTTTTCCCGTATCCGGGCAATGTGGGCCATGACGGTATTGTTGTTGTCCAGATATTTTTCACCCCACACCGCCTCAAAAAGCTCCTCGGAGGACACTACACTGCCCTGATGCTCACAGAGATACCATAGGATATTGAACTCAATGGGCGTCAGAACCACCTCCTGGCCATTTATGCTGCAGTGGTGCGCGTCCTTGTCCATATGTAGACCTCGAATATCCCTTTCCGTCTGATCTTGTTGGGGCACCGCCGTGTTGTAACGGGTATAGCGCCGAAGCTGAGTGCGCACTCGGGCGGTGAGCTCCAGGGGATTGAAGGGCTTGGTGATATAGTCGTCCGCTCCCAGCGTCAGCCCTGTGATCTTGTCCATATCTTCCCCTCTGGCCGTCAGCATGATAATGGGAAACAGATATTTTTCCCTGATCTGCTGGCACAGGGCGAAACCGTCCATATCCGGCAGCATTACGTCCAGTATGGCCAGACTTAAGGATTCCTGTGCCACACATGCCAGCGCCTGGGCGGCAGTGTAACAGGTGAATACTTGATAGCCCTCATTTTTCAGATAGACGGTCACCAGATCGGCAATGGCCGCCTCATCGTCAACAATCATGATTTTGTCCTGCATGTCGCTGGGTGTACTCCTTTCCGACTCTCTGTTTTCGGTCGTTCGCTTTGAACGCAGTTAATTTCAGACCTTATTGTAACAGCGTATGAAAAAAAACGCAAGAGTCGATAAAAACTACAGGACAGAGGAAATACAATTAAAAAAGAAAAAACCGTAAACAGTATGTGCAGAAGCGCGCATAATCAAGGTATAAAATCCCACATTTTACAGATACTAGCTCTACAGAAATCAGAATTTGTAAAAAGGAGAAAATCAGAATTATGAAAGCAACTGGAATAGTCAGAAGAATAGATGATCTTGGCAGAATAGTAATCCCTAAAGAGATCCGCCGCACCCTGCGGATCAGGGAATCGGACCCCCTGGAGATATACACGGACAGGGAGGGACAGGTGATTCTGAAAAAGTATTCTCCCATAGGGGAGATGACCACCTTTGCCAAGCAGTATGCGGAATCACTGGCCCAGGTGTCCGGCCACACGGCCCTCATCAGCGACAGAGATCAGTTCATCGCCACTGCGGGAGGCGGAAAAACGTATCTGGGAAAGGAAGTGAGCAAGCAGCTGGAGGAGAAAATGAATAACCGGGAGACTGGAATATGCTCCCAGGGGGACAGAAATTTTTTCCGAATCTGCGAAGAACTGGAGGGAGAGTACCAGCATATGGCCTTCACGCCGATTATCTGCGAGGGCGATGTGATCGGCTCCGTAATTCTGCTGGAGAACGACTACAAGGGTAAAATGGGTGAAGTGGAGTACAAGCTAATCATGTCGGCGGCGGGTTTTTTGGGCAGGCAGATGGAACAATAGCACAAAAAAGGGTCTGACCTCTCAGGGGTCCGACCCTTTTAATATTCCATCAGGCATTTGCCATCTCGCACAGCTCCGCCAGCATCTTAGGCAGCTCAGTCTCCATATTCTCATCGGTAAACTGGCAGGTTCCCACTGCCTTGTGACCGCCGCCGTTGTATTTCAGCATGAGGCGGCCCACATTGACGTCACTGGTGCGGTTCAAAATGCTGTAACCCACAGCTGCGGAACAGCCCAGACCTCCGCGGCCGCTGACGATCCAAGCGGAAATATTCTGCTCGGGATACATGCTGTAGATCATGAAACGGTTGCCGGTGTAGATCGGGTCCACCCCCCGCAGGTCCGTAATGATCACATTGCCCTCCAGACGGGTATATTTGGTAACCATCTCCTTGAACTTCTCAGTCTGCTCATTATATACCTCGATGCGCTCCTGCACGTCCGGCAATGCCAGTATCTCTGCAGTGGTCATGGTGCGGCAGGCATCTATCAATTTTTCCATCAACTGATAGTTGGAAATCGTAAACTGTCTCCAACGGCCCAGACCCGTGCGGGGATCCATCAGGAATCCCACCAGAATCCAGCCCTGAGGGTTCATCACCTCGTCAACGGTCAGATGTCCGGAGTCCACCTTGTCTACGGCCTCCATCATATCGTCAAACTGGGGGAAACGCTCTCTGCCGCCGTAGTATTCGTAGATAATCCGGGCGCAAGAGGGGGTGATACGGCTTTCTCCCTTATATTTTCCCTTCAGTTCGTTTCTCTCATGCTCGCTGGAGTGGTGGTCAAACCATAGACCGCACCCCTCCACAAAAGGCACGTTAGCCAGGCAGTCATTCTCGTTTACCTCCACCAGACCGTCCTGCAGATCCTTGGGATGGGCGAATTTCCAGTTGTCAATAATACCGGCCTCCTTCAGAAGGGCACCGCAAGCCAGGCCGTCAAAATCAGAACGTGTAATCAATCTCATGTGTATCGATCCTTTCTATAGCTCTGCGCACTTTTGCGCACACTTTATTATATCCCATTTGAACTCGGATTGCAAGGGTTATCCGGCAGTCTTTTCCTCGGTGAGTATCCGGCGGTTCACCCATATGCGATACCAGAAAATTCCCAGGAAAATAAGCTGTATAACAAAGTAGATCAGAGCAATCCACCGCAGGTTATAAAACCAGACCAGCACAGCCACCATTCCCGCAAAACAACTGATAATCATAAAAATGATGGAGAGATTGTTAAAACTGTGGTTTTCCGTGGTTTCCAGACCGTCGCAGACATGCAGCATGCAACGCATGAGGAGCAGCACCTGCAGGATGCCGGAGATAAAATACAACAGGTATCCGGCTCGAAAGCGCATGCCTCCATTCAGCGAAAACGGCATCAGCTGCTGGCACAGATAAAATCCCAGACTGACTGCGATCCAGGGGATCTGTCGTAAAAAGTGTCTGTTTCCCGGTCCCAGCATAATGCAGGACGCTGTCAGCAGAACGTAGCCCAGAATATCCGAAAACAAATCCAGCATCAGATTGTGGCCGATCACATGGTTGACCACCAGATCCACCGTCTCGGGAGCCTCGGTCAAGAAGGGTTCAAAGGTGGGATAGGCCTTGACAGGTATACGGATATCTACCGCCAGCAGCAGTATCGCCGCAAACATCAGAACATAGGGTAACAGTTTTTTATTGTCCATTCTCCGGTTTTTCCTCTTCCTTATGCTGCAGAGGGCTTTCATCGCAGCCCGTCACAATTTGGTTTCTTCCATTATTTTTGCCGTAATACAGTCTGTCATCCGCATCCTTCAGCAGTTCTTTCAGATCCTTGGAGGAATCGCAGGCCATGCCGAAAGTCATGGTTATGTAAATTTGATGCTTGTCGGACTGTATGCAGGTGTTGCGGATATCCTCCAGCAGTGTGCTCAGGAGTTCATATGCCTCCTTAAGATGGCTGTTTTCATATACCAGCAAAAATTCCTCACCGCCCCAGCGAATGGCATAGCCTTTGTCCTTCATATGTTCTCGCAGCAGAAGCGCCACGTTTTTCAACACCAAATCTCCACACGGATGTCCATAGGTATCGTTGACTTTTTTGAAAAAGTCGATATCACCGATTACCAGAGTAAACGGTGTGCCCTTCGATTTTGCCTTCTCCATGGAGTGAATCAAATGGTGTCCGCCGCTGCGGCGGTTGTAAAGCTCCGTCAGGGTGTCGCGCTCCACAAGATTGCGCAGAGAGTTCTGCATGGCCAGAGCGGAACGTCCAAGCTCCGTCAATTCGTCTCCGCGTTTCAGCACTGCCGGGGCCAACTCCTCGCTCAGATTGCCGGTGGCCACTTTAGAGAAAAAGGTTTTCAGTCCATAGAGCGCCCTCAAAAAAGTAGTGGCATAGTAGATTGAGAACAGGCAGACCAAAACGAGAGTCAGGATTCCCACGATTACAATGGGGGACAGTGCCCTGTTGACCTGGCTGTTGACCTCCGCTGCAGGTTTTCCCACGAACATGATTCCCACAATCTGCCCATCGCTGTTGTACAGAGGGGCATAGTAGGCAAAATAGGAGGTGCCTTTGATAATTACATTGTCGTAAAAACAGGACTTTCCCTCCTGCAGTACATCCACCAGCACCTGCTCGGGAGCCTGTGTACCTACGATCCTCTGTCCTTCCCAGTTCTTGATCGTGGTCATAATCCGGGTGTCCTGATAAAACAGAGTCACGTCCATGGCGGTGCGTTCCCGAACATCGTCGATGAGTGTGTAATTGCTGGTAATATCGACGCCTCCCTTGTACAGGGCCGGAGCCGTATCGCCCACCAGAGTGTAGTCTCCGGGGTATGCCGTATCAAGCAGAGTGTCTACCAGGCTGGCTACATTCTTCAGTTCCGCATACACCTGTTCCTGCATGCTGTGCGTGAAAGAGGCACTGGTAAAAATAATGACGACAATGCCGTAGAGCAGCAGCGGAATCATACTGATAGCCGGAAACGAATAATAAAGTTTTCCTCGTTTGTTCTTGTTGGATTCTTCTTCTCTGTTCATAAAAGGGTACTCGGCTTTTTTCCTTTTTTATAGTGATAAAGTACTATAGATAGTATAAACGGAACACGGGAAAATTGCAATGATAAAGAAAATAAACTTTTTTTCTTGACAGAAAAGGGAGGCTGGATTTATAATCGGAGACAAACAGAACAATATGAAAAAGCGCAGACGAAGAGAGTACACACAGCGCCAAAGCCCCAGCGAGCCGGTGAAGGTGGGAGACCGGCGCAAGTAGGCTGTCGTGGAAAATCACTTCCGAGCTGCCGTGCCGAAGGACAGTAGGCACTGCCGTACCCCCGGCGTTATCGGGGAACATATTGATCCGCTTTCAGTGAGCGGTGCGTATGCGTAATGGGTGGTTTATACGAGCAGTGCAGCCTCGTCCTTTTACGGACGGGGCTTTTTGTGTAGATGAAACTTTAAAACAGCATGTTTCCGTACAGTGCACTGATACATGGCGGGACGTTGAAACGGCCTGACATGTATCACTGGATGTGTGTACTGGAAGGAAACATGCGGAACTCTTAATTAGGAGGGACAAATATGTATCAGAAAGTATCGACGGATCTGAATTTCGTGGACAGAGAGAAACAGGTGGAGCAGTTTTGGAAGGATCATGACATCTTCCGCAAGAGCCTGGAGAAAAATAAGGAGGGGGAGACCTACACCTTTTACGACGGGCCGCCCACGGCCAACGGCAAGCCCCATATCGGCCATGTGGAGACCCGCGTTATCAAGGACATGATTCCTCGCTACCGCACCATGAAGGGCTATATGGTGCCCCGCAAGGCTGGCTGGGATACGCACGGCCTGCCGGTGGAGATCGAGGTGGAGAAACTTCTGGGACTGGACGGCAAGGAGCAGATCGAGGCCTACGGCCTGGAGCCTTTTATCGACAAATGTAAGGAGAGCGTCTGGAAATACAAGGGCATGTGGGAGGATTTCTCCGGCATCGTGGGATTTTGGGCGGATATGGACGACCCCTATGTGACCTATCACGATGACTTTATCGAGTCCGAGTGGTGGGCGCTCAAGGAGATCTGGAACAAAGGCCTGCTGTACAAGGGCTTTAAGATCGTTCCTTACTGCCCCCGCTGTGGTACCCCTCTGTCCGCCCAGGAGGTGGCCCAGGGATATAAGCTGGTAAAGGAGCGCTCCGCCATTGTCCGTTTTAAAGTGACCGGGGAGGACGCCTATTTCCTGGCATGGACCACCACGCCATGGACCCTGCCCTCCAATGTGGCTCTGTGCATGAACCCCTCGGAGACCTACTGCAAGGTGAAGGCGGCAGACGGCTATACCTATTACATGGCCCAGGCGCTGCTGGACAATGTGCTGGGCAAGCTGGCTGATGAGGAGAAACCGGCCTATGAGGTGCTGGAGACATATACCGGTAAGGATCTGGAGTACAAGGAGTATGAGCCTCTGTTTGCCTGCGCCGGAGAGGCGGCGGCAAAGCAGGGCAAAAAAGGTTTCTTTGTGACTTGTGATAACTATGTCACTATGTCCGATGGTACCGGTATCGTACACATTGCCCCGGCGTTCGGTGAGGACGACGCCAACGTGGGCCGCAATTACGATCTGCCCTTTGTACAGTTTGTGGATGGCAAGGGCGAGCTGACGGAGGAGACTCCCTACAGCGGTATCTTCGTGAAAAAGGCGGACCCTCAGGTTCTGAAGGATTTGGACAGTGAGGGCAAGCTCTTTGACGCACCCAAGTTTGAGCATGATTATCCCCACTGCTGGAGGTGCGATACCCCGCTGATCTACTATGCGAGAGAATCCTGGTATATCCGGGAAACCGCTGTCAAGGAGGATTTGATCCGCAACAACAATACGGTAAACTGGATTCCCGAGTCCATCGGCACCGGGCGTTTTGGCAACTGGCTGGAGAATATTCAGGACTGGGCCATCTCCCGCAACCGCTACTGGGGTACGCCGCTGAATATCTGGGAGTGTTCCTGCGGACATCAGGAGTGTATCGGCAGCCGCCAGGAGCTGGCGGAGAAAGCCGGAAAGCCTGATGCGGCCAAGGTGGAGCTGCACAGGCCCTATATCGATGAAGTTACCTATGCCTGCCCGGAGTGCGGCGGCGAGATGAAACGTGTGCCGGAGGTGCTGGACTGTTGGTTTGACTCCGGTGCCATGCCCTTTGCCCAGCACCATTATCCCTTTGAAAATAAGGAAGTGTTTGAGAAGCAGTTCCCGGCTCAGTTTATCTCCGAGGCCGTGGACCAGACCAGAGGGTGGTTCCACTCCCTGATGGCGGAGTCCACACTGCTCTTCAACAAGGCCCCCTATGAGAATGTCATTGTGCTGGGTCATGTGCAGGATGAGAACGGGCAGAAGATGAGCAAGAGCAAGGGCAATGCGGTGGATCCCTTCGAGGCCCTGGCCCAATATGGCGCGGACGCCATCAGATGGTATTTTTACACCAGCTGCGCACCCTGGCTGCCCAAGCGTTTTGCGGGGAAGATCGTGCAGGAGGGACAGAGAAAGTTCATGGGTACTCTGTGGAATACCTATGCGTTTTATATCCTGTATGCGGATATTGACAATTTTGACCCCACCCAGTACACCCTGGAGTATGACAAACTGCCGGTTATGGACAAATGGCTCCTGTCCAAGCTAAACACCGTGGTGGGCGAGGTGGATGAAAACCTGGATAAATATCGGATTCCCGAGGCCGCCAAGGCGCTGGAGGAGTTCGTGGACGAGATGAGCAACTGGTATGTGCGCCGCAGCCGTGAGCGTTTCTGGGCCAAGGGCATGGAGCAGGACAAGATAAACGCCTATATGACCCTGTACACTGCGCTGGTGACTATCAGCAAGGCCGCAGCTCCTATGATTCCCTTTATGACAGAGGATATCTACCAGAATATGGTGCGCAGCGTAGACAAGGATGCCCCCGAGAGCATCCACCTGTGCGACTTCCCTCAGGTGTGTGCCGAGTGGATCGACAAGGCCCTGGAGGAGTCCATGGAGGATGTGCTGGCCGTGGTAGTTATGGGCCGGGCCTGCCGCAACGACGCCGCCATCAAGAACCGTCAGCCCATCGGCAGAATGTATATCAAGGCGGATTTCCGTCTGGATGACTTCTATATGGATATCATCAGGGATGAGCTGAATGTGAAGGAAGTGGTCTTTACCGGCGACGTGCGCGACTTTACCACTTACAGTTTCAAACCTCAGCTGCGAACCGTGGGTCCCAAGTACGGCAAACAGCTGGGCGGCATCCAGAAGGTTCTCGGTTCACTGGACGGCAACAAGGCTATGGATGAGCTGAAAGCCGATGGGAAACTGGCCTTTGAGGTGGATGGCGTGACGGTGGAGCTTACAGAGGACGACCTGCTCATCAGCATGGCCCAGAAGGAGGGCTATGTGTCTCAGGAGGACAACCGCATGACGGTGGTTCTGGACACCAACCTGACACAGGAGTTGGTTGAAGAGGGTTTTGTCTACGAGATCATCAGCAAGATTCAGACCATGAGAAAGGATGCGGGCTTTGAGGTCATGGACCACATCCGGGTATCCCTGAGCGGCAACGCGCGACTTTCCGCCATCGCCGAGGGCAACCGGGAGGCTATCTGCGGCAAGGTGCTGGCAGAGGAGCTGACGGCGGGCGTCTCCTATGCGGTGTCCAAGGAGTGGAATGTGAACGGCGAGACTGTGACCATCAGCCTGGAAAAGGTGTAAGAAAATGATAACAGAAACCTTTGATAATTTATCACAGGCAATTATAAATCCGCAGATCAATGAGAACGCGCCAGTGGTGGACGCCTGTATTTTGACGTTCTCCCATGCGATTGAGCAGTTTGTTCTGAACAACTACAGCTGCAGTCGGATTGGGTCCTTCTGGTTTGCCACGGGGGAGACGCCCATATACCAGATCGAGCACGAAGGAAAGAAATTTGCCTTTTACAAAACGTATGTGGGCGCGCCTGCGTGTGTGGGAACGGTGGAGGACACGCTTGCGGCAATCAAGACCCAAAAATATATTGTGTTCGGCGGTGCCGGGTGTCTCGATAGGGAGATTGCCCATGGAAAGGTGATGATTCCCACGGCGGCCTACCGCGACGAGGGAACCTCCTATCACTACGCGCCCGCATCGGACTATATTGCGGTCAGAAATGCCAATATTGTGGCAAAGTGCATGGACGAAAACGGAATTCCCTATGTGAAAGGAAAGACGTGGACGACGGATTCCTTTTACAGAGAGACGGTCAATAACTTTGAGAGACACAAGGCGGACGGGTGTATCTCGGTGGAGATGGAATGCGCGGCGCTGCAGGCGATGTGCGACTTCAGGGGACTGGAGCTGTACATGTTCTTTACCAGCGGTGATCTGCTGGACGCGCCCAAGTGGGACGCGAGACGCAAGGAGGGAGACAACCGGGGGACGCAGCACGATGCGGGCCACTTTGATATTGCCCTGGAGCTGGCCAGGTATGTCACCATGGATGAAAGTTGATAGGAACTCATAAGATTACAAAAGGCGGCGGGGATTTTTTACCGCCGTCTATTTTTTGCCTGTGATATACAGGGGCCTAACGGGGAGGGAGCTGTAATGTTAAAAGATTTTGAGACAGATAAACCGGTCATTCATACACAGAGATTGCTTTTACGCAAATTGGTCGCAAGTGACGCGGATGATTTGCGGGAGTGGCTTGGTTTGCCGGAGATATATGAATTTTGGGGGAGAAAGGCAAGCAGGGGGGAGAGAGAACCGGAACTGATGTTTCTTCCACCAAGGGAAACCAAGCGCCCCAAAGTAAATTTAGATTTTAAATGGGGAATTGAGCTTGTCGAGGAACATAAGATTGTAGGAATATTGGAGATTTTTGATATAGAGGATTGCCGTATGGGGTATGTCGGATATCGCCTGCATCCCAAGTACTGGAATC
The DNA here is from genome assembly GCA_964383805.1 of uncultured Acetatifactor sp. Classification (GTDB taxonomy): domain Bacteria; phylum Bacillota; class Clostridia; order Lachnospirales; family Lachnospiraceae; genus Acetatifactor. The sequence continues at coordinate 16,106 of CAYLIM010000061.1, forward strand.
AGGGAATCACAACAGAGGCTTTGAAAGGCGCGATAGATTTCCTTTTTCAAAACACAGAGCTGGAGCGGCTGCATGCAAATGCCAATGTGAAGAATTATCGGTCCAACCGAGTGCTTGAAAAATGTGGATTCACAAAAGAGGGAACGATACGGCAGGGCAAAATGGTGAAAGAGTACTGCGACTATAATATATGGGGTTTGCTGCGAGGGGATTGCGAGAGGGACGAGCATTCATAAGAATTTAATCACGCTTATTTTGAAAAGTAGTTGAACCATTTTCGTGAGGTCACGAAAATGGTTCAACTGGGCGAGAAAATTATAAGTTGTCGGTCGAAGAGGACTGTTGTATAATAATATACACAGAGAAAGGATAGATAGATTATGGCAAAAGATCATTTGACAGATTATCTGGAGGATTTGGTTTCCGGCAGCCAACGTGCAAAAGAAACGTGTGGAGAAGATACGCTTTCCTATTATCGAAATATATTTTCCCGCATGATACCATCCTGGCCCAATATCCAGGCGTTATATGAGGAGTATATTGCAGATGCACTGAAAAATAACGATTTTATGAAATTGCATAGCGTGTTTCTACACCGCGCAAAGGTACAGATGCTGTCTAGAGGAGCCTCAGGATGCGATCACTGTGACAGATTGTGGGAGCTGTTGGATTTACTGGCATGTGACAGCTTTGACAATGTATACAGAGTGCTGCCCGAGGGACTTCCGCTTTCTGCCAATGGCTACCCGATGTATCTTCACGGTACGAATCTTATATTGGGCATATTATATAATTCAGAAAATGCAGCTGTCTATCCAATGGATAAGATTGTTGACAAAGCCGAAAAATTCACTGCATCCAAAAAGGCGCTGTGGGAGCGCTCTGTGATTTCTTGTCTGTTGGGAATCTGGCAGGGCGATGTCCCGAGGATCTCCGACAGTCTGCAAAAAGCATGTGAGGGCTATGTCAGAATGGACATTGCGAAGTATATGAAAATGCAGTGTCAGAATGCATATGGTCTGGTAATCCTTGCCAATCATTTCCTTTCAAAAGAGGATTTTGATAGGATTGATTATCCGAAATATCACAATTTTTCCACGGGTTATATGTCATGGCTTTTAAGTCAGGACGAACTGCCGAATAATCTGTGTATTACCTATCCCTCGCCGGTGGAAGAACTAAATGCGATGCTGAAAAAGCAAATCGCGATTACCAGAATACATCAGCCGTATCTGAATTCAGATAATCCATATTTATCTGCTAGAGATAAAAAAGCGTATTATACGGATATTGATAGGATGCTGGAAGAGTTTTTGCAATAAAGTAAATAGTTATTTGCCGAGTATGTTATCGCTAAGGACAGCGGTAATACAGGCCGCCGCGGCAGAGGGTAAGGATTGCCTGTTTCGGTTATGGGAGATCAGAACTATGATGGATATTAATAGAAATAAATATTTATTAATTTTAATCAGTTTATGTATGACCCTGTTTACGGGCTGCGGTAATATGGGGAATCCGGAACAGAGCGAGGGTCTTGGAAGAGAGGCTGATCTGCAGCAGAATGAGGAACTCAGTGAATGGGAGAAACTGTATGACCAGTGGCGAGGGAAAGAGTTGGAGACCAAGCTTTCTTTTGGGAGGGAAATATATTCGGTAAGCGTGGTGAGAAGATGCGGAAATGAGGATGAAGATATTTTCATGACTTACAATTTTTCACTGGATGACGCTGGCAGAGAAACCTTTTGACGAAATCAATATATTACAGTAAATGCAAGATATAATAGATTGTGTGCTGCTAACAGATGTTGGATAGTGCGGAGGGGCAACAAACAAATACAAGTGAACAAAGGGACGTCCTCAATCTTTAAAAGGCTATGACAGCAACGGTTACAGTCTTTTTCATGCAGAAATTACCGTATGAAATGAAAGTGTATTTCCCAAAGCAGAGAAATGCCCATCCACATTACTCCACAATACAAATCCCCAACAACTAATGAGCAAAAAATTTTAAAACAATACTGAAATATATGTTAACATTTACAGTCTCGCTATTCCCCCACTGCCAAGATATAACGGAAACTTGCTAGTAATATCAATGTGATTGTGGTAAGATTAAGCTAAATTTACATTTGGAAAGAGGATAAGGGAATGGTATCTAAATCAGAGCAATTAGAGCAACTTTTTATTGAATGGGAATATGCACAGGAAAACGAGCCAGATTTTTCGTGGGAACGAACACGAGGTGGTAAAAATATTACCAAAAGTCATTTTCGGAGAGACGGAATTATTGATGAAACTGTTTTCTCTAAGGAAAAAAGAAAAGTACTGTTTATTTCAAATGAAGCTAATGATGATGAATACTCTGCCAAGTTTAACCAAAAACCAAGCAACATAGATGATTATCGCAAATATTATGAAACAGGTTGTGATGATTGGTTGGGAAAGATGAGGGAACGGACTTCTGCCATATATAAAATCGTTGCAGAAATTGGAATAAATGAAATGTCTGATTCAGACGCAGCGATCCATTATGCAGTTATGGATTTGAACAAAAGAGGTGGCGGTGCTGATGTTAGGGGGGCATTGCATATTCAAGAGTACTGCAAATATTATAAGGAGTATATCAAGAAAGAAATTGAAATTATAAATCCAGATGTAGTTGTGTGGTTAGGAACAAAAACCTTTGATATAAACTTGCATATTAACTATTTGGGGGCAAAACTGATTGGAGATAAAATATATTTTCTCATAGATGATAAACAAATCCCCATACTTAGAATGTGGCATACATCGTTTTATCAGGGAAAGATAGAGCCATTACAAGGATACACAAATAGAATTATCGGCAAATTATGTGCCAAATGTAGAGAGGAAATGAAACGGTATAATCTGATTTGACCACAACAGAATAGTAACACAGCGGCAGAGCGTATCGAAAACCGATATGATACCCATTGAGTAGACAAGGTAAATAACCAAAATCTATTTATGGGGCATTGGAACTCCTTGAATAATGGATCAACCATCCAACAACTTCTGCTTGAGAGGAGAATGCGTATGAAGAACAAATTATTTAGTAAATATTACCTGTTTTCCTGTGTCGGCGTTCTGCTCGTTTCCTGTTATCCTCTTTGGATGGGAGTGAGTGTTATCAGCGACGTGATCGCAGACGGAACGGTATTTAAGGAAAACTATCCCAAATACATCATTCCGTATACGCCGATCTGCCTGGCTGTTTTGATTGGCGTGCTTATCATGCCTTTATGTATTAAGCTGTTTAAGCAGTTCGCGCTGGTTGGCGGCTCGGTTTTAGCCACCGGAACGTTCTTCGTTCTCGAAATACTGTTTGAACAAAAAGTTGTAGTGACAACGGCTGAAACGGCTGCAAGACTTGAAGATTGGCAAATGTTTATGTGCAAATCTACATATATATACAAAACGCAAACAGCAGTTGATATTCTGATGGGAAATTATAATCCGGCATTTAAGCTGCATTTTTACATTATTTCTGTCGTTCTGATTCTTTCGATACTGAACTGCTTGTATGGATTCGGCCAAATGATAAAGAATGGGAATAAGAAACGTCTGAAGTCGTTGATTTTGCAGTCGGTTTGCTCGCTTATATTCCTGGGGCTCTGTATTCTCGCCTGCTTTACCGCTTTTTGGAGAGATGGCAGTATTCAGGTATCTCCTCTGTCTGCCACTTTGATGACAGCATTCTTCGTTATTTTAGGTGTAACGGTAGGCGTCTACGTGGGCTCATTTCTCTCAGGCAAACGAAATTTAGTTTCGATTGGGATTCCGGCACTAGTTGCCTGCGTGATGACATTTCTTATGTATGTTGGTGAAATGATCCTGCTGCACGGACATCTATATAGTTTGGGGACTGGATTTATTTTTGACAGCATACCCGGCATTGTTTTTGCCCCTTTTGATCTGTTGACTATTGTCGTATCAGGATGTGTAACCGCATTGATATTTACTTTGTTGAATCGAGCAGATGTGGTCGAAAAGATAAATTGATGCTAATTGCAAATAAGATACCCTGCAAGATCGTGAGGTCTCGCAGGGTGTTTCTTCATTAATAATGTATTGTCTTGCGGCATTGGGATTGTTCTTATCAATGTTCTTGGTCAGCAGATAAAGTCGTGGGACGCAAGAAACCAGTTGGCGCAGATGGGAATATTTGCTATAATATGTAGCTGCAGAACCATGCGAACGAACGGCGGCAGCACTGTGCCTGTCAGCCGGGAGAGGATATAAGCGGAAGGAGACGAATATGGATAAAAATGAATTGAAGAAAGTTATATTGTCATATGGGGA
>CAYLIM010000062.1:0-20398 GCA_964383805.1 uncultured Acetatifactor sp.
AATATAGACCTCGTATTGGCAATTTAACCACCATATAAAGCAAGTCAAACACCACAGTGTTAAGTAAATCACCTGCGAAAAACAGCAAAACATAGACGACAATATGCCTTATTACTTTTGCATTCGAAAACTGTGTCTCCATTTGAATAGCCCCCTTGACTAAATTCCTTTACTTCCTGTACCCACTGTCATAGCGGTCCACCATCTCGGTGATTTCCAGCGCGTATCGGGGATAGGCTGTCACGATGTCCTTGATCTCCTGTTTAGCCTCTGCGGCCACCGTGCTGTTGTACTCCATCTGCTTGCGCAGGGACTGCCTGCGCAGGATCAGCTCGTGGCGTCTCTCCACCTGTTCCCTGCGGTCCAGAATCACAGATACATTCCCTGAAAGCTGCTCGGGATACTGAATATGATAATGTCCCAGCTGACTCATCAGCTGCTTGTGATAATACTCCCGCCTGGCCTCCGTCTCCGCAAACTGCTTGCGCTGTTCCTTCTCCTCCAGATACTGGTGATAGCGCTTTTCCAGTTTCTTTCCACTGTCCACATCATATTTTATATAATAGTAATCCAACAGATTTTTGTTGTTCACATAGCGGATTTTCACCTTGTTTTGAAGCTTGACAAGTCTTCTGGCATCGCGCAGCACCCGATCCATCTCCCGGTCCGCGTCCATATATTTCACCGCCAGGATTGTCAGAGCCAGCGCAGCGGCCAGCACAGCGATAAAGTATCCGATCTGCGTCTGCATCCGAAAACCAAACTGCAGCACGGCCAGCAGCAGCATACAGATTACAAGGGCCGTCAAAAAGATCACTGCCATTCCACGCAGATTCTCCATCATGCCATACAGCTCGTTTTTGCGGTACTCATAGGCATGTCTCTCCCCGTCGAGACGCTGCAGATCCTGTTTCACCAAGGTGCCGTATTGCTCCGCGTCCCGGATTTTTGTTATGCCCTCCTCCAGCTCCGCCTCCCGGGTCTTCATCTGATAATAGAGGGCATCGTCCATTCTGTTTTTGCGCTGGGCAAAATCCTCGTACTCCCGTTCCATATTCTGCAGCTTGTGAGCAGTGATCTCCAGGTTTTCCCGCTCCTGCTCCGGCAGCGCCTCCAGCTCCTCCAGATCCGTCAGATATGCCGTCACCCTGCCGTATTCGCCCTGGAGCATATCCAGCTCCTTGGACGCCTCCGCAATCTGCTCCAGACAGTCTGTCACATACCGGCTGCGCTCCTCCTCCTTCTCAAAGTCCACTGCGTCCCGGGCGTTTACCAGTTTCTCCCATTCACCCTCCTGGGCTTTCCTTCTGCTCTTGGAGGTAAATATTTTGCGAAAAAAATCAAAAATCTTCAAACCAACCTCTTTCCTCCGGCTAGGACGCTCAGTCAGAACCTTTCGGTATCCCACTCTGCGGGGAACCCCCTCTGACCGCTCTCCTGACGCCGGTTCTCTTGCGATAATCGTTCTTGACCGTCTGCAAAATCCGATCTGTCTCCTCACAGTACTCCTGCAGCTCCCCGTCGGCTCTGCGCATGCGCAGCTGCGCCAGGCGCTTGTACTCCGGCGTGTCTCTCCAAGCCTGCTCCGTGGCCTCCATGGCCTGCTCCAACTCCAGAGATTCCCGATACCGGTCCGGGTATTCTGCCGCCAGAGCCACATAGTCCCGCTCAGGCAGCCACATTCTGCTGGCTGTCAGATAGTCCGTAAAATATGCCGCCTGTCCGCCGCCGATCTTCCATGCCTTCAAGAACATCTCTGCGGCACGGCCATAGAGCATCTGCCTGGCATAGACCACCCCCTGGTTGTGCAGAATGTCCGCCGTAAGCGTCTGCAGCGCCGGCACCTCCATCTCCTGGTTTTCCCGTATCCGCGCCAGCAGCTGTTCGTAAGATTTCAGCGCCTCCTCATATCTTTTCTGTTCCACCAGATGATCCGTCTGAAGTTTTTGTTTCTCAAAATCCGACAATCCCGATCCCGTTCTCAGCGTCTCCTCCACCTGGCTCACAGTCTCCGGGTCATAGAGTCCCACATAAGTCAGAATCTGGGACACAAAGCCGCTGAGCGAACCCTGCTGGTGTACCAGAGGATACAGCGTCTGCGCCAGGCCGGGCAGTTGACAATCCTTTCGGATAAATTCAAGCAGTCCGTCGTTCATGACGGCGCTGTCCAACAAAAAGGCATTTTCTTTCAGACAGTAGCACAGCTCCTCCATACAGTATACCCGCACTCCCAGCTTGGGGAGTACATACGGCTCCTGGGCGTAATCCCCCACGCAGACCATCACAGCCGCACCGCTCCGGCTCTCCTCCAAACGGCCTTCCCCGCAGGTTATCCTCTGTCGCCATGTAAGCTCGGTGGCCGGTCTGATCTCACCGAATCCCAGGTCCTCCAGCTCCACACAGAGTTGTCTCTCTCCTTCCAGATACAGTCTCATTCCGATTCTGGAAAATTCACAGTATCCCAACTCATCCTCCTCAGAGACCTCGTGCTCCTGAGGCAGTTCTCCCAGTGAGAGAGGCACCCGTGTCACGCCGCCGGAGATCAGGGGAGTGACCACAAGACTGATTGACGCGGCCTGCCTTACATAGAATTCGCAGCTATATTCCGATTCGTACCAGTTTTCTCCCGCATCCAGCAGAGCGTAATAGGACTCCTCCCCCTGACGCAGCACTTCCATACCGATATTATATTTCAGCTTGTCTCCGCCCAGGAACACATGCTCCTTGCCCGCCTTGCTGCCGAAATGCTTGTCCAGCAGGCAATAGACCGCGCCCTTGCTGTACAGGTTCACCCCCTGAAACACCCGCCTGCCCCTGCAGAGATACTGCAGGCTCTGGGACATCCATTCCTCCGCAAAGCTCTCTCCGATCAGATACACTGCGGACACCGTGCCCTTTTCGCACTCCTGCCGCACTATCTCCAGCAGCTCCCGGTCCAGCTGCGCCACTCTGCCGCTGTCCAGTCCGCTGATATCCGGCAGACAGCTCTCCCCGCTGAAGGGATATATCCACTGATGGATATACGCCACTATCGGGGTGGTCCGCTTGTTGCACTCCATACGCATGCTGTAGATCCCGTCCTCGCGATAGTCAAACAGCACCGTCTGAAAGGACCACAGATCCTTGGGCTGATAGAGCATGTAGTCGTAAAAGCTCTCCGCATAGCTTTGGTAATACACCCTGGTATAGCCCAGCCCCAGTCCCGTCACTGTCTGGTTCAGTGTCTGAATCAGAGCGCTGCTCAGCTTTCTGCTGGTAATCATCATGGCTACAATCCGCTCCGGGGCAGACACCATGGACAGCAGCCCCAGACTTCTCTTCATAAACAGGGTCAAAAGCGCCACCGGCTCGTAGGTTTCCTCGTCGATCAGCACCTGCTCCCCCGCTATCGCCAACTCCACCAGGCCCTCCACCACAATGGCCTCCTGGGGATTGTCCTGGGCAAAGCGCAGAGCCTCCCTGCCGAAAAACCATTGCCCTGTGCCCTGACGTTTGCACAGTATGGTGGGAATATTATAATGTTCCTCCCCCGCCACGCAGGACAGGGTTTCCACCTCACTGTCCTGAGACAAATAGGAGTAGCTGATCTGCGAAAACTCATTGCCCAGATCATAGCCTATGATAATTTTGTCACCTGCTGTTCCCAGCATACGGCACCTCCATACTGCTCACACTATTTTAACCGAAATAACTGTCTGTTGAAATACTCGGTGCGGTAGAACTCCTCCATCTGCTGATCCAACGCGTCATAATCCCGAAGGCTCCTGCTCACCGCCATATCGTCGATCCGGGCAAAGCGCCCCTCCTGCTCCGGTCTGTCACAGTCGCCCTTTCGCAGTTCACCGCTCTCCATCAGCTGTTCCACCCTGCCACGCTCTTCCATGATATAGTACTGCAGACTCTCTCCGAAGAACAGGATGAACTCCTTGCTGAAGACGCCTCCGTACACGGGCCGCATCTCCTCTGTGACATAGAGATCCTCGTCTCCGTTCTCCTGGCTCAGCAGATAGTGAATCCGCACCACGCTGTCCGGATGTCCGTAATACTCGATAAAGGTTCTGTCCATTATGGGCGCCAGCTCCCGCTCCATGCCCTGGTAGGCCAGAAAATCCTTCAGCCGGATTCCCTCCTCCATCAGCTCGCAGATAAAATCCCGGGCAGTCCGATAGATTTCCTCTGTGATCTCTTCACCGTGCTGTGCGTAGTATTTCACAAAGGCCAGTCTGCACACCCTCTGCACCGGCTCGTGATGCCAATGCAGACGCATAATCTCCCGAAAAACCTCCCGCTGTATTTCCTTTCCTCTGACAAAATAGTCATGGGCGGTCTGAGCCAGATAGGCGGCCGCCACCTCAGGTCTGGCCCCTCTGGCCACATAATAGGTAAATATTTCCTCCTGCTCCCCCACATAGCTTCCCGTCAACAACATCTGCAGCAGCAGACGTTCGCTGAGTTCCCGGCAGTCCACGTCAAAGGAGCGGGCAGCCTTCCAGATACTGCGCATCTCCCTGGAGGGACCCTGATAATGCATACACAGATACCGCAGAATCGTGCCGTCATATTTTTTACCCTGGAAAATCAGTTCCGCCATATTCAGCAGCTGCTGGTCCGAAGTGTACTCCATCCTCTGTATCATCTGGCCGGCCAACTCCACCAATATCCTGCTGTCCAGCTCATACAGCCCGTACCGGCAAAACCAGTCGTAAGCCTGCTCATAGCTGCCCCGGATCACCATGTACCGCACTGCCTCCTGCCGCTCCTGCTGTCCCAGCAGCTCCCCCGAAAGGCCCGCCAAAAAGGTGTCCAACGCCTGAACCTGATCCGTCTCATAATAGCATTTCATCAGCTTCTCGCACGCCTCCCGGCGCACCTCCGGCTCCAGCTCCTCGCATCTCCAGATTCGCAGCCATCTGGCCTCCTGCTGCTGTCTGGGTTCCTTGGGCAGCTCTCTGCCGTTGTACAGATACAGATCCAGCTCCGGGCTGTTTTTCACCCATTCTGCCACCTTGCCGATATGCCGCCCCGGTACCATCAGCTTGTCCAGCTCACAGGGAATCCCCGGCGTCCCCTGAAATCCCTGGACGTATCTGCCTCCGTCCCCGTCCTCCAGCAGCACCAGACAATTGCTGCCGTACAGAGCAAACCAGGCCCTGCCGTCGGTCACGGGATAGAGCGTCTCCATCTGGTTTCCCGGCTGACAGACCACCACCCTGCGGATTCCCGGACAGGACAGACGTATCTCATGGGCAAAAATCATGCGCCCCAGCTGCTCTGCGGTCTGCTCTCCGATCATATCCTCCGTCAGCAGTTCCCGATACAGAAACGCCAGATCCCGGCTCATATGTCCCTTTTGAATCTGTTCTACCACAAACTGTTCCATCTGCTGACGGTAATCGGCGTACAGATCGATATACTCCTCCCTGTGCTCCTGCAGATACCGGTACAAATATGCGCTGTGGGCATAGTCAAGATTGTTCTGATAAGAAAAATACAGCAGCACCGCCTTGGGCAGAGACACCTCCCTGTCCAGATCCAGCGCCATCATATAGTATTCGTACAGCCTGGTGATGCGCAGCTCTGCCTCCACGCCCTTCTGATACCATTCAAAAGCCTCCGGCGTCACCCTGCTGCCCTTGATCAGCAGCCTGCATATCTCCTTCAGCACCCGCTCCTGGGGCCATTTCTCATAGCTGCTGCGCAGCAGAGCGTACAGCTGAGGGGAAAAATCCTTGACCCGCTCCGCCAGATAATACATCTGCTCCAGCAATTCCGGCGACAGGGCCTTGCGCTTGTCGCCATAGACCAGCACCTGCAGTTCAAAGCTCCCCAGCCTGCGCAGCATGGCCGGATTCATATTAAGCAGCTGCAGAGCCTCTATATAGATCACCGGACTGCTGCAGCCATAACCGGACTGTCTCTCCAGAAAAGCCCACTTGGTCCCGGGCGTCCGGTAGTGTTCCTCCGACAGATACAAGAGCAGCCACGCCACACGCCACCGCTCAGGCGCCTCATGGTGGATTCTGCGCACCCGTTCAGTCACCTGCGCCGTGTAAGACTCGTCCTGCCTGACCAGAGTGGTCAAGTAGAGATAATATGCCTCCAGCTCCTTCGGCTCCATCCCGTAGAGGCCCTCACCCTGCTCCAGCAGGTCCATAGCGTGATCCAACAGCCACTCGGCCTCATGATACCGCTGATTTGTGATAAGCAGCTGAGCCTGGAACAACCTGGCCGACACGTCCTGCTCGTCCATAGCCACCAAAGTTTCCACCAGCTTTTCCGATTCCTTCAGCCAGATAGAGGTGCTGATCTGTTTCAGGCGCATGGATTGATAGAGCTCCATCATCTGTATCTGAATGCGCCCCCGCTCTCTGCCGGCTCCGGCGGCCAACGCTCTCACCCTGCCGCAGTACACCGACACGGGCACTTCCAGTCTGTGCTCCATATCGGACAGCGTGACGCGCCCCAGATTCCGCCCTCCGTGCAGCATACTGTCGTCCACAAAGACCGGCAGCCTGCAGCTGCTCCCCATGAAATCGTCGCCTGTCAGCATCTGTTTCTCCGTGAAAAGAAACTCTCCCTCCACAGTCACCTGCAGGCGGGTGCAGCCCCAACCGCTGCGTATCACATTGATCTCCAGCTCTGTCACGCCCACCGGATTCTCGATCTCCAGTTCCCGCTGGGAAAGGGTGTACTCTATGGGCTGTTTTTTGTGGATCGCAGTGAGAAACTGGTCCACATTGTGTTCGTTGCCCGCATTGGAGGAAAGACCCATGTACAGAGTGTGGTACTGTCTGTCGTTTTCCACCAGAATATTTTCAAAATCGGGGGAGTAGAACAGCGCCACCGCCTCCTCCCAGTTCTCCCGGGCCAGATTCGCAAAATGAAACAGATTCTTCACCGGGCCCATAGTGGACGGCGGCGCGCTGCCACATACAGTCACCACATAGGGAAGACTGTACTCCCCGTGGCTGCTGACCACATAGAAATTGCCTTTGACCACCTGGCCCGCCAGCAGATGCTCCCCATGAAAGCAGAAAGCAACCTCCTCGTCCGCCCCTGTCAGCTCCCGCGTCAGACACTCCATGCGAATATCAGAACTGCTGATCTGACCCACGGGAGGGCCGCCTCCGCGTATCTCTATGCCAAAGCTCCCCTCATAATACTCCCCCGGCCGCAGAACAAGCTCTATTTTCGTGCATGAAAAATCAAGGGAGCCCTCCTCGTAACCGAATTTCCCTCTCTCCTGCATAATATTGTGTATTTGACTGATCTGACTGGTGTCCCCGCCCGCCGCCGGAAATACCTGCGGCTCTATGTCGGGAAATGTGAACGAATCCTGCATGCAGCTCCAATCTGCCCGTTTCAGCGGGCATTCAAATGCCTTTTTCTCCTTATACAGTGTAACATATTCAGCCACGGCTGGCAAGTCAAATACCCTCTGTATTCCTCCATGTAACATCCTGTCTTTCCCTGCATATATTGATTAAGAAAGAATGCCCAGCGAATAGAGAAAGGTATCCTATGAGCGTAAAAAAAGCAGAATTGACAGCCGCCCAGGAGAACAGTGCAGACGAGATGGACGCCCGGAGCACCGGCACCCTGCGAATCAGCGTGATCTCCGCCGTGGCCTATATTCCCATTGAGGGCGCCACTGTCACCATATCCTATACCGGTGACCCGAACAGCCCTATCATTACCTTGACCACCGACAGTTCGGGGGAGACGGAGGTGGTAACCCTGCCCGCTCCGCCCCTGGCCTACTCACTGAATCCCGAAAATCTCCAACAGCCCTATTCGGAGTACAATATCATGGTCACGGCCGAGGGCTATGAACCTGTATATGTGACCGGTTCCGAGATCTTTGCGGATGAGCTGTCTCTGCAGCCCATACGCATGAATCCTGTGGAGATGGCGCCAGGCGAAAATGAGAAATTGGTAGTCATTCCCGATCACACCCTGTTTGGAGACTATCCGCCCAAGATCCCTGAGGACGAGATCAAGCCCATGGATGAAACCGGGGAGATCGTTCTGAGCCGGGTAGTCATTCCCGAATACATCATCGTCCACGACGGCGTTCCCTCCGATTCCACCGCCCCAAACTACTGGGTACGCTATAAGGACTACATCAAAAACGTGGCCTCCTCCGAGATATACTCCACCTGGCCGGAAGCAACGCTGTACGCCAACGTTCTGGCAATCATGTCCTTCACGCTGAACCGTGTTTATACCGAATGGTACCGGAATCAAGGGTACAACTTTACCATCACCTCCTCCACCGCCTACGACCAAAAGTGGATATATGGACGCAATACCTACGAAAATATCGACTATCTGGTGGACAGTATTTTTGCCAATTACCTGTCCCGCCCGGGAGTGCGTCAGCCCATTTTCACGTCCTACTGCGACGGCCAGCGAGTCACCTGTTCCGGCCTGAGTCAGTGGGGCTCCAAATATCTGGGAGACCAGGGGTACTCCGCCATCGAGATCATACGTTACTACTACGGCAACGACATGTATATCAACACGGCGGACGTGATTTCAGGCGTGCCCTCCTCCTGGCCGGGATATTCTCTTACCGTCGGCTCCTCCGGAGAAAAAGTGCTGCAGATGCAGAACCAGCTAAACCGCATTGCCCGCAACTATCCGGCCATACCTGTCATCACCGCGGACGGGATCTACGGTCCCCTCACCGCCAACGCCGTCCGTACCTTCCAGGGCATTTTCAATCTTCCCCAGACCGGTGTGGTGGACTATCCCACCTGGTATGAGATATCCGAGATCTATGTGGGCGTCAGCCGCATTGCGGAACCACAGTGACAAAAAAAGTTGACTAACTACTTCATTTAATTTATGATAGCTATATTGAAGAGATTATGATCCCATCCGCAGGGCGAGGCAGATGTCGCCCTGCGGAAATCAAAGAATATATAGTCGGAGAACGGAAAGGAGCAGCGATAATGGCAGCCGTCGAAAAAATTGTCGCATTGATGGAACGTGACATAGAATGCGAATGTAAAAATATTGGCTATCCATTGGACGAGCCACATGTCATCCACTGCCATGATGGATATGAGATTCTGATCATGACCGGCGGTGAGATAAATTACTATGTGGAGGGGGATGGGAGCAAGGTCTGCCGCGGAGATGTGGTATGCGTCAACGCATATGATTTTCACCATATGGAACTGGTGCAAACCAACGTCTATAACAGGGCGGTGGTGAATTTCAAGCCTGCCGCTATAAAGAGACTGTCCGGTGAGAACACTGATTTGCTGAGAGTATTTTCCAGGCAAAAATCCTCCCGCTTGAACCTGATCCATCTGTCCGATGATGCGATAGACGAACTGGAAAGAATTGCCTCGTTGATTGCCGGCTCTATAGGGAAAAAGAATTTGGCAGCGAACTGTTGGCGGACGCGTACCTCACAGAATTTATGGTAAAACTGAACCGATATGCCATGTCAGATGCATCCATGGACTTTGAAAAGGTCATGCCCCGGATCGTCACACGCATATTTGAATATGTGGATCTGCATCTTACAGAGGAAATCTCCCTTAAGATATTGGAGAAGGAGTTAAAATATAACGGCACCTACCTCAGCAGATGCTTTAAGAAAATTACAGGAATATCGCTGCAGCAGTACATCATAGCCAAAAGAATAGCTCTGGCGCAACAATATCTCAGAGAAGGGAGACCGGCAACAGACGTATGTTTCATGGCTGGTTTTAATGATTATTCCAATTTTTCGAGGACTTTCTGCAAACAGGTAGGGATGTCTCCCAAAAAATATCAAACAGAAAATAAATAAAGATATGCACTCGACTGCCATTGGTGAAATTGAACATTTCCCAATGGCTTTTTTATTTTTTATTTGTCGCATTTCGCAATAAATAATGTATAATACCGCATATTAGTTGTCTAATGTGTCGTGATATACTAGCAATATATATTATAGTATGACTAAAATCCGAGCAATCTTTTGGCAAACGTTTTACAGTTAATTATCCATATGTGTATTCAGGTAATTGCGAAAGGAGACATATGCAGAGATGAAAAAAAACACCCCCACCCCCCAAAAGAAAAAGTCAGGCGCATATATAAAACGTTACTGGCAGTTGTATGCGTTGCTTTTTCTGCCATTGCTCTACCTGTTCATCTTTAAATATGTACCAATGGTATATGTCCAGATTGCTTTTAAGAAATACAGCATTGTAGAGAGTGTCTGGAAATTGCCATTGGCGAACAACCATGGATTTGAGTACTTCATTAAGGCTTTCAAGAGCAAGGATTTCCTTGTGGCTCTGAGAAACACCATCGGTCTGAACCTGCTTGACTTGATTGTAGGATTCCCGGCGCCCATTATCTTTGCACTTATCTTGAATGAGCTGTGTTTCAAGCGGTTTAAGAGAGTGGTTCAGACAATTGCGTATATGCCTCACTTTCTTTCCTGGGTCATCATTTACGGTCTGGCGCTGCAATTGTTTGCGCCCAGCACCGGATTCGTCAATATGATCATCACTTCACTGGGGTATGACGCCGTTCCTTTTTTGAACGAATCAAAACACTGGGTTGCCACATATGCCGGTCTTGGTGTCTGGCAGAATTTTGGGTGGGGTTCCATTGTGTATCTGGCATCCATAGCAGGCATCAGCCCGGAATTATATGAAGCCGCTTCCGTGGACGGCGCCGGCCGTTTCAAAAAAATGTGGCACATCACGCTCCCGGGAATCAAACCCACAATCGTGGTTCTTCTGGTAATGAATCTGGGCAGCATTCTGGGCAGCAGCTTTGACAGGCCGTATGCCCTGCGGAATAAGCTTGTAATGGATGTAGCCGAGGTTATCTCTACCTATGTATATAAAGTCGGTATACGCGGCCTACAGTTTTCGCTCACAACTGCAATCGGACTGTTCCAATCCATTGTATGTGTATTCTTCTTGTTGATTGCTAACTGGGCTGCACGTAAATTAGGCGAACGCGGTATATGGTAAGAGAAAGAGGTAAACACAATGAAAGTTAAATCGACATCCGCCAAAATAGGCGATATGGTTTTTGTCTTAATCTGTATTCTGGTCAGCATCATTTGCCTGCTGCCAATGGTAAATCTGCTTGCCCGCTCCTTGAGTTCTACGGACGCACTGGTCAAACACGAGGTTTATCTGTGGCCCAAGGGCTGGAATTTTAACGCGTATAAAATGGTTTTAACAGATGCAAAATATATAAAAGCATTTGTCTGGACAGTATTTCTGACAGTAGTATGCACATTGTTTTCACTGACCATGACCACGCTCTGCGCCTATCCTCTGATCTTTGATAAGTTAAAGGGACGTTCCATCATCAATATTTTTATTACTATTACCATGTTTTTTAATGCCGGCACAATCCCCAATTACCTGCTGCTAAAGGGACTAAACATTTTAAATACCCCTTGGGCGCTGATTATTCCAAGCTGCATGAGTGTCTACAACATGATCATCATGAGAAGTTTCTTTTATGGCATTCCCGACAGTTTGAGGGAGTCTGCAGAGATAGATGGCGCCAGCTTTTTCAGAATATTGATGAGCATCTATCTTCCGCTTTCCAAGCCTGTGCTGGCTACGCTTGCACTGTTCTATGCAGTGGGACGCTGGAATGGCTACTCGGATGCATTGATGTATATTAATAATCCTGATTATTACCCGTTACAGCTGCTTTTGTATAATGTCCTGAACAATGTCAACTCGGTGGAGGTGGCCACTCAGGAAGGGTTCTCAGCCCCCGGCTTGTCAGAATCCCTGAAGGCTGCGATAGTCATGTTCTCCACCGTGCCTATTCTGCTGATCTATCCATGGCTGCAGAAATACTTTATCCACGGGGTAACCCTTGGAGCTGTCAAGGAATAAGCGGGATAACACCCGTTCATTCAATACAAATTTTTAAAGGGAGGAAACAAACATGAAGAAAAAAGTTTTATCGGTTCTGCTTGCTTTGTGCATGACGGTTTCATTGGCTGCATGCGGCAATGACTCCGGACAGACAGGCGATTCCGGAAACGCCGGCGGCACCCAAAGCAATCAGGGCGGTTCGTCAGCCGTATCTGACACCTCAGGTACTTCCGACGAAAACAATGTGCCAGCTGGAGAGCTTGTTGACGGTAAGTTTACCGAGACAAGACATATTGTGGTGGAGGTTTATGACCGCGGCAACGATGGCGGTTCTGATCCTACCAACAATATGTACACCGACTACATCAAGCAGGGAATGCTGGAAGATCACAATGTTGAGGTTGAGTTCAAGGCTGTACCCCGTTGGACAGAGGTAGAGGAAATCAACAACCTTCTGGCCGCCAGTGACGCTCCGGACATCTGCCTCACCTATGACTACGCAACGATCCAGACCTATGCCAACATGGGCGGCGTAATAGACTTGGGTCCTTATGTTGACAATTATAAGGATCTGCTGCCGAATCTGTGGAACTGGCTTGGCGATGCCAACATTAATTATGACAGAGATCCCAATACCAATACTCTGTGGGCAATCGAGGGAAAGAGAGCGGACATCAAGCGTATTAACTGCTTTGTACGCCGTGACTGGCTCGAGGCGCTGAACATGGATCCTCCTACCACCACCCAGGAGTTCGAGGATATGCTGGTAGCATTCAGGGATAATGCTTCCACACTGCTGGGCAGTGACGCTAACAAGATGGTTCCTTTTTCCATCAGCTATGATGTAGGCTGGAGAGCTGCCAATTTGATTGAATCCTTTATGGATCCTAACATTTCCGAAAGGGAATATTATGTAAACGGCTTTGATGACAGAAAGCTTACTCAGAACGGAACCAAGGAAGCTATCAGACTGTTGAACAAGTGGTATAACGATGGACTGATCTGGAAAGATTTTGCCCTTTACAGCAGCGGCGACAGCACCGAGGATGATATGATCAAGGCTGGTTATGTGGGCGCATTTATACACAACTGGGATTATCCTTTCAGAAATGGTGAGGACAGCATCCAGGCTAACCTGCAGAGGCTTGTTGGCGATGATGCCGCATTTATCGCCGTTGATTGTTTCCAGGATTCCAACGGTAATTACAGCAAGTATTCCTACAGCGCTGCCGGTGATCGTAAGTTGTTCTTCCCCATCACCAATGACGAGCCTCTGGCTTCCATGCTGTATTTAGACTGGATCAGCGATCCTGAGCACATTCAGTACCTGCAGATCGGCGATGAAGGCGTTACGCACGATGTCCTTGAAGATGGCGCAATCGCCATCAAGGCTGCTGAGGGCGCTGCTATCATGAATTCCGGCCAGAACATCGATTTGACAATCACCTGCAATGGCCTGCATCTCATGGATGACGCACTGACCACAAAATCAGCTGCTCACAATTATTCCAGTGTTGACCCCGAACTGGTAGTCAATTCCATCAATATTGCCATGAATGACATCATCACTCCGAGAAATGTCCAGGTTGGCGAGATTGTCGCTGAGAGCGGCATGGGCACAGTTCTTTCCGAGAAGAGAGACATTGTGTATGACAACGCCGTAATTGCATCCCCCGACAACTTTGACAAGGTGTGGGATGACGGCATGGCAGATTACCTGAATGCCGGTGGTCAGGACATTATAGATGAGCGTAACCAGAAATGGGAAGCCACCTTTGGCAACGCAGATATGATGCCTTAATGCAGATAAGTAATTCATAAGAATATGGAAAAGGTGCGGTAAGTTTTATCGCACCTTTTCTTTTGGACAAAACGAAATCCCATAAGCCGCATTTACATGTATGCAGCTTATGGGATGTTCATTTAACGCACTTCCTATTGTTTACTTTTCAGCCATAGCCGCCTTCAGCGCTGCAGTCAGCTGAGGCACGATCTTGTTCAGGTCGCCCACCACGCCGTAATCGGCCACATCAAAGATAGGAGCATCCTCGTCCTTGTTGATGGCTACGATGATATCGGACTCCTCCATACCTGCCACATGCTGAATGGCTCCGGAGATACCGATTGCAAAATATATCTGGGGACGAACGGTCTTGCCGGTCTGGCCCACCTGCAGATCCTTGGGTTTCCAGCCGCTGTCAACCACGGCACGGGAGCAGGATACGGTGCCGCCCAGAACGGCTGCCAGATCCTCCAGAATCTTGAAGTTCTCCGGGCTGCCCACGCCACGGCCACCGGATACCAGCACCTTGGCGTCCATGATATCCACGGTATCTGAAACTGCCTTTACCACTTCCTTGATGGTCACATATCTGCTGTTGGGCGTAAATCCGGGGTTGAACTCCTCAATCACGGCCTTCGCACCCTTGATCGGCTCAATCTTCTGCATAACGCCGGGACGGACGGTAGCCATCTGAGGACGGTTGTCCGGGCAGGCGATGGTAGCGATGGTGTTGCCGCCGAAAGCGGGACGAGTCATCAGCAGCTGATTGTGTTTCTGCTCCTGTCCCGGAATGGGGTTCAGCGGGAAATCGCCGATCTCCAGCACGGTACAGTCTGCGGTCAGACCGGTGGCCACTCTCGCAGATACTGTGGGACCTAAGTCACGGCCGATAGCTGTTGCGCCCACCAGCACGATCTCAGGCTTATACTGATTGATAACGGATGCCAGTGCATGCGCATAAGGCTCGGTCCTGTACTCCTTCAGCTCCGGATCATCCACCAGGATAACCTTATCGGCGCCGTACTCGGCAAGGGAATCGGCCAGATTTTTAACGTCAGAACCGATCAGCACTGCCGTCACCTCTGTGCCCAGAGCAGCTGCCAGCTCTTTACCTTTTCCAAGCAATTCATATGCGATACCGCTGATTACGTTGTCCACCTGCTGGGCAAACACGTATACACCTTTATATTCTTCTAAATTCATGGTTTGGTTTACCTCCTATTTTTAGTTCCGTATATGCTGATAATTTATATGATATGCTTCTCCTTGAACTTGCCAATAATATAAGCAACTGCATCCTCGGGGGACTCAGGAATCTTTTTCTCGCCTGCACCCTTGCGGACCTTGTCGGAAGCCTTCGCAATCTTGGTGGGAGAGCCCTTCAGACCCAGGTTGCTGTCATCCACATCCTTCAGGTCCGCTCTTCCCCATGTGGTGATCTCTGCATCACAGGCGTCAAAGATACCGCCGGGAGTCATGTAGCGAGGCTCATTCAGTTCGGACAACGCCGTGATCAGGCAGGGCATCTGTGCCTCCAGCACATGATATCTGTCGTCATATTGGCGCTGCACGATCACCTTGTTTCCGTCAATCTTGATATCCTGCGCGTAGGAGATCACGGGAATCTGCAGATGCTCAGCAATCTGAGGGCCAACCTGCGCGGTGTCGCCGTCAATAGCCTGACGGCCGGTGATAATCAGGTCATACTCCAGATTGCGGATGGCGCCCGCAATGGTGGTGGAGGTAGCCCATGTGTCCGCACCGCCGAGTACACGGTCGGTAACCAGAATACCCTTGTCTGCGCCCATAGCGAGGGCCTCACGCAGCACATCCGCAGCCTTGGGCAAGCCCATGGTCAGAACAGTCACCTCTGCGCCGTACTGATCCTTTAAGCGCAGCGCAGCCTCCAGACCAGCCTTGTCATCGGGATTCATAATAGCCAGCATAGCGCCTCTATCCAATGTTCCGTCGGGATTGAACTTGACGCCGCCCTTAGTATCCGGAACCTGTTTAATACAAACGATAACTTTCATTGTATTTTCACTCCTTATTTTTATAATATTTTAGACATTCATCCACATATTGCGATTGTTTACTTGAGCAGATTGGAAGAGATAACCATTCTCTGCACTTCGCTGGTGCCCTCGTAAATCTCAGTGATCTTGGCGTCACGCATCATGCGCTCCACGTCATACTCACGGATATAGCCGTAGCCGCCGTGCAGCTGAACAGCCTTGGTGGTCACCTCCATAGCAACCTCTGCGGCGTACAGCTTGGCCATGGCAGCCTCAACAGAGTAGGAAATCTTGGGGTTGGTCTTGTACTCGTCCTTCTTGCGGGCAGCCTTGTATACCAGCATCTTGGCGGCCTCCACCTTGGTGGCCATGTCAGCCAGCTGGAACTGAGTATTCTGGAACTGTGCGATGGAACGTCCGAACTGCTTTCTCTCCTGCACGTAGGCAATGGTGGTCTCCAGAGCGCCCTCTGCCAGACCCAGCGCCTGTGCGGCGATACCGATACGGCCGCCATCCAGGGTATGCATGGCAATGTTAAAGCCCTTGCCCTGCTGACCCAGCAGATTCTCCTTGGGAATACGGCAGTCCGTAAAGATCAGCTCATAGGTGGAAGACCCGCGGATACCCATCTTCTTCTCCTTGGTGCCAAAGGTAAAGCCGGGAGTGCCTTTCTCCACGATAAATGCGGAGATCTCTTTCAGGAACTTGCCCCTCTTCTCAATTTTACCGGTAACGGCGATCACAATGTAAACATCCGCCTCCTTACCGTTGGTGATAAAGCACTTGGAGCCGTTCAATACCCACTCGTCGCCGTCCAGCACAGCCTTGGTCTGCTGACCCTGGGCATCGGTGCCCGCGCCGGGCTCGGTCAGACCAAACGCGCCGATCTTGCGGCCGCTTGCCAGATCCGGGAGATATTTCTGTTTCTGCTCATCTGTGCCGTAGGTCAGAATGGGGTCAATGCACAGGGAAGTGTGTGCGGAAACAATAACGCCTGTGGTGCCGCAAACCTTGGAAAGCTCCTCCACGCACATTGCATAGGTCAGAATGTCACAGCCCTGTCCGCCGTACTCCTTGGGAACAGGAATGCCCATAAAACCATACTTGGCCATCTTCTCCACGGTCTCCTTGGGGAAACGCTCCTGCTCGTCTACTTCCTGTGCAAGAGGCTTTACTTCCTTCTCGGCGAAATCCTTGAACAGCTGTCTCGCCATCTCATGCTTTTTGGATAATGTAAAATCCATGATTTATTCCTCCACTTTCATATAAATTTAGACATTATTTTGCGTAATTGTAGAAACCTTCTCCGGTCTTCTTGCCCAGCTTGCCCGCGCGAACCATCTTTCTCAGCAGAGGTGCGGGAGCATACTTGGAATCGCCGGTCTCCGCATAGATGACCTCCATAATGGCCAGAACGATATCCAGGCCGATGTAATCGCCCAGAGCCAGGGGACCCATGGGATGATTGGCGCCCAGCTGCATAGCCACGTCGATATCCGCCACGGAGGCAACGCCTGCGGCATATACGTTGATAGCCTCATTGATCATCGGGATCAGAATCCTGTTTACAACAAAGCCTGCGGCCTCGTTTACCTCAACGGGAGTCTTGCCGATCTCGGTGGCGATACCCTTGATCTTCTCCACCAGGTCTGCGGGGGTGTTGGCGCCTGCGATTACCTCAACCAGTTTCATTCTGTCAGCGGGATTGAAGAAATGCATACCAATCAGAGGACGATCCAGTCCATTGCCCATCTCTGTGATAGACAGAGAGGAGGTGTTGGAGGCAAAGATGCAATCCTTCTTCACGATCTGCTGCAGCTCGGTAAAGGTCTGCTTTTTGATAGCCATGCTCTCGGGGCATACCTCGATAACCAGATCACAGTCCGTGCAGATGTCCTTTAAACCGGTAACGATCTTGCCCATGATCTCCTCGCCCTTCTCGGCGCTGATCTTCTCCTTGCCAACCAGGAAATTGATGTTTTTCTGAATTTTGGCTTTGCCGCCGTCAGCGAACTCCTGCTTGATATCGCATAAGCACACCTCGTAACCGTCTGTCATGGCAAAAGCCTGCGCGATCCCGGCACCCATGGTGCCTGCGCCAATAATACCTACCTTCATGATAACTTCCTCCTTATTATAATTCCGCAGATTTTTTCTGCTGGTTTTTTATTTGTTCTTGAAAGGCTCCTTGACCTTCTCCTTGTTCTTGTCCAGGAAGAAAGCCATGCCGTACTTCTGATCTTCGGTCTCAAAGCAGTCGCCGAACAACTTTTCTTCGATGACCACGGCCTGATCCATATCCACATCCAGGCCCTCATTGATGGCCTTCTTGCAGTTGCGCACAGCGATGGGGGCGTTCTTGGCGATACCGGAAGCCATCTTCTCGGCAGCTGCCATCAACACCTCCTGTGCGGTCTTCACCACATTGCCCTCTGCGTCAACCTCTGCAGAGTACACCTCGTTCACCAGGCCGATCCGGTAAGCCTCCGGAGCCTTGATGTTGCGGGCCGTATAAATCATCTGCTTAGCCATGCCTGCGCCCACCAGACGGGCCAGTCTCTGGGTGCCGCCAAAACCGGGGGTAATGCCCAGGCCCACCTCAGGCTGTCCGAACACCGCATTGTCGGAGCAGATACGAATATCACAGCTCATGGAGATCTCACAGCCGCCGCCCAGCGCAAAGCCGTTGATGGCCGCGATCACGGGAATGGGGAAAGTCTCCAGCTTGCGGAACACATCGTTTCCCTTCTTGCCGAACGCCTCGCCCTCCGCCTTGGTCAGAGTGCTCATCTCTCCGATATCCGCACCTGCCACGAAAGACTTCTGCCCTGCTCCGGTGAGGATCAGACATCTCACCTCGTTCAAATCCACTGCGTCCAGGGCGGCATCCAGCTCCTCCAGCACCTGACTGTTCAAAGCGTTCAGCGCCTTCTCCCGGTTGATCGTGAGAATGGCGTACTGCCCCTTCTGCTCATAAAGAATATAGTCCATGTTTACCTCTTTTCCGCATATCACGGGCCTTGTCCATGATATTGCCATTTTCAATCATCTGAAAGCCGTTATCGCCAAACGGCCCGGAGAACCAAGCAAGCTCCCCCGGGCGTCTGTTTTCCTATTAATCTTCGATCTTTACAATCGTGGAGCAGCCCATGCCGCCGCCGATACACAGGGTAGCCAGACCGGTCTTGGCGCCCTTTGCCTGCATCTCATGCAGCAGAGTCACCAGGATACGGCATCCGGAAGCGCCCACGGGATGGCCCAGTGCGATAGCGCCGCCGTTGGGATTCAGCTGCTTATCCACATCAATGCCCAGATCCTTGCCTACTGCGACAGACTGTGCGGCAAAGGCTTCATTGGCCTCGATAATATCGAAATCTTCAATCTTCATACCGGTCTTAGCCAGTACCTTCTTGGTGGACGCCACAGGGCCGATACCCATCACCTCGGGACGAACGCCCGCCAGAGCGCCTGCCACAAAGGTTGCCATGGGCTTTACACCCAACTCCTTGGCCTTCTCCTCGCTCATCACCACGATAGCGGCAGCACCGTCATTGATACCGGAGGCATTGCCCGCGGTTACAAAGCCATCGGGATTGATGGGGCGCAGCTTTGCAAGACCTTCAATGGTGGAACCGGCACGGGGACCCTCATCTACCTTGAACTCGATCACTTCCTTTTTCTTCTTAACCATGACGGGCACGATCTCTGCGTCGAACGCGCCGGACTTCTGAGCTGCCTCGGCCTTCTGCTGGCTCTTCAGGGCGAACTCATCCAGCTCCTCGCGGGTCAGACCCCACTCGCGGCAGATATTGTCGGCGGTAGTAATCATGTGATAATCGTTGAATGCATCCCACAGAGCATCCTTGATCATGGTATCCACCAGAGTGCCATTGTTCATTCTGTATCCGTAACGAGCCTGAGGAATGGCATAGGGAGCCATGGACATATTCTCCATACCGCCTGCCACCACGATATCCGCATCACCGGCCATAATCATCTGCGCGGCCTGGTTCACACAGTTTAATCCGGAGCCGCACACCACGTTCATGGTCACTGCGGGTACCTCGATAGGCAGTCCGGCTTTAATCGACGCCTGACGGGCCACGTTCTGGCCAAGTCCGGCCTGGATAACACAGCCCATGTACACCTGGTCAACCTGCTCAGGAGCCACACCAGCCCTGTTTAAAGCCTCCTTGATAACAATTGCACCCAGCTCTGCGGCAGGGGTGGTGCTCAGGGTTCCGCCCATAGTACCGATAGCGGTACGGCAGGCGCCTGCTAATACAACTTTCTTTGCCATTTCTTTCTCCTCCAACTTGTTTTTTTTGCTTATCTTCGCAGTTTCAGCAATGATTGTTATTTTTTTGTCATTGCCATTACTTCTAGTGTAGCATACCCATTCTTGTTTTGCAACGGCTTTCTTACAAAACCGTTCAGGAAAAAGTGGAGAAGATTCCTTACCAGAAAAATCAGCAGAGGTCTTGACAATCCTGTCTACACGGTGTAGAATTTATTTCAGGATTCTACACCGTGTAGACAGGAGGGCATTATGGCAGAGTACAAATTAGGAGAAATTGAGATGAAATTTGCAGAACTCATCTGGAGAAATGAGCCAATTCCTTCAGGAGAGCTGGCCGCTTTAAGTCTGAAAGAGTTGAACTGGAAACGAACCACTACTTATACGGTTTTAAAGAGACTATGTGACAAAGGCATCTTTAAAAATGACAAAGGTGTGG
>CAYLIM010000063.1:0-20335 GCA_964383805.1 uncultured Acetatifactor sp.
AAGTGGTGGCCCGCAACTACCTGATCGGAGAGAGGCCGGACGCCATACTGAATATTGTGGACGGCACCAACATCGAGAGGAACCTGTATCTGTCCACACAGCTGCTGGAGCTGGGCATTCCCGTGGTCATGGCGGTGAATATGCTGGATGTGCTGGAGAAGGACGGCAGCAGGATCAACGTGAAAAAGCTCTCCGAAAAGCTGGGCTGCCCGGTGGTGTCGATCTCCGCCCTGAAGGGAACCGGAGTCGGAGAGGCTGTGAAAATGGCTGTGGCGGCAGCCACGGAAAAGAAGGCGGCGGCGCCGGTACATAAGTTTGGCGCAGCCATTGAGAACGCCATAGAGACCGTGTCCGGCAAACTGAGCGCCGACGTGCCGGGAGAACAGAAACGCTTTTTCAGCATTAAGCTGTTGGAGCGGGATGACAAGATTTGTACACAGCTGAAAAAGGCTCCGGATGTGGATTCGGAGATCGCAGCACTGGAAAAAGAGTATGACGACGACACAGAGAGCATTATCACCAATGCCCGCTACGAGTATATAGCCTCCATTATCGGGGACTGCTGTACCAAAAAGCAAAAAGGCGGCATGAGTATTTCCGATAAAATCGACCGGGTTGTGACCAACAGATGGGCAGCACTGCCGATCTTTGCGGTGGTGATGGTTCTGGTGTACTATATCTCCGTGTCCACGGTGGGCGGCTGGGTGACAGACTGGACCAATGACGGCCTGTTCGGAGACGGCTTTCATCTCCTGGGCATCAGCGGGGACTACGATGATGAGACAGTGGCCTATGCCAATGAAAATATTTGGACCGAAGAGGTTATCGCTGCCGTAAATGCGGCGGCAGATGGCGGGGTGATCGGCGCAGAGGATATTCAGGCAGCCATCGAAGAAGAAGATTTCGATGCTTTTGACGAGGCCTACGGCTTTTACGGCGAATCTCTGACAGAGGCAGGATTCGATATCTCCGACACGGTGGATGCGGCCATGGAGGAGACTCCCGACCCGGCGGAGTATGGCGTGTGGGTGCCCGGTATTCCCGTACTGGTGGCGGACGGCCTGGAGGCAATAAACTGTGCGCCCTGGCTGGAGAGCCTGATCGTAGATGGCATTGTGGGCGGCGTGGGCGCCGTGCTGGGTTTTGTACCGCAGATGCTGGTGCTGTTTATCTTCCTGGCATTTTTGGAAGCCTGCGGCTATATGGCCCGTGTGGCGTTTATCATGGACAGGATTTTCCGCAAGTTCGGTCTGTCCGGCAAGTCCTTCATCCCCATGCTGATCGGCTCCGGCTGTGGTGTGCCCGGTATCATGGCGTCCCGCACCATCGAGAGCGACAGGGACCGCAAGATGACGATTATGACCACCACATTTATTCCCTGCGGCGCTAAAATGCCCATTATCGCTCTGATTGCCGCAGCGCTGTTTGGCAATGCCTGGTGGGTAGCGCCCAGCGCATATTTTATCGGTGTGGCGGCCGTGATCTGCTCCGGTATTATTCTTAAGAAAACCAGAATGTTTGCGGGAGACCCGGCGCCCTTCGTCATGGAGCTGCCCGCCTACCACTGGCCTACCGTGGGCAATGTGCTGCGCAGCATGTGGGAGCGCGGCTGGTCCTTTATCAAGAAGGCAGGCACCATCATCCTCCTGTCCTCCATCATTATCTGGGCAGGCTCCTGTTTCGGCGTAGTGGACGGACGTTTCCTGTTCGACGGTGAGATGGAGCTGGAGACCAGTGTGCTGGGTATTGTGGGCGGCGCCATCAGCTGGATTTTCGCTCCGCTCGGCTTTGACAACATTCGCGCCACCATCGCTACCATCATGGGTCTGGTGGCCAAGGAAGAGGTGGTGGGCGTGTTCGGTGTACTGGATTTCGAGGGAATGTCCCGGCTGGCGGCCTACTCCTTCCTGGTGTTCAATCTGCTGTGCGCCCCCTGCTTTGCGGCTATGGGTGCCATCAAGCGGGAGATGAACAACGCAAAATGGTTCTGGTTCGCCATCGGATACCAGTGTGGTCTGGCCTATGTGGTGTCCCTGTGTCTCTATCAGATCGGAATGCTCTTTACAGGAGTCTTTGGAATTGGTACAATAGTAGCGTTCCTGCTGTTGGCCGGTTTTATCTACCTGCTGTTTAGACCCTACAAGGAGAGCAGGACGCTGGAATTAAAAGCTACGAAGAAAAAGGCGGCATAAAAAGAGGGATTTCAGAAGGAGGGCAAGATGGGAACATTCATTGTATTGGCGCTGCTCTGCGGCATCGTGGCACTGATTGTCAGAGGCATGGTGCGGGACCGGAAAAACGGAAAATCCATTCAATGTGGCGGAGACTGCAGCCGCTGCGGCGGCAGCTGCCACTCTTAGGAAATACTTTTCACTCTCACAAGACAGAAGGCCATCCGGCATACGCCGGGTGGCCCTTGTGTTTACACAATATGTTTTATTTATTCTTGAGCGGGTGTCTTTTTCGGATTCATCAAATCAAGGAAGAAACAGGTATAGGTCATCTGTATATAGGGATTCAGCCATAGCATGCCGATGCCGCAGGTCAGCAGGGCCAGTATGATCAGGGGAATAAAGCTCACCTGTATATAGAACAGGCGTCCCTTGTGGCCTCTCATGATCTGCATGCTGCTCTTAAGCAGCTGCCCCGCCGTGTAATCCGGGAAATCCAGCAGCAGAAAGTAGCACTGGGAAAAAACCAGAGAGAACACAGT
This sequence comes from uncultured Acetatifactor sp., assembly GCA_964383805.1. Classification (GTDB taxonomy): domain Bacteria; phylum Bacillota; class Clostridia; order Lachnospirales; family Lachnospiraceae; genus Acetatifactor. The sequence continues at coordinate 2,714 of CAYLIM010000063.1, forward strand.
TCCGGCCACTATGGACACGGAGGCAAACAGAAGGTACGCCATCATCCAGTATACATTCTGGGTCTGCTGGTACATGCCCTTACAGAACTGCAGGGGCAGCGTAATGATGAAGGTGAAAAGGGAGAAAAAGCCGGACAGAGTCAGGCATTTCCGAAACTGCCATCTGAAACCATAGAACAGGCAGCCTATGTCACAACTGCGTTTGCAGGCCGTATTCAAAAAGAACAGAGCATAGCCCGCGGAAAAAATATTGTTGAACAGGTAGATTACCGTGCTGACAACCAGCGAAATCATAGCGATTGCCAGAGGAGATATATCCAGAGCCATCTGGAAAATCGACAAAAAGCTGTTGCAAGTCATGGTCACGGTCGTATTGAACACACCGCCCAGAAACATAATCAGAATGGCGGAGCCGAAACGGCCGTCCAGCAGATCCTTTGCCCGGGTCTTTAACTCGGAGGAGGTCATATATTGTACATTCATACTTTTTATTCCTTTCGTTATTAAGGTTCCGCCAAAATAACCCACTCATTCGGTAGGAAACAGTTCGTCCAGATCAACGCCGTAGGCTCTCTCAAACAGATCGTCATAACTCTCGCCGTACATACTCTCGGAATAGCGGTTCAACATATCCCGGTACTCCGGGTCGCGCAGCATGGAGGGCATCATGGAAAACATCAACCCGTACACCAGCACAGAAAAGGCAAGCCCCACGCAGGAGGTGGCAATGCCCGCCAAGGTCATGGTGTCCATAGAGCGTCCCTTTCGATAGGCCAGGACGGCAAAGAGAATTCCCAGCGCCCCCAGAGGCAGCGGCAATATGGCCGTACAAACGGTTGCCAGAGAGCATATGCCCAAAATCAACGAGGCGACGGTAAAAGGGTTCCTGCGCGCGGCAGGAGGGGTCTGACGATAATCCATAATAAATGTACTCCTGTTTTTCTTATTGCATTTATCTTGCAATTATTATACCATGATCTCATGCGCTTTGGCGCATATTTTGTTCAGTAGTACTCATTTTACCATCATTTCAGACATATGGCAAACGATTTATTTCTTGAAAAGAAGGGAGAATATCTGTTATACTATAATAGAAAATCAGGAAGAGCGAAAGGCAAGGACATACATATGGACATTTTACAGACGATCAAAGAAGAACTGCAGGTGGAAAAGTGGCAGGTGGAGGCTGCCGTCAAGCTGATTGACGAGGGCAACACCATCCCCTTTATCTCCCGCTACCGGAAGGAGGTCACAGGCTCTCTGAATGACGAGCAGCTGCGTGACCTTCATGAGCGCCTGCAGTATCTGCGCAGTCTCGAGGATAAAAAGCAGCAGGTGCTCGGCAGCATAGAGGAACAGGGGCAGCTGACGGAGGAACTGAAGGCCAAGATCCTGGCGGCCCAGACGCTGGTGGCAGTGGAGGATTTGTACCGGCCCTACCGTCCCAAGAGAAAGACCAGGGCCAGCGTGGCCAGAGAGAAAGGGCTGGAGCCTCTGGCCCAGACCATTCTGGCTCAGGAGATACAGACGCCGCTGGAGGAAGAGGCGGCGAAGTACATATCCGAGGAGAAGGGAGTGACCACGGCCCAGGAGGCGCTGCAGGGAGCCATGGACATTCTGGCGGAGCAGATATCCGACGAGGCGGACTACCGCACATATATCCGCCAGGCTACCGCCGAGGAAGGTATTATCAGCAGTGAGGCCAAGGACGAAAAGGCCCAGACCGTATATGAGATGTACTATCATTTCGAGGAGCCGGTGAAAAAGATTGCCGGGCACAGAGTGCTGGCCTTAAACCGCGGGGAGGCGGAAAAGGTGCTGACCATCAAGCTCACGGCCCCGGTGGAACGCATTTTCCGGTATCTGGAAAAGCAGATGGTAAAAGGGGACAACCCTGTGACAACGCCGGTGCTGCAGGCGGTGTGCAGGGACGCCTATGAGCGATTAATAGCACCCGCTATTGAACGGGAGATCCGCGGTGATTTGACAGAGAAGGCCGAGGACGGAGCCATATCCGTGTTCGGCAAGAACCTGGAGCAGCTGCTGCTCCAGCCCCCCATTGCGGGCAAGGTGGTGCTGGGCTGGGACCCGGCCTTCCGCACGGGCTGTAAGCTGGCGGTGGTGGACGCCACCGGCAAGGTGCTGGATACCAAGGTGATCTACCCCACCGCTCCTCAGAATAAAGTGACGGAGGCCAAGGCGGAGCTGAAACGCCTGATTTCCAAATATCATGTAGATTTGATCTCCGTGGGCAACGGCACGGCCTCCCGGGAGTCCGAGCAGGTGATCGTGGAGCTGCTGAAGGAGCTGGACCGCCCGGTTCAGTATGTGATCGTCAACGAGGCCGGTGCCTCCGTGTATTCCGCCAGCAAGCTGGCAACGGAGGAATTCCCTAACTTTGACGTGGGACAGAGGAGCGCAGCCTCCATCGCCCGCAGACTCCAGGACCCGCTGGCGGAGCTGGTGAAAATTGATCCCCAGTCCATCGGCGTGGGACAGTACCAGCATGACATGAACCAGAAAAAACTCAGCGAGGCCCTGGGCGGCGTGGTGGAGGACAGTGTGAACAAGGTGGGCGTGGATCTGAACACCGCCTCGGTATCTCTCTTAGAGTACATCTCAGGCATAAACAAGACCATCGCCAGAAATATTGTGGACTACCGTGAGGCAAACGGGCGTTTCACCAACAGAAAGCAGCTTTTGAAGGTTCCCAAGCTGGGTCCCAAGGCCTATGAGCAGTGCGCGGGTTTTATGCGGATACTGGACGGTGACAATCCGCTGGACGCTACCAGCGTACACCCCGAATCCTATGAGGCGGCGCTGCGGCTGCTGGACAAGCTGGGCCTGACTATGGAGGACGTGAAGGAGGCCCAGAAAAAAGCGGCCGCCGAGAAGGCGGCGGGCAAAAAGGCTCCGGCGGCTGTATCTGCGCAGCGCCCGGCCCAGAGAAAGCAGGGCAAGACCATACAGGTGAGGAATACGGACACGGCCATGGGCAGGGCTTTGGCGGCGGCCATGGGCGGCATGAAGACGGAGACTGGCGCTGAAAACGTGCAGGATAAACCTGCCGCTAAGACCACGGCAGAGGATCGCATCAGCAGTCTGGAAAAGCGCGTGAAGAACAAGGCCCAGCTGGCGCAGGAGCTGGGAATAGGTGAAATCACTCTGACCGATATTTTAAAGGAGCTGGAGAAACCGGCCCGCGACCCCAGAGACGATATGCCCAGACCTATTCTGCGCAGTGATGTGCTGGATATGAAGGACTTGAAACCGGGCATGATACTGAAAGGCACGGTGCGCAATGTCATCGACTTCGGCGTGTTTGTGGATATTGGCGTACATCAGGACGGCCTGGTACATATCTCCCAGATCACTCAGAAGTATATCAAGCACCCTCTGGAGGCTGTCAGCGTGGGGGATATAGTGGATGTGCAGGTGCTGGATGTGGATATGCAGAAAAAGAGGATTTCCCTTACGATGAAGATCAAAAAATAACAGCGCCAGGGGTGCTTGGAAATTCAATGCGGAGGCCGGTTTATCCCTTTCTGCCGACTTTGATAATGGGACTGAGGCGCTTATAGATCAGCATGGTTACAAGCGATACGCTCCCGCCCTTGATCAGGTTCATGGGAGCTACGCAGCAGATCACAAAGCTGACGATACTGCCATCGGTCATCAGCTTATTTACTTCGCTTCCCATGGCAAGAATGGTGTCCAGAGGCATGCCATAGAGCCTGGAGAAAGCGGGCAGCAGATAGACAGCGTTAAAAGCGGTCCCAAACAGGGTCAGTATCAGCGTGCCGACGATACAGCCTGTGATAGCGCTCTTTTTGCTCTTTTTAAAATAGTAGATTGTGGAGGCCGGCAGGATGAAACTGCAGCCGATGACGAAATTGGCAAGGTCTCCCACGAAGGCGGTGCTGGTGCCTTTGATGAAGAGCTTGAGCAATATTTTTACGGCCTCAGTGACAACTCCCGTCACGGGCCCGAAGGCAAAGGCTGCGACGAGCACAGGCAGTTCGCTGAAGTCCAGTTCATAAAAACTGGGTGCAAAGGGCAGGGGGAATTCAAACAGGAACAATATCATGGCGATGGCCGAGAACATACCTGTGACTGCCATTTTGCGGGTGGAAAAGGTGCGCTCCTTCGTTCCGTTCTTCCTGTCGGCCAGTTTTTCCAGAGCGAGGGCTGCCAGAAACATGGCCACGATGATCAGCAGGAATTCCACTGCAAATAATGTGTTTTCAACTACCTTTTCAAAAAAGTTACTCATGATTTTCCTCACTTTCTGCCGCGCTATGCGGCCTGTGGGCTTGTGTGCCAAGCCATTGCTATGTATGATGCAAGGAAAGTCTCACAAATAAAAACCCCCGATCCTTGCGAAAGATCGCAAAGATCAGGGCCGATTCGCATGATATGCCAGCCGACACCCTGCAGATATCTGCACAGGCGGCCGACCGTTTCCATGTTCTTCTTCCATCCAGACTGTACTGTTGGTATCGGATTCTCACCGATTCAGCCGCAGTGTTGCCGCTGCGGGTCGCGGACTGATATGCTGCCATACATCACCGCCAGTAGGGAATTGCACCCAACCCTGAAGACTCACCTTATGCACCATAGTATAGCGCTGTTCTCGCGGTTTGGCAAGTCCTTTTTTTAGACTTGCATTTTGGGCGGCACCTGTTTATAATCTATGGTAGTTGAGCAAAAGAGAATCGGGAGGATACAAAGGCTATGAAAAAATTTTTAAAGGAATTCAAAGAGTTTGCGGTCAAGGGCAATATGATGGACCTGGCAGTGGGTATGATTATCGGCAGCGCGTTCACCAGCATCGTGAACTCTCTGGTCAACGATATCTTTATGCCGGTGATAAGTATTTTTACCGGTAAGCTGGATTTTTCCAATCTGTTTATCTCGCTGGACGGGAATCACTATCCCACGCTGGCAGCGGCCCAGGCGGCCGGTGCGGCCACATTGAGCTATGGCAGCTTTATCTCGGGGCTGATCAATTTCATCATTATGGCGTTTGTGGTGTTTATGATTGTGAAGGCGCTCAACAAGCTGAAAAAAGAGGAACCGAAGGCGGCTCCCACTACCAAAAAGTGTCCTTTTTGCAAGAGTGAGATCGCCCTGGAGGCCAGCAGATGCCCTCATTGTACCTCTCAGCTGGAACAGTAGTGGGGAGAAAGGTCAAATACCATGATAGAGTTTGACGTGAAAATAGATGCGGATGACTTGTACAATTATATGATGGCCCACGCCTATGGCAGCGCCGTCGGCCTTATCGGCAGCTGTTTTGGCGCATTGATGGTGGTGATTTTCGGTATGGACCCCCGGCAGTGGATATTTTTGGTCTTTGGGGTGATTCTGCTGCTGTATCTGCCGGTGAACCTGAGACTGAGGAGCAAGCAGATAGCGTTGACCAATCCCTCCTTTCAGCAGCCGCTGCACTATGTGCTGGACGAGGAAGGGATCGCCGTCTCCCAGGGAGAGACCACGGAGCGGCAGGCATGGGCGGACCTATACAGGGCCACGGCCACGGGGAGAAGTGTGATTGTCTACACTACAAAGGTCAGCGCGGCTATTTTTCCCAACCGGGACCTAGGGGAGCAGCGTGCCGCGGTGGTGGAGATGATTAGCACCCATATGCCGCCGGGGAAAGTAAAAATACGCAGTTAATGCAGGAATGAGATCATTATGACAGAGACAGAGCGCATCCGGGTGTGGGAGAGCCATAGCCCGGAGGAGACCTTTTCCATAGGAGAGCAGCTGGGACGTGAGGCTGTGGCAGGCCGGGTCTACACCCTGATCGGCGACCTGGGGACAGGAAAGACCGTGTTTACCCAGGGGGTTGCGGCGGGGCTGGGGATTGCCGGGCCGGTGAACAGCCCTACCTTTACCATTATGCAGGTGTATGAGGAGGGGCGGCTGCCCTTTTATCATTTCGACGTATATCGCATCGGCGACGCGCAGGAGATGGAGGAGATCGGCTATGAGGAGTATTTTTACGGGGAGGGAGTCTGTCTGATCGAGTGGGCTGATTTGATCCCGGAGCTGCTGCCGCAGAGCCATGTCCAAATTACCATTGAAAAGGACTTGGAAAAGGGTTTTGATTATCGTAAAATAGAGATGAAAGAAGTGAAAAGACCATGAAAGTACTGGCGCTAGATACCTCCGGCCTGGTGGCGAGCGTCGCTCTGGCAGAGGGAGACGAGCTGCGGGCGGAGTTTACCACGAACGATAAAAAGACCCATTCCCAGACACTGTTGCCCATGCTGGAGCAGCTGCGCCAGATGACAGGGCTGGAGCTTAACACGGTGGACGCCATTGCCATTGCTGCCGGTCCCGGTTCTTTTACCGGGCTGCGGATTGGCTCGGCCACCGCCAAGGGGCTGGGGCTTGCGCTGCAGAAACCGCTGGTGGAGGTGCCTACGCTGGAGGCGCTGGCCTACAATCTCTACGGCACGGACCTGCTGGTGTGTCCGATGATGGACGCCCGCAGGAATCAGGTATACACAGGTCTCTATGAATATGTGCCCCAGGGCGAGAATTATGAGCTGCATGTCCTGAGAGAGCAGTGCGCCGTGGATGTGGCCCAGATCGTGGAGGAGTGCAACCGGCTGGGCCGGGAGGTAATCTTTCTGGGAGATGGCGTACCGGTGTACCGGGAGCAGATACGGGAGGGAATGAAGGTGCCATACCACCTGGCTCCGGCCCATGTGAACCGCCAGAGGGCGGGCAGTGTGGCAGCCCTGGGAGCCGTGTATGCGTCCCGGGGGCAGACGGTGGAGGCGGCGCTGCATCAGCCCATATATCTGCGAAAGAGTCAGGCGGAGAGAGAAAGGGAAGAGGCAGATGATCATACGGGAGCTTAGGCCGGAGGATGTTAAGCCGCTGAGCGTCATAGAGGCAAAAGCATTCTCTATGCCCTGGTCTGCGGCGGATTTCGCCCGGCTGATACGGGACCGCAACAGTCTGTATCTGGTGGCGGAGGAGGACGGCCGGGTGGTGGGCAGCTGCGGAGTCACCAATGTGTCCGGGGACGGCGAGATCGACAATGTGGTCGTGGATGAGGCGTACCGGAACCGGGGCATAGCCACGGCGCTGCTGCAGGAGACTCTGAGAAGAGGACAGGCCATGGGCGTGGAGGCATTTACGCTGGAGGTGCGGGTGAGCAATGCGGCAGCTATCCATGTCTACGAGAAGGTGGGCTTTGTGTCAGAGGGAATCCGCCCCCATTTTTATGAAAAACCCACGGAGGACGCCATGATTCTGTGGAAGAGGGACACTTAGCGCATATTCCAACAATTCCCTCGCCAATTCGACAAAAGCCGTGCTACAATGTATGCGATACATGGAGTATGGAGCATAGATTGGTGGAGGATGAAGGATGAAAAAAAATAACAAAATTTTTTGCAATCATTGTGGAAAAGAAATACAGCAGCGGGAGGACATGATCCAGGAGGGATATTTTTCAGCGGATGTGACCTTCGGCTATTTTAGCAATAAGGATGGCATGCGCCACCGCTGGGATCTGTGCGAAAGCTGCTATGACGCGCTGACGGGAAGTTTTCAGATTCCGGTGGAGGAGACCGAAGAGAGCGAACTTGTGTAAGAAGAGCTTCTCGGACTTGCCACGCAGGTCCAGCTCACGCGGCGCCATCCAATCAGTGCGGATAGGAGACGGCGATGCTGGATGTTTGTTTGTTGGGAACGGGTGGAATGATGCCCCTGCCTTATCGGTGGCTGACTTCTCTGATGATGCGGTACAACGGAAAAAGTATCCTGATCGACTGCGGTGAGGGTACACAGATCGCGCTCAGGGAGAAGGGCTGGAGTCCCAAACCCATTGATATCATATGTTTTACCCATTATCACGCGGATCATATCAGCGGCCTGCCGGGCATGCTGCTGACTATGGGCAATGCGGAGCGAACCGAGCCGCTGCTGCTGGTGGGACCTAAGGGGCTGCAGAGAATTGTAAATGCGCTGCGCTGCATTGCCCCGGAACTGCCCTTTGAAATTCGCTGCGAGGAGATCACGGAGCCGGAACAGACATTTTCTTTTGAAGGATTTCAAATTGAAGCTTTCAAGGTGAATCATAATGTGTTATGCTATGGATATAGCCTGATAATTGAACGCATCGGCAAGTTTCAGCTGGAGAAGGCCAGGGAGCTGGGCATTCCCCAGAGGTGCTGGAATCGCCTGCAAAAAGGGGAGACTCAGGAGGTGGACGGCCACGTCTACACACCGGACATGGTGCTGGGGGAGCCTCGCAAGGGCCTGAAGGTCACTTACTGCACGGACACCCGGCCCACGGAGAGCATTGTGGCCCACGCTGCGGGCGCGGACCTGTTTATCTGCGAGGGAATGTACGGGGAGCCTGAAAAGCTGGCCAAGGCGAAAGAGAACAGGCATATGACCATGTACGAGGCGGCACGTATGGCCAGAGAGGCGCAGGTGCCGGAGCTGTGGCTGACACATTACAGTCCCTCCCTGAACCACCCGGAGGATTATATGCAGGAAGTACGGAAGATATTTCCGGCTGCCGTGGCTGCCAGGGACGGCAGAAGCGTGGAGTTGAATTTTGAGGATTAGGAGCAGCGCATGAAGAAGAAAAAGGGAAAGTTTACAACCCAGACGACCATAGTGATCATGATACTCATCGTGATAGTGGTGGGGTACTACTGCTATTTGGTGAACCGTTCAAATCGTTCGACGGACGAGAGAACCCCGACGACGGTGGAGGACGTACTGTTGCGGGATCTGGAGAATTATTATCCCAGCTCCCCCACACAGGTGATTCGGTATTACAACAGCATAATCAAGTGTTTCTATAACGAGGAGTGCAGCCGCGAGCAGCTCGAGGAGCTGGCTCGCAAGGCCAGAGATCTGTACGATCAGGAGCTGCTGGACAACAACGAATGGGATACCTATATTTTTAATCTGGAAAAGGAAATCCAGGATTTCAAGAACAACAACCGCAAGATTTCCAATATCTCCCTGGCGTCCAGCATCGACGTGGACGAGTTTACGCAGGATGGGTACAGATTTGCAAAAGTCCGCTGTGCGTACAATATTCTCCAGGGACGGGACAGCTCTTCCACCATACAGGTATATCTGCTGCGCAGGGACGAGAACAGGCACTGGAAGATCTATGGCTGGGATCTGGCCGAGAATCTGGCTGAAAATCAGGACGACGGCTCAGGAGAGGACTAGGGGTATGGAAACGGAAAAGGACATATATATATTAGCCATCGAAAGCTCCTGTGACGAGACGGCGGCGGCGGTGGTGAAAAACGGCAGAGAAGTGTTATCCAACGTGATTTCCACGCAGATAGCACTTCATACTTTGTACGGGGGCGTTGTGCCGGAGATCGCCTCCCGCAAACATATAGAGAAGATCAACCAGGTCATAGAGGCGGCGCTGGAGGAGGCGCAGGCAGAGCTGCGGCAGATGGACGCTATCGCCGTGACCTATGGGCCGGGCCTGGTGGGCGCGCTTCTGGTGGGCGTGTCTGCGGCCAAGGCCCTCAGCTTTGCCACAGGAATTCCGCTGGTGGGCGTACATCACATCGAAGGACATATCAGCGCCAACTATATCGAACACAAGGAGCTGGAGCCGCCTTATGTATGTCTGGTGGTATCCGGCGGGCACTCCCATCTGGTGGTGGTGAAGGATTACGGCGAGTATGAGATTATCGGACAGACCAGGGATGACGCGGCGGGAGAGGCCTTTGACAAAGTGGCCCGGGCCATCGGCCTGGGATATCCCGGAGGGCCGAAGATAGACAAGGTCTCCCGGGAGGGCAACCCGGACGCAATCGCCTTTCCACGGGCAAAACTGGCGGACAGCGCCTATGATTTCAGTTTCAGCGGCCTCAAGTCGGCGGTGCTGAATTATCTGAACGGCTGCAAGATGAAGGGGGAGGAAATCTGCCAGGCGGACGTGGCGGCGTCCTTCCAGAAAGCGGTGGTGGAGGTGCTGGTGGAGCATTCCATGCAGGCCCTGCGGGAATACGGCTACGACAGATTTGCCATCGCCGGAGGCGTGGCGTCCAATTCCGCTCTGCGGGAGGCCATGAGCGAGGCCTGCCAGAAAAATAACATATGTTTTTATTACCCGAGTCCAGTGTATTGCACGGACAATGCCGCCATGATCGGCGTGGCGGGGTACTACGAATACAGGCGCGGGGTGCGAAGCGGATTGGATCTCAACGCGGTGCCCAATCTGCGGCTGGGTGAGAGAGATTTTTAGCGGCGCTTGGGCGGAAGGAGTAGTCTGATGGAAAAGAAGAGATGTACAGCCGTGGTCCTGGCGGCGGGCAGCGGCGCCAGAATGCACAGCAGTGTGCCCAAACAGTTCATGGAGCTGGAAGGTAAGCCGCTGATCTGGTACGCCCTGGAGGCAGTGGAACGCTCGTCCATTATAGACGACTGCATTCTGGTGACCGGGGCCGGAGACATTTCCTATATGCGGCGGGAGATCGTGGAGAAATACGGTTTTTCCAAGGTTGATAAGATCACGGCGGGGGGCAGCCAGCGCTTTGAGTCGGTGGCCCGCGCCCTGGAAGTGCTGGAGAACGGAGAACTGAGAACGCCCAACCGGGAGGGGTACGTATTCATTCATGACGGGGCAAGACCCTTTCTGACCGAGAAAATTCTGGAGGACACCTATGCCGCCGCCTATGCCTACGGCGCCTGTGTGGCTGCCATGCCATCCAAGGACACCGTCAAGCTGGCGGACGCAGAGGGCTATGCCGTGCAGACGCCCAACAGAAACAGCGTGTGGATGGTGCAGACGCCTCAGGTGTTTGAGGTGCAGATGATCTGCGAGGCCTATCGCATGCTCATGGGACAGCTCCCTCTGTTCAGACAGCAGGGAATTGAGATCACGGACGACGCCATGGTAGTGGAGACCATGCTGCACCGTCATGTAAAGCTGGTACAGGCATCCTATAAAAATATTAAAGTGACCACACCGGAGGACATGCGGATCGCGCAGACCCTGCTGGGGTAGCTACTGCTTGCTGTCAAGAATTCCATACAGGTGCCCGCTGTACTCTCCAAACAGACTTTCTTCCTGTTTTTTCAAGAAAACAGTCACATCATTTTCCCCGAAATACAACTGAAAATGTATGCTGCCCACGCTGGTGTCCAGCAGGTGGGTGCGTATGTAAAAGGTGTGCTCGTCCAGCCACATGCCGCTGGAGGCGCAGAACATGTCGTATCCCGGAAAGCGGCTGGAGATCACCTCCTCCAGTCCAAAGGGCAGACTGCATTCGACGGCTCCCAGAGTGTAGTGCAGAACGCCGCGTTCGTGAGTCAGCTCCAGAGAAAGCCGGGTGAATGAGCTGCTTTCCTGGATCTGATAGACCCTTCCCTGTATGCGGGAACCGTCCGTCCGGGCGTCCAGAAATTGCACTGCCTCAGCAGACAGCTCCGCGGAGGGCGTGATGCGAAGAAGGGGGCGGCAGCTCTGGGAAAAGACATGCGACACCGGCTCCATGCGCAGCTGCTCAACCCGCTGCCGCAATTTCTCCCGGTCGGCCTCCGAGACTGCGCCGGATTCTGTCTGGTTCTGCAAACCGGGCAGCAGAGAACGGTGGATGGCGTCATAGATCAGCTGATTGGCGCCGTTCATGCCCTGCGTGTCCGCGGTGGTCACCACCAGCAGTTCCAGGGCGGGATAGCAGAGAATCAACTGGCCGCCCATGCCATAGCAGACCAGAGCGTCATGCTCTCCGCGCCAGAAGGAATAGCCGTAGCCCTGGCGCTCGGAGGTTATGGGGCCTGTGACCGCCGTGGCGCTGTGCCAGGCCAGGGCCTGTGCCAGCAGCTCCCTTTTTAACAGCTGCTTTCCGTTCCAGCAGCCCTCCTGCAGCAGCAGTTTTCCCAGCAGTACCAGATCCTCCGCCGTGGCCATAAGTCCGCTGCCGCCCATAGAATGCCCAAAGGGGTCGGTCAGCATATAGGAATCCTCGCTCCATCCGATCTCCCGCAGCATCACATCCTTTAAATAGTCCAGCATGGGGCGGCCGCTCAGTTTTTCCACAAGGGCGCAGAGCGTGTGGGTAGCGCTGGTGTCATAGTGAAATACCGTTCCCGGCTTGTGGGTGGGCGGGACGGTGAAAAAGCTTTCCACCCAGTCCCGTGTCATATCAAATTTGTAGGTGGTGGAAGCATGGCAGCTGCGCATCATCAGCATATTTCTTATAGTGGTCTGCAGCACCCAGGGATGAGTGCTTTCATCCGTATATTCGGGAAAATACCGACAAATAGAATCCTCCAGCGAGAGCGCGCCCGTCTCACAGAGTTTTAACACCGCCAGCGCAGTCAGGTTTTTGCTGACAGAAAACATGCGGTGCAGCTGTCCCTTACGACAGGGGGCGTAGTAGGCCTCCAGCTCGGTCTGCCCGGACAGCAGAACATGCAGGCTGTGCATGGGGATATGCGTCTGCTGCAGACAGTCCAGCAGACGGAGCAGTGTGCCGGGAGAGATTTCTCCTCCGGAGGACGAACTAATGTATGATTTATCCATGGGATTTACCGATCCTTTCCAAAAAAATATTCTGATAATTGTGGAGTCCATTCATTTTAACATGGGATTTATGGATTTTACAAGATTTTTTGATCGGTGTTGACAAAAATGAAAGCGATTACAAAAACAAGCGAACCGATACTGTGAATTATGCCAAAACGCTTACAGGGGCAGGGTAAACAAATTGCTCCGAAAATATTGCAAAATGATGGAACAATGTGGGAAATTCGCAGAAAACCTGAAAATATCGGGTGATTTTGCATGTTAAGTCATATTTATTTCACAGGCGGAGAAAACTGGGGATCATCATAAATTTGCGGTTAAACACTGCCGGAAACTGTGTTATCGGCATAAAATGAAAGCGCTTACGCAATAAATGCGGGAGAAAATGCACATATAAAAGCACAAAAAATCAGCACAATTAACAAAAAAAAGCAAAAAAACAATGTTTTTAGAAATATGGCTTGTTAAAATGCCCAATGTGTGCTAATATATACATACCGCCAAAATCGGAACGAATGGCGGAACAGGCTAAAAACCTGTAAACACTTACATTTTTAGGAGGAGGATATATTACTATGAAAAAAGCAAGTAAGTTTGTTGCAACCCTCCTGGCCGGAAGCATGGTGCTGTCTATGGCAGCCTGTGGTCAGGAAGGCGGAGGTTCTACTCCCAGCAACGAAGGCGGCCAGCAGTCCAGCGTGGGTTCTTCCACAGGTGGTGAGCAGAATTCCGGCAATGCAGGCGGCGAGGGTGAGAGCCAGGCTCCCGAGGTGGCTAAGCCTGACAAGATCAAGGTTATGATCGATGGTACTGTACCCACACAGGAGAATTACGGCAATGATTTTTGGGCAAAGTACACCGAGCTGACAGGTGTTGAGGTTGAGGTGATTCAGCCTGACCATGATGCATACTATGATGTGGTTGGCCAGACCTTTGCAGGCAGAGATTGGCCGGATGTTATCATCCTGTCTTCTACCTATTATACCGGTTACGCTTCTGAGGGCGCTCTGTGGGATATGACCGATGCATATGCCGCATCCGATCTGAAGACCCGTCATGACGCCAAGGCCGGCAGCGACACCGTTGTGGACAGCTTGAGAATCAACGGTTCCCTGTATGGTATGCCCGCAACCCACGGCAATGGCTGCGTTACCTATGTAAAGCAGGCTTGGCTGGACAACTGCGGTATTACTTCCGTACCCACCAACTATGAAGAGTATGTGGCAATGCTGGATGCGTTCACCAATGGCGATCCCGATGGTGACGGTACCGACGGCAACACTTTTGCAGTGGCAGCGGCTGGTTTCGTAGGCGGCGAGGCGCCTTACACCAACTACCTGGCTGAGTTCTATCAGGATGCTTATCCTTCCTTTATGCAGGATGCAAACGGCAACTGGATAGACGGTTTTGAGGCCGACGCCATGAAGGCTGCTATGGGAAGACTGGCTGACGCTTATGCGAAGGGTTACATTGATCCCACAACTCTGACCAATGGTACCGGCGACTGCCGTAACAAGTTCTATGATGATTCCTTTGGTGTATTCACCTACTGGGCTGGCACATGGGCTAACAACCTGAAGACCAACCTGGAAGCCAACGGACTGTCCGGCGATCTGGTTGCTCTGCCTCCTATCGCTGAGGTTGGCGCTTATGTAGACCGTATCACTCCCGCATGGTGCATTACCTCTACCTGCGAGAACCCTGAGGGCGTGTTCAAGTATTTCATTGAGGCTATGCAGGATGGCGGCGATGTGCAGTTCCTGTTCACCTATGGTGTAGAGGGCAAGCATTGGTCTACCGCTGCAGAGACTTTGTGGGCGGATGATCCCGACAAGGCTAAGACCTATGCAGAGGGAGAGTTCCACTTCCTGCCCAACGCAGAGAAACCTACCACTGCTTACACCAAGGCACACATCGATCCCATGCTGGCTCTGGTTAATCTGGAGGCACCGGCGAACAGCGTAACCGAGACTGCTATGGCAGCGCAGGAGCTGTTCAATGCAAATTGTAAGCCCGCGTTCATCGTTCCTTCTACTGATGAGATGAGCATGTACAACGGCGATCTGACAACTCTGAAGAATGAGTTGATTGCTAAGGTTACCATGGGCGAGATGACCATTGAAGAGGCATATGCAAAGTATGAATCTGACGGCGGAGCAGAGTGGTCCAAGACCATTGTTGATTCCCTGAATGCTCAGTAATGTAAGTTGATTGCGGTTAGCAAAAACAGAATTTGTGGAGCTGTGGAGTAATCCATGGCTCCGCATGTTCATGAATGTATGGGCGATTATATTTTAGAAGAGGAAGAGCAGATATGAAGAAAACGAAAACAGCTGTGCCGAAGCAGAAGATGAGTGGTGCGAAGCTTTGGGCCAAGATATATAAGTACAGGGGATTTTATTTGATGTTTCTGCCTGTATTTGTTTTTGCACTTATATTTAACTATCTGCCAATGTTTGGTATTGTTCTCGGCTTTACCGACTATAACGGCATCAAGGATCCGACTTTTGTAGGATTTAAGCATTTTGAGAGAATGTTTAAAATGGCCAACTTCTGGTCAGCATTCACCAACACGATTGTAATCAGTGTGGTTAAGCTCATATTGACGACAGCGTTTGCCGTGATAGTGTCCTTGCTCCTGAATGAGATTGTGAATCTACATTTTAAAAAGGTGGTTCAGACGATTATCTATCTGCCCCACTTTATGTCGTGGGTAGTGACTGCATCCATTTTCTCCTTGATTCTGGCGCCTACGAACCAGGGTCTGGTGAATACTTTCCTGGTAAGCATCGGCGTACTGGATTCCAATAGTATGATTTATTTCCTGGGATCGGAGAAATGGTGGCGATTTGCGTACTACATAATTAATATTTGGAAAGAAACCGGTTGGCAGACCGTTATTTTCATGGCTACGCTGGCTGGAATTAATACAGAACTCTATGAGGCAGCCGCGATTGATGGCGCCGGGCGGTGGAACAAGATGCGCTTTATCACTTTCCCCGCACTGGCCAATACCATCCTGACAGTGTTCATTCTGAACCTGGCAAAGGTTATGAACTTGTTCGAGTCCGCATTCGTATTGCAGAATGATGCGGTGCTGGGCACGGCAAACGTGTTGGAGACCTATATCTACTATCAGACCTTTAACAGCGGCGCTATTCCGAACTATGGATATACCACAGCTATCGGTTTGTTCAAGTCGTTAGTGGGCTGCGTGCTTGTGCTTGTCTGCAACCAGTGGAGCAAGAAAGTACGCGATGGCCGCGGAATCGTATAGGGAGGAGGAGACGGATATGAAGACGAAAAAGAAATTTCCGGTTTTCCGGATTGTCAACGGCCTGATCTTTATCATTCTGGCCTTGATTATCATTATTCCTATGTGGAAGGTTTTGGTGGACTCGTTTGATTTAAAGAGTGCTTACGGTATGAAAATATGGCCGGAGAAGTTTGGTATGGACGGATATGTTTCTGTGTTCCGGAATCCGACGCTGTTCCGCCCTCTGGTAATATCCTTTATTACTACGATCCTCGGTACGATTTTGGCGTTGGTACTGTCTACCCTGGGCGCTTATGTGTTGATCCAGTGGGAGATGCCCGGCAGAACATTTTTTGCCAATTTCCTGTTGTTCACCATGATTTTTAATGGCGGTATGATTCCTACCTATCTGGTGTTGAGTACTATGAAAATGACCAACACCTTGCTGGTGGTTATATTGTTCCCGGCGCTCAATGTGTACAATTTGGTGCTGATGCGTAACTTCTTTGAGGGCATTCCTCAGAGCTTGTTTGAGTCGGCGACGTTGGACGGCTGTTCTCCGATGCAGACCTTTATCCGCATTGTGCTGCCCATGTCCAAGGCGGCTCTGGCGTCCATCGGTTTGATGTATGCCGTGACCTACTGGAACGATTATACCCATTACAAACTGTACATTACCGATTCCAAGTGGTATAACTTCCAGATGAAACTGCGCAGCGTTATCATGGGTAGCGATCTGCCTGCGGCATCTGGTGACGCTACCGAGAATACGGTTAAGAACGCGGCCATCATCGTGGTTATTATTCCTTTTATGATTTTGTATCCTTTCTTACAGAAGTATTTTGTAAAGGGCGTGAATATCGGTGCTGTAAAGGAGTAAGCGTCGATATTGCATATACAGGGTACACTGACAAGGGAAACTTCGGTTTCCCTTGTTTTGTCTGACAGACGGAAAGAGGAAAATGCTATGAATACTATCTTTTGGGCGGGGGATTCCACCGTACAGACAAATGATTACTCCACCTATCCGCAGACCGGAATCGGGCAGGTATTTTCTCTGTTTATAAAGGAAAGCTGCCATGTGGAGAACCATGGAAAAAATGGACGGAGCACCAAGAGCTTTATGGACGAGGGAAGGCTGCGGGAGATAGAGGGACGAATTGGAGAGGGGGATTTTCTCTTTATCCAGTTTGGGCATAATGATGAGAAAATCGAAGACCCGGCCAGATATACGGAGCCTTTCTCTACCTTTAAGGATAATCTGGAGTGTTTCATTCGGGTGGCCAGAGAGCATGGGGCTCATCCTGTGCTGATTACGCCTCTGGAGCGGAGAAGGTTTGACAGCGAGGGGAAACTGGAACCGAGTCTGCATGAGGATTATGTGACGGCTATGAAACAGACGGCGGAGCAGAGCAAGGTTCCTCTGATAGATCTCTGCGGTATGAGTCGTGAGGTTTTGGAGCTGGCGGGGGAGCAGGAGAGCAGACGGTGGTATATGTTTTTTCCGGAAGGGACTTACCGGGAGCATCCTCAGGAGTCGAAGGACAACACCCATCTGCGCTATGAGGGGGCTGTGCAGTACGGCAGTTTGATTGCCAGGGGACTCCGGTCACTGGGCGGGATTTATGAGGATTTGTTGGCAGATTCTTGATACCGCAAATTTTTGCATTTTTCTTTGAAAAAGTTGTTGACAGTGCTGCGCTTTTTTGCTATTATATTTTTTGCCGTTGAGAAAACGGAGCGAAAAGAATGGCTCGCTATAAACTATTGGAGAGATATCGAAGTGGTCATAACGAGGCGGTCTTGAAAACCGTTTGTCCGC
>CAYLIM010000064.1:0-19228 GCA_964383805.1 uncultured Acetatifactor sp.
TCCGGCTCCTCCTCCGCGCATTTCTCCAGATCCTTCAGGCAGTCCAGAAACTGCAGGATAGCCACGTTTTCATCAGTAACCTCCACCACAGGACGCCTCAAGATATACTTCCGGTTCTTTATTGTCAACTCCCGGACCTGCGCTGGTGCATAATTGCTGGTGATCTCCTCCGTAAGCGGCACCTGCGTAGACAACCCCATACGGTTTGCCAGGGTATATCCGGAATAATACCCTACCCTTCTCCCCCTGCGCCTGACATATTTATGGAGTGCAACCGTATCCGCTGTCAGAGCCATCTTTTCCCCGAAAATATCTGTTTTAGGGAAGTAATATATCCCTGCTTCAAACCTGCACAAAATGCCGTCATCGGTAAGCCTCTTTAAGTGATACCGCAGGTTTTCTTCCGATAATCCGGGAATGGAAATGTCCCCGGCAAAGATTGGTTCACCCTGTTCATAATTCCCTTGCAGGTATTCATACAGCATATCATCCGCTCCTTTCGTTTTGTAAATTTATCATTTACTTATTGTTAGTATATCCAATAATCAAAATTCTGTCAACGAAAAGAATTGGCATTATATTTTCTCTGTATGAAAATAAAGCCACCGCATTTCTTATCGCTCTTGAAAATAGTACAACTTCACTATCGTTTTTTCACCCTTTGTTTCAGTTTTCATCTTGGTATCGTAATCTGCTGACACCCCGACTTACGAAATGTATAATGGCTGCTGCCGTTTCTTGGAGACAAGATTATAAATCATAATTTGATCGCGTTATAATAATCTTGGGCATTTTCGCATACCTTCCTCACATTATGTTTTATTATAAGTACCGAATTTCTCCATATCATTCCTGCTCATAATCTACAAATATTTGCTTTTGATTATACCACCTCTCCCCCCCTATATTTGCCACCATAAAATTCCTTATTTCCCCTAAAGATTCTTTTTAATTTTCAAAATATTCTGTCCGTCTTTATACTCATAAGAAACATCATCCATTGTCTTTTTCACCATATAGATCCCCAGGCCGCCGATACCACGCTCCTCGATTGGAAGCGTGACGTCAGGGTCTGCTTTAGCAAGCGGATCATACGGGACGCCGTTGTCAATGAATGTGATCACTACCGCAATCGGATCTTCCGTCACCTCAACGCGCACGGTCGCACTGCCGATTTCAGGATTGTATGCGTAATATGCGATGTTGCTGAAAAGCTCGTCAATTGCCACGTCGACCTGCATCTGCGTCCTTATTGGACACTCGAGCTGTTCTAACTGTTCGTCAACAAATGCCGTTACCGCAGGTATGCTTTCAATCGTCGCACTAACTACCATTTCTTTCATTTTCATTCCCCCATTCGTTATCTATATTTCATACTCTTCAGACTATAAAACTCCGCCGTTTTATGACCTTGACTATCAGACCCCCATTGAATCCGCAACCTGCAGAGAAAGCATGGTAATATCATCAAACTGCATTGCCTCTCCCACAAACCGGTCGATCTCGTCCTTTAACCCTCCAACCAGTTTCTTCGGATCAGCATCCTTCTCTTTATTCAGCGTTTCCAGCATCCTCTCTGTCCCAAACAGTGTCTGCCCGGCATCTGTCGCTTCCGGAACACCGTCTGTATATACAAATAGTGTATCCCCGGCGTACAGCTCGAGTTCATATTCCTTATACCGGGTGTTCTCCATTCCTGCCAGAACAAATCCGTGAGGATCTTTAAACAGTTCAAAACTGCCTCCCATCCGCCTGATTGCAGGATATTCATGTCCTGCGTTTGCCGCGGTCACTTTCCCCGTTGAAATCTCATAAACAGCAAGCCACACCGTGACAAACATTTCCGCCTCATTGTTTTCACAGAGCTGATTATTGACCGCTTCAAGAACCGCTCCCGGAGATGCGCCCATCATCATCTGATTCTTGATCAGTGTCTTGGTTATGACCATGAACAGCGCAGCCGGAACGCCCTTCCCCGACACATCGGCAATTACCAGCCCCAGATGATCCTCATCTATCAGAAAGAAATCATAGAAATCTCCACCCACCTCTTTTGCCGGATCCATGGATGCAAAAATATCAAACTCCTTTCTCTCCGGAAAAGCAGGAAAAATGCTTGGCAGCATATCCGCCTGAATCTGCGTGGCAATATCAAGCTCCGCCCCGATACGCTCTTTTTCCGCTGTCACAACGGACAACTCCCGCAGATATTCCCTGAGCTCCTGATACATCTGCGCAAAGGATTCCGACAGCTCCTCGATCTCATCACCCGTGCGGATCTCCACATGAAAGGTCTCTTCACTCTCCAGACTGCCCACCATTTCTTTCGTGGCACTGTTTAACCGGTCGATGGGCTTGATGATATTTTTTCTGATAAAGACATAGAAAAGCCCCATCAAAACGGCAATTACCGCCGTTACACTGAGTATGACCGTTATCAGGAAATGAAAAAGCGCCTTGCGTATCCCCGGCATTGACAGATCGACGCCCACCACCGCCACCGTCTCTCCGGCGCTGTCCAGAACCGGTGCGTAGGCCGACGCGATATAGCCATACTCCGAATCACGTGTTACAATGATCCTCTCCGGATAGGTATTCGCATAAATCTGTTCGGCAATCTCCCGGCCACCCTCCATGTACGGCTCGCGATATCCCAGCGGACGGACGCCCTCGCCGCTGCCCACATCCCAGATATAGACAAGATCCTCCTCATATGGTACAAACACAGAATAATATTCCAGATCCGTCTGTGACTGCGATATGGCAAGAAATCTCTTCACCTGCCTGTAATAGTCATCCTCCGTATTGCTTTCCACATAGGAACGAATCCTGTCTCCGTCGATATATTCCGCTGCCGTCCTGGCATAGGAAAACGCGATATTGTTGTATGTGCTCATCTGTTCTTTCTTATAGCGGATATCAACTGTCAGGCATGTTGACAATATCACAACCACCGCAAGGATGAACAATCCTGCCAGTGCTTTCATTCCAAGCTTATGATGCCTCATTTTTTGCCTCCTATTCCATCGTTTCCCGAAGTATATTTACCGCCTATGACAATTTGTTTCGCTTTGCCGCAGACCAGAAATGCGCCGCCGCAATAGATACGATACTGATACCCATGCCGAGCAGCAGCGTCACCGGCGTCGGCAATTCCTGGGTCCCGCGCAGGATATAGAAAAGCACATTGGTGATACACATGACAAATACCCAGTGTATACAATATACCGTGTTGATATTGCGGCTGATCTCGCCGACGCAGTCCATCACTTTCTTCGGCAGATGCGGGACGACCACATGGTAGATCCCCAGCACGCCGATTGCCGCGGCAATGCATACGAGAACATCTGGGGTGATAATATGGTAATAACAGTTCTGTCCCTCGCCAAACATTCCAAAGCCGCCAAGGATGGCAGGTGGAAAATAGGCCATGCAGACCAGGATTCCCACCGTTGACAGAATCCCGTAAAACAGGTTTTTGTTTTTCACATGCTGCAGCAGTCCGCCGAAGATGTAACCGCTCACCGGGACGATCAGCCAGTTCAGCAGCGGAAAATCAGAGAACACCGCTCCCGCAGGATCTTCCGTCCCTATGAGATAACCCAGGAAGATATTGCCCGCCGGAGTCCCGGCGTCCACTCCGCTCAGGAAAGTCCCCAATAGAGACATAGCCAGGCAGACCAGGAGCATTGCCGTATTTGACAGGTGAAACCTGACAAACAAAGCGATCACTATCATTGCCAGAGCGGCAAATTGCAGAATATCATTGCCCAGCAATCGGTAGGGCAGCGGCTTTATGTATTTCTCAATATCTCCGGTCAGCAGATATCCCGCCAGAAAAGGGAACAGGAACCGGCATATGTTCAGCACATAACCGGTGATACCGATCCGGATTCCGCGGCGCATATAATCTCCCGGCGTGTGGCGCTTTGTGTATACCATGCCAAAGCCCATGGCGAACATGAACATGGGCGCCCCCAGGGGGCCTCCGATCACAGAGTCAAAAAGGAACGGAATCCCATGGGCAAGCTGCTCTTCGGACGTACATTCTATGATACAGTGTACCAGCGCCAGACAAAAAATCAGTATGGCTTTCGCCAGATCCAGCTCCGGCTGCCTTCCGCCGTTTATGATTTCTTTGGAAAAGATTTTATCTTTCAGGCTCATCTCAGCGTCTCTCCATTTAGCGCTCTTCTTCATCATCACAAACTCGCGCTGATTTCAAGCAAAGTTCCGAACGTTAATAAATCGTTCTCTGACATTGGCGGCCCCACCAACATTTCCATGGCTTTCGTATCGAGAGCATTTTTCTTCATGACCTCCTCCAGCAGTTTCATATAGCTGGCAATCGTACTTGGCTCCTTTCTGATGATGCACCTGCGGCCCCCATACTTCTTGCCCACCTCATCAGTCCGTTGACCACCCAGGCTGGACGCCTTTTCAGCGGTAGCTCTAATATCATGGATATGCCCCAACTGGTTCATCGTTCCGGGACAATCTGACTCCAGCCCCATAAGTATAGCGCCGTAATGTCTGGTGTCGCCCTCCTTGTACATGGAGTAGAAGTGGCCGCAGGAACCATCGTTGAGGAGCATCTTCCCACTAACCCCCTGATTGCCCAGACCGCCGATTGCCACATTCATCCCCCGCTGACCTCGGAGGTTGAATAGCACCTTTTTTTCTCTAACTGCGTTCCTTCGAACTTTGATGGAGTGGGTGGAGGCTGCCCGTCTATTATCCTGAGCGAGATTGGAATCGAACTTGCCCTTATCGCCCTGCTGGTAAAAAATGCTGTTCCACATCTCCTTGTACGCCTTCTGGCCGTACTTCCCCGCGGGACACCTGGGCAGGACCAGAGTCACCCGGGAACAGTGGCTCAGCGCCACCGCTACGGGCTTATCCCAATCACTTTGCTCTCCTTTTTCATTGACTTTGGTGAATTGGCCTAGATGCATCAGCAGCAGGCGCTTGGCAGTCTGTATCTTCTGGGCTTTGTCTGCCTCAACCATGTCCTGTGCGGCCTTGAGAGCCTTTTTCTCATTCATATGCTGATTATCCACGAGTTCTTGGGCTATAGCGCTTTTCAGTTGTTCTTCATCTTTCTGTTTCAGCGTTTCCAGCATGACAGCGGAAGACATTTGTTCGTCCAGCTCCCGGAACCAGTTCTGAGTATCTTTCGAGTATAATTCATTCTCCCTCTGGGCCAGAGAAAGTCCCAACCGCAGAGGCGCATCTAACAGCGCACTGACACCGCCTTTTTCCAGGATATCCTCACAGATCTTTTTCGCGTCACGTTCAGAAATAGGTTTATCACCAGCATACTTTTTTACCATCCGATCCAAAGCCTCTTTGGCAAACATGTTGCGCATGGTGTCATCCAGACTCTCAAAATGGGAATAGTCCCCCTGGCCCACCATTTCTATTATCTCGCGCCTGGTCAGATTGGAAGATCCCATCTTGGTGCTGGCCCATTCCTCTCGCCATTCTTTGTTCAAGAACAGTCTCTGGTCCCTCACCGCCGTGTAATCCACCAGCCTCTGTTCCTTCACATCCTTGCCATCCTTCTTCACCATCGTATAACTCAGCTTTTCGTAGCTCTCTTCATCACTTTTCTTTTCTTGCTCTTTGGGTTTTATTACGAAGTCTCCCCCTTGTGGTACATACACTGCATGCCGCTTTTTCCACTTTTTGTATTCAGCTTTCCGTTGCTTATAGCTCAGGTTGGGGCTGCTGTAAGCGGATGCGTCCATGGGCGGGTCAAACTCTTCAAGGGGTGGAAAAGTGTTCAAAATCAGAGCGTTATAGTTAATCTTGCTATTCCTACCCCTTTCCGAGAACCGCTCCTCTTTCAGTCCCTCCTCCATAGCAAATGAATCAGCCTTTTTATCAATTAACTCATTCTGAAGTTTCTGAATATTTGCGTCTCCCTTAAACTTAAACAGAGGCGCCCCAACCATCTTACTCTCTCCAGAATCATACATATTCATAGCAGTCTTCCTCCCTTTATCATTTTTTCCTGATAGTTACTTCAACTGTCTTTGTACGCACAGACCGCAGTCGTCTTACAGTTCCAATACGGCGCGGATCAGCGGCTCCTTCTTCCCTTCGCCTCCCAGCAGCCGATTTGCCAGTCCGGCGGAGGATGCCGTCAACAGAGGAATCTCAAGCCATGCGTCGGCATATTGCTCCAAAAGCGCCCTGGCGGCGGCTTGCAGTACTGCCATACCGGCGGTGGTATTGCCTCCGGCGGCAAAAAACTGAGAAAGACACAGCCCCTCCTCCCCGCCGCTTAGAACGGCGCAGGCCACAGGACGTTTCTCCGCATCCATCAGCACGAAACTGGCGTCCGGCAGCGCCTGGTAAAGCCGGTTCAGATCTATGTAATCTGCATCCGCCTGCTCCAGCGTTTGGAACAGCTGGCGAATACGAATGGGGGAGAGATTCTCAAAAGATACCAATGTGCAGCCCTTGGGCAGAACAGACTTATGTTTCATCAATGGGCTGTCTGCCAGTGTTGAAACGGAAACTATATGGCTGTACACACCCTCCTCATCCTGTTCCAACAAAAATCCGGCCTTTTTAAGCAAAGCCTCCAAGCCCGGCTCCGGGCAAAAGCTTGCCTCTACTCTGGCGACAGTGCCATCAAAAATCCCTCCGCACGCCTCCAACAGTTCTATAAGCAGCGTACCACCCAACTGGCGGCGGCGGTACTGCGGAACCACATACAGACTCAGCAGTTCTAAACACATCTCGTTGTCCGGCGCCAGGCGGGCACAGACAGCGCCCCGCACCTCATCCTCCTCCACAATGGCAAGACCGAACGCTTCATCACCGCGAATCAGCTCTGCCGCCTCCGCCGTCAGCAAGGGCGCCGCCCGGTCTACCTCCTTCGGTCCTATAGAATACAGCTGCACCGGCGGAAACTCATCCTGCTGCTGTTCCCATTCATCCTCCTGTTCCTGCTGTTCCTGACGAATCTCCAAATCATCCATAATCATTGACCTCCTATCCTTAATTTTGTGTCCCCATGTAGAGTTCCCCATATAACTCATTGCTGATTCCCACACGGCCGGTTCTGCGGTACTCAAAATCTATGGCCTCTATAATATCCCGGTTGCTGATTTTCCTGTGCTTTGCCGCCGCTTTGTAAGCCGCCGCCAGAGCCGCAGACTTAATGTTGCTTCCCGTCAGCTCCGCTTTTCTGGCATAAATGCCGAAATCAATATCCTCTTCCAGAGGGGCTTTTTCTGGAAATACCTTCTGCCAAAGCCGCAGCCTGGTCTCTTCTCCCGGCTGCTCCACCGGAATCATAAAGGTCATACGGCGCTTAAAGGCATTATCAAAATTCTGCATGACATTCGTCGCCAGAACGGATACTCCCGAGTACTCTTCGATCTTCTGCAAAAGATAGGCGGTCTCCGCATTGGCATATTTATCATTAGAACTTGCGACGTCCGTTCTCTTGGTAAACAGGGCGTCCGCCTCATCAAAAAACAGAACCGCATTGGAAAACTTCGCCGCCTCAAACACTGCTCCCAGATTTTTCTCCGTCTCTCCGATATATTTGCTCCCGATCTGGGACAGGTCGATACGGTAAATATCCAGTCCCAGCGCCCGCGCCAGGACCTGGGCCGCCATGGTCTTTCCTGTTCCGGGAGGACCGTAAAGCACAACGGAAGTACCATTCCCATAAGGCAGCTTCCTGCCAAATCCATAGCTGTCATTCACAACGCTGCGATAGCGGATACGATCGCATACCGCCTCTAAAAGTTCTTTGCTGTTGTCCGGCAGCTCCAGATCCTCCCAAGTGAACGGACTTTCCAGACGGGTGGCATACTCTCCGAATTCCGCGCAGCATTTCATCCTGATCTGCCTCTCCAAAAGCTCTTCCGATACCAGGAAGCCCTGAGGGTCGATCTCCGCATTCAGCAGGGCGCAGGACAGCACCTGGCTGATTCTTCCCGGCGTCATATGGTATCTGGATACCAGCTGATCCAGATCCACATCCTCCTTAAACCGTATCCCATACATTTCTGCAAAATACTGCCAGAATCTTCTCTGCACCGCCATGCCCGGCTGTTTCAGGGTGATGGTATACCAGCTGCCCTGTGTGGACAGCTTTCCCGGTCTCTGTCCCTCTGTCCCGATAAAAATCAGGTTCACATAATCCTGAAGAAATCCCAATATCCTTTGGACCCGCGGAAGAATTTCCCTCTCGAAGGGCGTCCCGTCCAGATACAGCAGACTTTTTTCATAAATGCATTTTAATACAACATCCTTAAGCGCCGGATAGACCGCTCCGTCATCCTGCGCCAGAAGACGGCGCATATCCACGCACAACACATCCAGCCCGGCTATGGAACCAAGCGACTCCATCAGAAACTTCTTCCCTGTACCTTCCATGGCGCAGAGATGGACGATCCCTCCGCTCTGCCTGCCCGACATAGTGGAAAATACCCGCAAAAGTTCCTCAAGCTGTTCCGCATTGCACAGGATCTCTTCCATTTCCGTTTTATATTCCAGCACTTTTGTGTACGGCGACAACATTCCCAGCTGCATGGGGGCCCCCGCCAGAATCTGAATTACACGTCGATTCAAAGACAGCGGCCGCGACAGACGGGACATATTGGCAGCCTCTCTCCCCGGCTCCAGAAGGAAACGGTATAAAAAGCTGTCCTCGTCCCACAGATGCTCCCTAACCTCCTCTTCCTCCAGAAACAAACCGCACAGATCGCACACCAGCCCCAAAGTAGGCTTAGCCACGGGCTGCGTCTCTTCCTGCAAAACTCCAAACACCCTCTCATACTTCCTGTTCAGATCGACCGCCGCCGCCATGAGAAAGGCCAGTATCTCCCCATAGGACAGCATGCCGCTCTCAAAAAATCCCGCAAACGGCAGGAACCCCTCCGTACTTTCCTGGCTCTGTTCTTTTGACAAAAGCAGTTCAAACACCTGCCGAAACTGCGCCTTGCCCGCAAACTCCGCCCTCCCATGAGGCTCCAGCGCTTTCATAAGCTCCCTGTCACTTAACATACCGCCGACTCTCATTGCCGCCTCATCTCTGTCCTGCTCTTTCAGAAACAGGGTCGTGGCACACAGCATGTCCAGAAACCTCTGCCACTGCTGCCACTCTTCCTGCCGGTCCCTAAAAGGCTCTTTGGTACACTCTCCAAAATATGCTTTCACAATTCCTTCTATATCCCAGGTTGATTCTGTCATGTCCGTACTCCCACACATCATGGGCAGGCCCATGATACTATTTCTTTTCTATTTCTATTCTATTTCTATTCTATTTCTTTGCTTTTCCTCTTTTATTTGTCCTCGCCTGTCTGCTCCGTTCCTGCATCTGTTGACGGTATTCCTCTCTGATTTTCCGCCGCATGGCTGCTACCCTTCCCGTCTCCTCTCTTTTTGCAGAGCCGGGGCCTCTTACTTCCTCCAGACACACTACATTACCGTATAGAGGAAATGTGTCATTCTCCCGGTTCACTTGCTCAGGAACGCCCTCGCCTTCCCAACGGATTCCGTCGCTGTAGGTGACTGCCCTGCGCAGAGATTTCACTACCTTAAATTCCGTATTGGCAGGAATAAGAACCTCCCCCTCGCTCTGGACCTTGGACACTCCTGAAATATCCACCGCACCCTTTCCCCTCATAGAATATTCGATAAGGACCGAATTGTCCTCACCCTCTTTTTTACGGCTCTTCACATAATACTGTGCCGCTTTGTCAATATTCTTCGAGCTGCTCATCAGGGAGTTGATCTTAATAACAGAGCCTTCGGAAGAACGGAGTTGTCCGCTTAACTTGCCCCCTCGGAACGTGCGTTCCTTGAAAGCGCTTTTTCCTTTCATATCGTTCCCATCACCATTTCCTGTCTCTATCTCCTCATTCTGCCCTCGCTCCTCCAATGCGTCCTGGGACATTCTGGAAGAAATCCTGACCATGTTGTAAATGGAATCCGCTATCTCTTCGTCCGCCATTTCCTTACTGGAGGAATGCTCATAGGAGCCAAAGCCAGTAGCTGCATACTGATCTACACGTTCATCTCGAAGAGCTCTTCTGCCAAGACCATCCCAGTATTTCTGTCCTCTGGTCATAGCCAGAAATGCGCCTGTGGTATAAATATTCAGAGCAATATCCTGTGCCTGCGCATTATTGGCATCCGCTCCTATATCATGCATGACTCCTTGTCTGGATCTTCCATACAGAGTAAAATTGATGTCATCCGTCTCTTCATAGCCTCTCTGTGAAAGTTTTTCCTGACGCGCTTCTACAAGAGACTTTACATAATTCTTCTGATGTACATAGATTTCCAGATCATTCTGGAGCTGCCCCTCTTCTCCCTTTGCCCGCAGGTATTCATCTGTCTTGGACCTGATTTTCCCCCTCAGTCCTGCCATTTCTTTTTCCTCTCCTGACAGCAGCGTTTCCAGTACCGACCCGTTCAGAAGCTCTTCAAGTTTCATTTGCTTATACTGATCTCCCGCCTCTTGCGGCAATGTTCCTGCCTTTATCATCTTATCGACCAGCGGCACAATCATATCTTTTATCGCAACAGACTTTTTTATGATCTGGTCATTTTTATCTTTCTTGGCTTTCATTACATTTATTGCTCTCGTCAGCTCAGTCAAATGATTGCTTAAATAGTCTCTTTCCTCTGCCGTATCTGCCACATCCTTTCCCAGCAAGGCGTTTCTCCTGATGGCTCCATCTCTTCTCTTATCCCGCAGTTCATTTAACATCTGCTTGTAGATAGTCTCATGGGGGAACTGCTGCTGCGGCGCAAACTCCTGACGCAGCACATCCACCGGTATCGGATCCACGGTCATATACATGGTAGCAGGCTCCGATAAATCTTCTTTTCCGGTAATTCCCGCATTTTGGGAACCTATCATGATCTCATACAGAGAATGATCCTTGCTGGTCACCATCCAGGCGATCAGCGCAAGCCGGAAGTACAGCAGATCTCTTAGGGAAGCCCCCATCAGCTTATAGGCCCCCAGCATCCGCAGAGTGGTTCCGGAAGGTCCCGCCGTCTGCAGCATTCCCTCTGCATTGACCCGCTTTCTCATTTCATACCAGGCTCTCCCTTCCTTCCACTGAAGCTCTCCGTCTTTTATCCCGTTGGCCTTCTCCCGTTCCGACAATTCAAGTCCCAGCCTGTTATAATGCGCTTCTCCCAGACGGTTCTTCTGCCTGTCCTCCTTGCTCCTTGTCATTCTGGTAAATTTGCTGGACACGGCTGCGACCCAGCCCCGGTGTATTCCCTGGAAAAACCGTGTCAGCCAATTTCCCCTGTCCAACTTCTTGTCAGATGCCTTCTTTAAGTCTCTGGCAATGGAAAAAGTGTCAAACACATCTCCTTCCTTTTCCCTTTGTTTCATTTCCTTCAGCAACTCTATTTGAACGCCATGAAGCTCAGGAATATTTCTCTCCTCGTTTTCTGTGATATGCAGCATCATGTTTTTCAAAGAATGGCTTTTGGCAATCTCTTCCTTTTTCCTGCCTCCGTTTACAAACATACCATTGTACAGCATGGTCATCCGCTCGCGTAAATTTCCGTCACCATTGATCACCGCATCCAGATTCTCTTCGTCTCTCTGCCGGGCGGCCTGACGTTCCTCCTTGCTGCCCTTTTGAGCCGCCTCGCTGTAATTGCCGATCTGTCCGGCTCCCCCTGAACTGTCTCCCTTGGGAAGTAATGCTTCCAATAGAGTATCCGTGATCTCCACCCTATCATTTCCACCGTCTGCAGGCTGCGCGACTGCCGCTTGCGTCAGCGCCGCGTTTTCCGCCGGTGCCGCCACAGGTTCCCCCGCCGCCTCAACTGCCGACTGCGTCGGCGCCGCGTTTTCTGCCGATGCCGCCGCAGGCTGTCCTGTCACCTCAGCCGCCGCCTGCTGCGCCGCTGCCACATCCTGAGCGGTCTGTTCATCAAGTTTCGGGGCCTGTCCTCGACCTCCATAATAAGCGTTCAGCATTTTACTTAATTTTGTCAGAGCCGTCTTGGCCGCCTGCTGCACATAGGGAGTCTTGTACAGCTTCGCCGCAAACTCTTCCTCATACTTGTCCGCCGTCTGTTCCCAATCCTTGTGTTTGTATATTTCCTCATACGCTTCCCCGTTAAAACTTGCTCCCATGACTCCCTCCCTGTTCATCTTCGCTTCATCTTAGTTTCCAACAGCCCGCATCAAATTCATTGCTGTCTTCGCCTTCGTTCTTTCATGTGCAGAACAGCGGTATTCTGACCTTTATGGAACCAGTCTGTTTTGATTTTTACGCGCCTTGAATTTTGTTTCGACCAGCTCCTTCAGGAATAAGGACTTCATTAAGTATTTTTCCCGCTGCTTTATCAAGTCGTCCTCCAGGGTCCGATCATCTTCTACAGGGTGCTTGAGCGTCAGAAACTTTTCAACACGCAGGCTGGCAGTATATAACTCCAGGAGCTGTTTATCCAGTTCCTCCTTCTCCTTCTCACTGGCTTTCTTATTATAGACGACATTCACATTGAGGTCGGCTTCCAATAGCCTTTGGACATCGTGTTCCAAAAGCTCACGGATTTCCTTATAAGCATCGGCGGTCGGCCGTTCCGCCGCTGCCTGTTTGAGAGTATCTTTAATTGCCGGATATGTTTCCAGCTTTTTCTGATACTGTTGAATAACCCCTGTTCCATCCTCTTGCATCTTGACATAGTCAGCAATGTCCTCTTTACTTAGGTAGGGAGCCTCCACGGGATCCGGGTCTACCCCCCGCATTTGGCACGCCTGTGTAAAAGCAGGGCCACTGTACATGAAAATGTCCAGAGCCTGATCCAGGGCTTCCCTCTTCGCAGGAGACAACAACTCGTCAAAAAAGAACTTGTTGTGGACGTCCTTCCTAACGTCCTCCATATATACCATGCGGCTTGTTATGGACTTGAGGCCGGCCGCATTCCTTTGCAGATTGCTGTCAGAGAACATGACCTCCTTCGGATCGAAACTTAACGCTTCATCCACCATCCGCTGCAGATAGGGGACTCGGCGTGTGTAGTTCGTGGAGCAGAAAGCGTCATAAAATGCTATATCCTCCAGCTGATACTTCAGATCATCAGTCGTAGCCGGATTGCCCGCGCTGTCTTTCCGGAAACCGTGAGTAAAATTCCTCATCGCCCGCAGGTCCACACCTGACAGGTTCTTTGACAGATCCATCTCCAGTTTCCCCGACTGAATGGATTCTATGGAAGGAAAATAGCTCTCAAGGCTGTTGGTTAGCTGTTTATGATAGTCCTCCAAGCTATGTTTTATATCATAGGTAACAATATTCCCCACCCCTCCGGTCGCTTTCTTTGCCTCCCTTGCGTGACGTCTCTCTTCCTTTCGCGCTGCCCTTCGCGCTTTATAAGTCCCCTTGGCAGATTTCACCTGCTGGGACGGCGTACCGTCGGCAACTTTAGTGGCCTGGGCCGGAGAGAAGAGTTGCGGAGCCTGCTGCTGGATCTGCTGCTGAGCCTCCTCCTGAACCTTGTCCTTGGTCTGCTCTAAAGCCTGCGGCGGAGCCTCCCTCCGAGCCTCCTCCATATCCTCTTTCCAAGCTTGCTGCGGAATTAACTGTTTTTGTTCCTGTTCCATTTTTAATTGCATTGCTGTTTTCTCCTTTTCAAACACTAATTCTCATCTGCCGGTTTTTTTACCTTTTGGGACCAGTCAAAAGGATGTTGGAAATGGCATTCCTTATCCCCCATCAGCTCCTTCCTTGCCTTTGCGCCATCCTCATCCTTGAGGCTGAAACTGATATATTTTTGAATATTCTCGTCGGATACGTCCAGCATATTCATTTCCTGACCGTCAACAGTAGTCAGGTCCGGTATGGCGCCCATGCCTATAAAGGGTATAAGTCCTGCGATCGTAATGCTGCACACGTTGTAGTATTGAATCCGGTT
Source organism: uncultured Acetatifactor sp. (assembly GCA_964383805.1). Classification (GTDB taxonomy): domain Bacteria; phylum Bacillota; class Clostridia; order Lachnospirales; family Lachnospiraceae; genus Acetatifactor. The sequence continues at coordinate 13,921 of CAYLIM010000064.1, forward strand.
GTAGAGGCGCACATCGTCCGGATTGTCCTTGCCATCGTCCGGGTTCTTACGTACAAAACCCGGAAAATGTGCAGCCATATGAAAATCTATTTGGATATTGGCAAAGTCTTTCGCAATCTCCAAATAATGCTCCCTGATATCCTCAATGGTCATCTGCTCAATGCTGTTCCCATATTTTCTCTCCAGCATCTCATATTGGGCATCCATAACCTCCCTTAAGGTGTCCAGACCGGCATTGTTCCTTTCTATCGCCAGTTTCCGCTGCTCTTCAATATCCTTCTTTTTTATCGCCAGTTTCTGCTGCTCTTCAACATTCTCCTGTTCTATCGCCTGTTCCAGTTTCTTTTCATATTCAGATAAGTCGGAAATCAGATCCCCTCCGGCTCCCAGATCGTTCAGCATCTGTCTGAGTTTCTCCGAAGTAAGAAGAGTTTCAGCGGCTTCTGAGCACAAAAAACTGTCGAGGCTGCGGAACAGGGACTCTCCAATGTCCGATGGCTTATTAAGACTCTTACGTTTCTCCTCGTCCAGGGAGAAGTAATGATGGTCATGCAGCCGTTTCACGACTTCTGTGCGGTATTTCTGTGGAAATTCTATGTTGTTATAATACTCCTTCATGACGGCATCAAATTTTGGATCGATGGCGACGAGATTGGCAAGATTCTGTCCACCAAGCTCCAAAAAAAATTCCTGAAACTCGGGGGTCCCCGGCGTCATCTGATTCTGATAGCGCTGAGTGGCGTCCGCTATCGCCTTTTCTCCCCGTTCATTATGGCCGGCTGCCCTATCAACCAGTCCCCGCAGAACAGATAACTTATAATCATATTCAAGCCTCCGCTGCCCTATCATTTCATCCCTCAGAGTTATCGTCTGTCGAACAGGATGCTTGAATTGCAGGCAATTGTCCAGATCCAGGCTGACAGTATACAGTTCATTGAGTTCTGCGCTCTTCTTCTTGAGGTCCTCATCGCTCAGTTTGCACAGCTCCTCCACATTGCAGCTCAATAGCTTTTGGACATTGGGTTCCAAAAGACCGCGGATTTTCTTATAAAACTCGGGGGCTGGCAGTTTTTCGGTGTCCACCTTATCTATCTGGCTGGCCCGCTGCTCGATGGACACTGCTGATTCGAGAATATCTTTCATTGACTTATATACTCTCAGCTCACTCTTATACAAGGGAACATACATTTCTGCCTGAGGGGAATACGCATCAATTTCCTCCTGAGCGCTTATGTATTGAGCCCCTGCTTCCTTTATCCCCTGCATTGCGCACCGCGCTCCAAATGCAGTGCCCATGAGAGCGCCAATCTCCAGAGCCTGACCCAGGGCGATCCACTTCACAGGAGACAGCTCTTTGAAAAAAAACTTGTTGTGTTCGTCCTTTATGATATTATCCATACATACCAGACGTTCCGCCATGGTCTTGATGTCGGCCGCATGGTTTTGCATATTGCGTTCAGAGAACATCTCCTTCTTAAGATCGAAACTTAACACTTCATCCACCATCCGCTCCAGATAGGGGCGTCGGAGTTCATAGTCCGTGGAGCAGAAAGTTTCATATAATTTTTCGTCCTCCTGCCGATACTTCTCGTCATCCTCTGTGGCCGGCTTGCCCAACCAGTTTTTTCGGAAACCGTGGGAAAAGGCATACACCGCCCGTGTGTCCACCCCTGACAGGTTGGAATCAGGATGGGACTCAAAATAGCTATTCTGGCTGTTTGCATGCTGTGTATAGTAATCCTCCAATTGGCGCTGTATCTCATCGGCGGCAGCGATATCCCTCACGGGACACTTTTTTCTTGCCGCCCTTTCGCGGCGTTTCTCTGCCCTTCGCGCTTTATAGGTCTTCTCTGCAGGAAGCTGCTGCTGGGACGGCGTACCGCTGGCAACTTTAGTGGCCCGAGCCCGGGAGAACTTCTTCTCGGTTTTCCTGTTAAGCTCCTCCTGAGCCTGCCGGTCTGTCTCCTTGGCCTGCTTGTTAAGCTCCTGCGGGGCCTCCAGTTCTATCTGCTCTGGAACCTTCAGTTCTATATACTGCGGAACCTTCAGTTGATTTAACTGTTTTTGTTCCTGTTTCAGTGTCAACTCCATCGATGTCTCCTCCTTTTTCCTGTTCAAGTGCGTGGCAGCGATTTTTATCAGGTCAATCAAAAAATATAATAGTAGGTATAAGAAATCGGCGCAGCCTCGGGGAGCATGGCGCAAAGCAGCTTGGCGGAGGCGGCATTGACTGCCTGTACTGTCAGCAGTGTTTCAGGGGGATAACTCCTGCGCGCCGCCACATAGGTAGCCAAAAGCATCGGAGCTGTGTCCTGAGGACGTCCGCTCTGTACCCAGGCCAGCTCCAGCAGACCGGGCTGCCGGCTGAGAACGGCGGCAAAGGATCGAACGGTATTGTCCTCAACTACAGCCATGCTCACTGCAGCATCCAGTGAAGAATCCGTCAGCGGAACCGGGAGATAGGCCTCCTCTCTGGCGCGTGCCGCCTGATAGACCTCTCTGAGCAGAGTAGGGGAAACCTGCGCAAAGGGCCGGACATTGGCCGGAATTTTCTGTTCTCTGGCAAAAAAAGAATTATTTTCGAGGCTGCCCAAGGTCAGACCATAGATGGTCTCCCCATAATCCGGCCTGCATAAAAAGCCCATCGCTGTCAGAAACGGAGCGAGCGCCTGATGCTCCGGCAGCGTCATGGTATAACTGATTTCCAGACTGCTGCAATGCTCTTTCAAGAGGTTGCGCAGAGCCTCAATCAGCATGGTTCCGCCGCCGCGGCGGCGATAGTCAGGGGCTACATAGAAGGAGGTTACGGTAAAGACATCTCCTTCCAGTTCTCCTGCCGCCGCCCCGCAGGCGACATCGTCCTCAGTCAGGCCAAGCGCCAGCAGAGGTTTTCCCTGTTTTAGGGCCTCCGCCGCCTCCGGCAGCAACAGTGTCTGAAATATCCCGCTCATCTCGCGGTCGATCCATCCGATTTCCATAAATATATCGCTCCTTTCCAAAATCCATCACTTAAGCATCCGCCCTACAGCCCAATCAGCGATGCATAAGGCTCAAAATCTGATTTGGTAAACACTTTTCCTGTCTTGACAAACTCGTAGCGGATAGCCTGAAGATAATGTTTCATGCATACCTCTTTTCCGTCTCCGTCCGCCGCCGCCAGAAACGCTGCGTTCAGGATACAGTTCTTGATATTACCTCCTACAAACTCAAACTTTTCCGCCAGAAAACGGATATCCACATCCTCGCCCAGAGGAGTGCCCTTCGGAATCGTGGTACGCCACAGCATTTCCCTGGTATCAGGGTCAGGGAACTGGAATTCCACAATGTATTTCATCCGTCTGAAAAACGCCGGATCAATGTTGTGCTTATAATTGGTTGCCAGAACGGACACGCCGTCATAAGTTTCCACCTCCTGCAGAAGCAGGGCCGTTTTATTGTTGTTGGACGCCTGGTTGCTGCCGCCGTCGTCGGAACGCTTGGCAAAGAGGGTGTCACACTCGTCAAAAAACAGCACCACATTACACTTTTTAGCCTCGCGGAAGATCATGGAGATGGATTTCTCCGTTTCTCCCACATACTTATCGATTACCTTGGACAGATCCACCCTGTACAGCTCCAGGTTCAGCTCATGGGCGATTACCTGGGCGCACATGGATTTTCCTGTTCCGGGCGCACCGAACAACAGGATGGAAAGCCCTCGCCCATAAGGATACTTCTTCGTATAATTCCAGTTGTCATAGACCTGTTTTCGGAAATTCATCTGATCGATGGCGTGTTCCAGAGTCTCTCTCTGGTCATGATTCATGACAATGTCCTCAAATCCAAAGTTTGCCTTTATCTTTGTGGCCTTCTGGGTCAGCTCCGAGCTCATCTGGTTGTTGCAGCCTCTGAAAAGCGTGTCCCTCGGGATGCTGATCTCTTTATCCATGGTAGCGAAACTTCTGGCCTGATGGAGCGCCGCCTTGATCTTTCCCGGAGTAAACAGGAATTTGGTGGCCATTTCCAACAGATCTACCTCCGGTGACAGGGAATAATTCCTGGAAAAATATTTCCAGCATGCTTCCCTCTCCCCATTGGAAGGCGTGGGCAGCTCCAGCTCCGTTACTTCTTCCTTTGTCATCTCCTTGACCGGCAGTTTCTCCTTACTGATGGCAAACACCTGCATACCATGCTCTGTCAGCTTTGAAAAAGCCAGGTCCATGTACCCGAAAAATTTTTCTTTCTCCTCTTCCCTGTAGGACAGATCATCCAGACAACAGCAGGCGCCTGTCAGAATACACTCCCTGGTGACTGCCCAAAGCGCCTTATCCACAAAGCTGTAATCATAGACAAACAATTTTTTACAGTTGATCGAAACAGCTCGTAGTCCCTGCTCTCTGCAGAAGTGTTTCACAAAAAATTTCCTGCCGCTCCCCTCGTCTCCATAGTAGGAAAAGATTTTCACGCCCTCTTCATAAGAGATTTTCATGGCCTCCAGAACGCCCTCATTTGCCAGAATCGGGTCCAATTCCCCATCATCCGTGAGCATTTGGAAAAACCTGCTGTAATTCTCATCCAGCCGCAGCGGGTTTTTGCCAAACAGATAGTCAATCATCCGTTTATCCGGTGAGACCACAGTGGAAAAGGGCATATTGCCCTGCACATGCAGATTCAGGATGGGCATCAGCTGCTCCAGGCAGACCGACATATCGCCGTAGGCTCCTGTGATGGAAAACCGGCTGCCATAGTACAGCTTTGCCGCAGACTCTATGGTGGGGGCGGACAGGGCGCCGTTTTCATTGATCACCTGAAATACCCCCGCATAATCGGTCTGGGTGGAGGACAGAATGCCGCAGGCCAGACAGAAAATCGTAAAGTTCTCATAGTTTAGTTTCCGGCATATCTCATAAAAAGGAAGGGATACGCCCGCCTCGCGCGCCAGAGCGGCTCTTGCGTTTATGTAATCTATCATCTCCTCCGCGGAATAGAACGAAACACCGTCACCTGCTCTGTCTTCGTCCGCAGAGCCGCCCGATGCCGCGGCAAACGCAGAGAACAGGTCGTCCAGATCCGACATATCCTCTTCCTGATCCGGCAAGGACTCCTGTATCTCTTCTTCCGGAACACTTTCCTCCTGGTCATTCCCGAATTTCCCATGGCCGCTCTGAAACCGCTCCAGCTTTTCAACGCACAGATCATGGGCAATTTCCAGATCCGGATAAAGCACATTTTTATACCCGCCTTCTCCCGTGGCATAGACCTTCTTTAAGTCCGCCAGATACCGGTTCATCCCTTCATTCACGCAGGCAAACAGGTATTCCATATATTC
>CAYLIM010000065.1:0-18812 GCA_964383805.1 uncultured Acetatifactor sp.
AGCTGAACCGCATCAAGCTAATGTTGTCCACTGCGAATAAGAATCTGGAAAAATAAGTTTAAGTAAGAGGTAAGTGATACTATGAAAAAGGGAATAATTATTGCAGTATCTATTATCATAACTGCCGTTATTCTTGTATTCGGATTTTTATATGTTCAAAAAGTAGACGAAAATACCGGTAAGGAGCAAGGCTATCTGCATGGTTATACCCTTGGCTATACGGACGCCCTCAATGACCGGTGGCAGAGCGGCCAGCAATTGGCTGCAGAAATCAACCCCTATGAGCCTGGGAACGGCAAATGGAAATACTTTATTATGTATTTTACAGAGGGATACGATGACGGACATTCCGCAGGTGAAGCATATAAGAAACAATACAGCAACAGGGACAAAATCTTCTTTTATAGATTTTGTCCCTGTTTTTTTACATACACTATTGTGTTAATATTTATTCGGACGCGTAACATCCAAACCATGCATATCGAAAACTCACACCAGCGTTTTCCCCGTGATCATCTCATACCCCTGCAGGTATTTCTCAATGGTTTTGTCCACAATCTCCTGGGGCAGTTCCCAATCATGCTCATGGCTCTTCAGCCAGTCTCTGGCAAACTGCTTGTCGAAGGAGGGCTGGGCGTGTCCCGGCTCATACCCCTCCGCAGGCCAGAAACGGGAGGAATCCGGCGTCAGCATCTCATCGCCCAGCACGATATTGCCCTCCTCGTCCAAGCCGAACTCAAACTTGGTATCCGCAATAATAATCCCCCGTGTCAGCGCATACTTCGCACACTTTTTGTACAGAGCTATAGTGTAGTCACGCAGTTTCTCCCCATACTCCTGCCCTTTGCCAGGGAAACGTTTCTCCAGATATTCCACGCTCTGCTCAAAGGAGATATTCTCGTCATGGTCTCCGATCTCCGCCTTGGTGGAGGGCGTGTAGATGGGCTCCGGCAGCTTATCCGACTCCTTCAGTCCCTCCGGCAGTCTGATTCCGCACACCATGCCATCCTTCTGATAGCTGGCCCAGCCGCTGCCGGTGATATATCCCCTCACAATACACTCTACGGGCAGCATCTCCAGCTTGCGGCACATCATGCTGTTGCCGTCAAAGCGCTCCTGCCTGAAGAACTCCGGCATGTCTTTCACATCCACCGAGATCATATGATTGGGCAGAATATCCCTGGTCATATCGAACCAGAATTTGGACATCTGGGTCAGTACGGCCCCCTTTTTCGTAACCTGGTTCTTCAAAATCACGTCAAAGCAACTGATTCGGTCTGTAGCCACCATGATCAGAGTGTCCCCATTGTCATAAATCTCCCGTACTTTTCCTTCCTTTATCGGCTTTAAATCCTGCATCTTTTCTCCTCCTATTTTGAGTTCCGCATATCCCCGCCAGTACACCATGACCGTGATAAACATAGGGCCGCCTCGCGTCCCCATGTTTATCAGTGTACTGTCTGGGGATATGCTGTTTTGAGTTCCGCATATCCCCATTTTAATGAATTCTCATTCTTCCTGCAATAACGTAGAATTCACATTTTCTGTCAAAGTTCTACCTACGGTTGCATTTCAGTACAGACCCTATTGTATACTATTTGCCATAATAATGCAAACAGATTTGTTCTTTTCTTCCGTAAATCCCGCACAATATCTTGCTGCCGGGGCACATTGTACTATATCTGATATACATTTCTGAAAGCCCTGTAGGTCTTGCCCATCCCTTCCTCCAGGGAGGTGTAGACCAGTCCCAGCTCCCGCAGGCTCTTGGCGTTGTCGTACAATTCGGTCTCCTGCTGCCTCACTGCAAAAGGCAATGGTATTCCCTGCCGCTCTGCCTGTTCCACAGTCATGGGCAGTTCCCGCACCGGCCGATCACACACCCGCAGCAGCATGTCTGCCAGGCTGTTGTACGTCGTTGGCTCTCCCATACAGATATTGTATGCCTTTCCATAAGTTTGGGGATTGCACAGACATCGCTTTATCGCCTCCACGCCATCCTTTACATACACCAACTGGAACTGCCCGTCTGCATCCGTAATTCTGGGAAGTATCTGCTGCTGCACCATCATCTGAATGTATGCGGACTCCCGAGGCGCATAATTATATGGTCCGTAGAGAATTCCCGGCCGCAACACAGTCCATGCCACTCCCTGCTCCTCACAGACCTGTCGCAGTTCTTTCTCCAGAGCTACCTTGCCTGCGATATAGGCTCCTGCCTCCCCCGGCAACTGTCTCTCCTCAAAAGGCGCATCTTCCGCCTTGTATCCTCCCATCCCCCGACGGTACACGTCCACTGTGCTGACAGCAATATACTGGCTGGGCTTAACAGGCATATTGTCCAGCACACAACGGATATCTCCCGGCTCGTAGGCGCAGAAATCCACCACCACATCATATCCCTCGGACAATCCCCGCCAGACAGCCGGATCTCTGCGATCTCCCTTAACCTGTGTCACTCCCATGTCCGCCATGGAATAGGTCCCCCGATTCACCAGTGTAATATTCTGCTGCTGCGCCGTCTGCATTACAAATACTCGGCCATAGAAATAACTGCCGCCAATCACCAGAACTTTCATGCAAGTTACCCTCACTTACTTCATATACAATCCCACAACCTTCATATCCGCATCATATCCCACCTGGAATGTCACAATCTGTTTCTCATACTGAGCCTTGACCATGACCACGGCATAATCATCCTCCTCAATCTTCTGGCCGCTGACCTCGGTACTGTTGATCTGCGCAAAAGCGCCTCCGCTGCCATAGGTTTCCGCACAGGCTGCCTTCAGTTCCTCCATCGGCAACGCCTGTTTCATATCTTCCCGGAACGTCTCATACACCTGTTCATACTCTTCCGCATTCAGCCATTCAACAATCTGTATAGTCTGCTGTTCCAGGCGTTCCTGCTGAAAGGTCTCTGCCAGCGGCATTTTCATGTCGCCGCAGCCTGTCAGCAATAAGACCGTCAACATCAGCGCAAGTCCCAATTTTATCCTTCTTCCCATCTTTCCGCCTTTCCTCTGCCTGCAATAAAATTCGATTACTGCCTTCTCTCCCGCTGCCAGCGCATGTATTCCTCCTCGCACCGGTCAAACACGCCCTCTCTCTCCAGCCTGTCATGCCATTGATCCCATATCTCCGTAAGTAACTGCTGATAGGGTTTCCAGTCTGTCTCCATCTGTTCCCGGGTATAATGCTGCTGACAACGCCTGTCCTGTCTGCCCTCAAGATACCGTCCTCCTCTGGGACGTCTCTCATAGGGCAGACTGCAGCCCCGATCCGTCAGAGCTATGCACTCCCCCATGGCGTCTACGCCGATAAATGTAAAGCATTTGTGACGCATCCGAATATAATAGCATGGCCCCGCTTGTCCGGCAAAGGAATCTATGGCGCACTGGCTCGCCTGCAGCCATCTCTCCAGCCATTCCCGCTGTGGCAGTCCGCTCTGCCGTTTTACCGCCCCGGCGTCCCGGTCTGTCCATTCCTCACTGTCATTTTCCTGTCCTGCCTGCCACTCTGCCATCTCCCGCAGCATATCCTCCGGCGCCAGACTGCATCCATTTGCCTTACAGCAGGCTCCGCCACAGGCTCTACAGACCTCCGAGCTCTCGTATCCATTATCCATCGACCGCCATACCCTCACCTGCGTTCCCCCGCCTCTTCACTGACGCAGGGAGCGCAATGTACCTTTCAAGCCATATATACTGACATATTATACAACAAACCTTTGACTCCCGTCAAATATCCAGAGAAAACCACCCGGGACTATTCTGCTTTGCCACGCCTTTCAGACACAAATGCATCAATATGGTCAACAGGTTGTTGGAAAAAGTGCGAAATCCTCTCTCCGTCAGCTTGACCTGCAGCTGATCCCGTATTCTCTCAAGAGGCTGTGGATACATATCCAACGTCTCCAGCACCACCGCCTCCTCCGGCGTAATGGGAGGCAGCGTGGGACCCTCGGCAGTCTTCGCCTGTTTCGGCGTACAGCATGCCATTTTTTCGGGAAAGGACTGCCGCAGCCCCTCCATAAAATCTCTGGGGGACAAGAAGACCAGCGCGCCATCCTTGACCAGCTTGTTGCAGCCATCGCTGAGCCGGTCCGTAATCCGCCCCGGAACCGCATATACTTCTCTGCCCTGTTCAAGCGCCATGTCCACCGTAATCAGCGTACCGCTTTTCTGCCTGGCCTCCACAACCACCAGCACGTCCGCCAGCCCGCTTACGATTCGATTCCTAGGCGGAAATAGCTGGGGCTTGGGTGCAGTTCCGGGCGGATAGGTGGAGAGAATGCCCCCCTGTACCAGCATGCGGTCATAGATGGGCCGGTTATCTCTGGGATAGCAGATATCCACTCCATTGCCCAGAATTGCATAGGATTCCCCGCCCGCATCCAATGCCGCCAGCTGGCTTATTCCGTCTATTCCTCTGGCCATACCGCTGATCACCTGGATACCTGCCTCACCCAACTCTCTGCCCAGCTCTGTGGCTATAAAACGTCCATAGTCCGAGCATTCCCTGGCGCCCACCACTGCCACCGACAGCTTTTGCGGCTGCGGCATTCTCCCTTTGCAGTATATGCCAAAGGGGTGATCGGGGATATTTCGCAGTTTCTCCGGATATTCCTCATCCGCCGTACAGATAAAAATTATCTGTTTTTCCTGAAGCTGCGCATACTCCCTGTCCACATCCCAGTTCTTTCGCATCTCCAACAGGCTTTCCAGCTTATTTTTTTCCAGCACCATAGCCAAATGCTTTTCCTGTGCCCCATACACGGCTGCGCCCGTGCCGAATGCCTCCAGCAGACGCTCCCTGCCCGCGGTTCCCAGTCCGCCCACATTGGCCAGCCAATATAGATACTTATCCATTTTTTATCCTTGCTCCTTCCGTAAGCCGATAGGCCAGCGCCTCGCTGAGGTGCTCCTCCCGTATATGCTCCGAATGCCCCAGATCCGCAATAGTCCTGGCAACCTTCAGAATCCGGTGATAGGTTCTGGCGCTGAGATCTAACCGCCTGTATGCCAGCTCCATAAGCCTTTTTTCCTCCCGGCCAAGCTCACAGAAGCGCTCCAGCTCTCCCGCCTCCATATCCCCGTTAAAGGAATACTTTTTGCCCTTAAAACGCTCCTCCTGAACCGCTCTGGCCTCCACGACCCTCCGCCTTATCTGCGCGCTGCTCTCCCCCGGACTGAGAGACTGCAGTTTCTCCAGTTCAATCCGGCTGGTCTCCACATACATATCCATGCGGTCCAGCAGCGGCCCGGACAGCCTGTTCCAATATTTCGCCAGCTCCGCCTCAGTGCAGCGACATCTGTTTTTATCGGGGAAAAAGCCACACCTGCAGGGATTCATAGCACATACCAGCATAAAGTCCGCGGGGTAAATATAGTTGCCCTGCACCCGGGCTATGTTGACCTGGCGGTCCTCCAAGGGCTGCCGCAGGCATTCCAATATATTTCTGGGAAATTCCGTCAGTTCATCGAGAAAGAGGACACCCCTGTGAGCCAGTGAGATAGCCCCGGGATGAGTGTGGACGCCGCCGCCTATCAGGGCGGCCCCGGAAATTGTGTGATGTGGACTTTGAAAGGGGCGACGGAGAATCAGGGGATTTTCCCTGTCCAGCACCCCGGCCACGCTGTGAATGGCTGTCACCTCAATGCTTTCCTGCCAGGTCATGGGCGGCAGAATTCCTGCCATGGCCCGGGCGATCATGCTCTTACCCCCGCCGGGCGGACCCGACATCAGCAGATTGTGAAAGCCCGCCGCTGCGATCTCCGCCGCTCTTCTGGCAACCTCCTGCCCCTTAATCTCGGAGAAATCGCAGTCTGTGCGGTACTGTTCCCTCTCCAGAATCTGCCGGGTGCCGCAGGGCTGCGCGGGCAGCAGTTCCTCCTGCCTTCCCGGGTCCGTCTCCTGCAAAAAGGCTGTCAACTGGCAGATGTTACGAGCGCCTCTGACCCGAATATCCGGTATTACGCTGCCTTCCACCCGATTGTCCCAGGGTACGACACAGGTGCCAACTCCCCTTCGGGCCGCCTCCTTCACAATGGGCAATATGCCGCTGACGGGCTTAATCTCTCCGTCCAGCCCCAGCTCCCCCACAAACAATATGTTCTCTGTAGCTTTCTCCTCGAAATACCCCAATGTCTGCAGGATACCGATGGCAATCGGCATATCGAAGCCTGTCCCATCCTTTTTCAGATTTGCCGGCGCAAGATTAATCGTGATTTTTTTCGGGGGGATATCAAAGTCCGCATTCTTCAACGCCACCTGTACACGCTCCCTGGCCTCCCGAACCTCGCTGCTCAGCGAACCCACCATAGAAAAGCCGGGCAGTCCCGTGGAGATATCCACCTCCACATAAATTAAATTGGCCTCAATACCATAGAGAGACCCCGTCAATATTGAACTGTACATAAAAACTCCTTCCCTTTTGTTGTTTTCATTCCTGCTTAAAAATTGGGGAATTCAAAAAAGATAAATGTTTCATGAAATAAGAAGTTGAACATTCAAACTTATGCTTTTCAAGTATCCTAACAGAGACTGCTTGTTTTTGCAAGACTTTTTTGTAAGTTTATTATTTTTTTATATTTTTCTGAGAAAACCTTTACGGCAAATAAGCCCGCCTGAAACTTAACGTCTCGGGCAGGCTTATTGCATATGGTCTTTCTTTTATTATCTACTGTTCTACCAGCTCCAACAGTTTGCCGGTGATATCCGCCATGTTGGAGGACGCCTGTTTCGTATTCTGTGATATCTGCACATTCTCCTCCACCACAGTAGCAATTCTTTTAATCTGGCTCACAGCACCCTCCACGATGTCCACATTCTGCCTCACCATATCCGTAATAGCCAGCACATCCTGATTGGATTTCTCAATATCCTCCGCCACCATGCCGAAGGCATTGACGGTCTGGTCGGTGATCTTTTTACCGCTCTCCACGGCATTGATAGAATTGGTAATCAGCTCGTTTGTCTCTTTGGCTGCCTGGGAACTTCTGGCGGCAAGCTCGCCCACCTGGGCTGCCACCACGGCAAATCCCTTACCCATCTCTCCGGCTCTGGCCGCCTCAATGGAGGCGTTCAAAGAAAGCATATTGGTCTGCTGGGCAATAGAATTGATCTCGCCGATAATTTTTTCGATGGCGGCAGACATCTCACTGATCCGCTGCATGGAATCGCTGAGCAGTCTCATCTGCTCCTGGGTCTGCGTAATCTTTTCTGTGGTATGTCCAGTCTCTGAGGTTATACGGACTGCGGCATCCACACTGCCATTCAATTCTCTGGTCAGCTGGTTCATGATCTCCTTCAGATCCTCCACAGCCTTCTCCTGCTCACCTGTTCCATTATAAATATGGTCCGCATTCTCCAGATTTTCTCCAGACACAGCGTCCAGCTCCTTGCAGGCGTTCTTCACATTGCTGATCAGCATCTGCGTGTTTTCCATGTCTTTCTTCTGCTGCTCCAGCAATTTCCGGTTCTCCTCCATATTCCGGCCGATATTCTCCACCATTTTGTTCATACTGTCGGAAAGCATAACAAACTCTGGGTTGCCGCCCTCATGTATAGTGGTGTTGAAATTTCCGTCCGCAATTCCTCTCATGGAGTTGGTGATGCGATTGATTCCCTGAACGATCTTGCTGTCCACCATACGGCTAATCAGAATCAGCAACACACCAAAGATCAGCAGCATGCTCAAAGACACCACCAGCATCTGACTGTTGCGCTGTGAATAGTACTCGCCGGCGGGCAGAAATGTACCGATAATTTTGCCATCGTACTCCTCCGCCAGATAATAGCCCCTTACACCGTCTATTCTGGCCTTTCCCTGTCCCACAAAATTGGCCGGGAATCCGGCATCCACAGCCGGAGTTCCGATCAGTGCCGGATTCTGGTGGGCAAGAATCTCCCCGCTGGAAGCATCTATGGCATAGATATACCCCTTCTCTCCAAAATCCATCTCTCCCAACACCAGATTCATCGCTGTGCTGGCAAGCATATCCTCCAGCACCTCGGGCCTCACACCCACCTGCACCAGACCTTTGGCGTCCTTGCGCGCCACACCGATATACTGCATCACCACGCCCTCCGCCACATTGCGCTGCGGCTCCTGGACAATCTCAATGGAGGGATCGTCCACAATTACCATAAAGGCATTGGACTGTTCTCCGCTCTTCATGTCAAAGCCCACATAGGCGTCGATGGTGCTGCTGGTGATAATTCCGTCCTCGTCGATGATATGTAACTCATTCACCATCAGTCTATCCTTGATCTCATTCAGCCTGGCCGCATTGCCCGCAAGGGTTTTATCGGCGGCAAGCATGTCCGCAAAGGCTCTGGTCTTGGCCAGATTATCCGCACTGAGATTGCTGGTCAGACGTTCTATATTCTCCTCATTGCTGACCAGCTTTTCCTTCACGTCCTGCAGCTTGTCACGGCTGGAGGATGTGTTGGACCTCTGGATGATCACCGTCTGCAATACAAATATGGCAGTGATCGTGACGATAAAAGCCGCCAGCATATAGATAAAGAGGCGCTGCGTAAAAATCTTTTTCATGTCTGTATCTTCCTTTCCTGAACATTAATCCATAAAATTAGTTTATACGAAATATTATGGAAACGCAATAGGAAATTCCAATTCATGACTATATTTTTCGCACTGCCCTGACAGTCAGTATAATGTGCCCCAAATCACCCCTCCCTGAGATGCCCTTTGGCAATTCCAAATTTCTTCCCATCCAACAGGTATTTTTTCATGTTCCGCTGGAGCGTTGTTTTTGCGGGCAGCTGTTCATCAACATTCTCAACACCAGGGAAAATCCATCCCATGTACCATGTTGCGTTGTAATCGACATTATCAATCTCAAACAGATTCTGAAAGGCAATGATATTGGATTTTTCCCCTAACATTTCTTTTAGCTCGGGCATTAACATCCATGTGTCGCAGGTCAGCCTGACGCCTTCCCATCCTGGATAATATTTTTTCCTGAATTCATTAAATTCTTTGATAGACCGGGCAACTGACTCCTGCCGCAAATCAGCGTCCGATGGAATATGGACTGCGATCTCTCTGGCCTCACCATCAACAAATTCATATTCCAATGCTCCTATCCGGTACTCGTTTAGAGAAATCTGACGCGGGAACCACCATGCCCAGATAAATTTGTAAGTACGAAATATCTGGTAGTGTTCATGTAAAAATCTGGTACAGAATTTCATCGTTGCCACAAAAATATCCTTAGAGATATTGCGCTTTACATATTCTTCATAAGAGTAGGCGCGGATCATATTTAATAGTTCCCAAAGGATTTTCATTCCATCGGGATCGTCGCCCAATACTTCCTGTAATTCCTTTACTCCCTCATCCCATTTGTTTCTCGCTAATATTTTATTTGTCAACGTATCTGGGATTTGAATATCTCTGGTATTTCCATAATCAACCAATTGCTTTTCCACTTCATCGGGAATTTGTAGCAATCTGTATAATTCCACATTTTCCATATATACCAGCCTCCCATACTGTTTTTCCCCTAAATCTTATCCCAAGCCGATAGATGATTCAAGGTAAATTGGCAAAATGGCCGCTGCCCTACAAGTCACCAACGCTTATCAAGGTTTCAAGCACTGCATCCATTCCTGCCTTACCCGGCATATGTCCTGAATTTGCGATGATCTGACAGTGCAAATTAGGATTATCAGACAATTCTATTGCTCTCTGAATATCCGTCGTTGATGTCACAATATCCGTATCGCCCTGCAGGATATAATACGGTATACGCACTTCCAGCAGCTCCTCGGTCAAATCTATTTTTAACAACTCCGGCCACAGTCGTGAGCTGCTGGCCGTCCCATTTACCATGATCGCCTTGAAATCCTTAACTCGGTAGTCAGGACTTGTAAGCAGACCTTTGACAATCGGACCTATAGATATTTGCTCCCCCTTTTTGTTGAAGTAACCGTCCGTATATTTGCGAATACTTCCCGCCAAAAATCTCATATCCTTATCACTGAAATTATCTGCGCTAATTGCACGGATTCGCCGCATTTTCTCCGCTGATAGCCCAGCCTGTTCCAATGCCTTATACACCTCTTCATTCAGAAACAACTTTCTGAAAATCTGTCCCCAGATCACCACAGCATCAACGCCCGTTTCTGCCCTTTGCAAAGCTTTTAATGCCAGTATGCTGCCCCATGACATGCCAAAAAGAACGATTTTATTATTCGGAAACAGCCTTTTAACTTCCCCAATCAAATCCGCCGTCATCTCTACAAAATCATCCACAGAAAACGCATCTCGCAATTTGTAGTCGTTGATACCACTGCCCAGTTGATCCCAATACACCATAACAAAATGATCGGTAAACATCGGAAACAGGCCCCGGCATCCTACAGAAAAAGGAATAGGAGACCCCGGCCCTCCGTGAAGGGTGACAACAACCGGAAACTCCTTATGTTTTCCCTCTATTAAGACTTTCTGTGACATTTTCCCCAACGAAAATGTATATATCCCGGAAATTTCATTTTGCTCGATTATCTGTTTTCTCTGCTTATTCATACTAACTCCCATCTGCATATCGTCGTCTTCATATTTTATCCTTGAATAAGTCCATATATTTGCAGCAAGCCCTGCACTCCGTATATGTTTTCAGCATAACAGATTTTTCTGCGACAGTCCACATACTTTCACTTATTCATGTCAAAAGGAGTATTCCTCTTATGGCTTTCCAACGTACACCTCCCGATAGGTATTTCCCTCGGCAGCGCTAAATCCGATGGGAAAATACGCGGACTCAATATTTTACAAAAACGGTGTTTCCCACCTCCATATTTCTAACCCACACTGTCCCATTTTCCTTTGTTATACCATAACAGCATCTGTCTCTGTCTGTCAATGCATCATATAATTGCTCATACTCTTTTCTGGGAGCAAAGGGAAACGCCATATGGGTGATCGTCTGTTTTTCAACAGAAAATCCCACGGCAGCAAACAACTCCTCCAACTCATCCCTTGCATAAAATCGTATGTGACCGTCTCTTTTTATCCGCATAAAACGGTCCATAATCTCCCCTCTGTCCTCTGCCGCCCTCACAGGGTCTGAGATCAGCACCCGTCCTCCCGGAAGCAGGAGCCGATAAATCTGTTCCACCGCACTTTTCGAATTGGGAAAATGGTGAAAGGCATATCTTGACACGATCAGGTCAAAAGTATTCTCCTCAAAGGGATATGTGAGTCCGTCAAAGGTTTGGAATACCAGGTTGGAGGGCCTATTTTCTTCCGCAATTCCCCGCACAATATCAATTCCATGCACAAGGGCCCGGGGATAGGTTTCAGCCAGCGCAAATGCCAGATAGCCTGTCCCCGTCCCAATATCCAAAATCTTCTTGTAATCGCCCCCACGCAGCATATCCAGCAGCAGGCTCCTCTGCTCGTCGTCTCTTATGATCTCTGTGTATGCCTGCCGGCGAAGAATTCGGTCAAAACTTTCCCTGGCCTGTCTCACTGTCTCTGATTCCCTGTCCATATGCACCCTCCTCTGCTCTTCAAAAATCACCGATTATATGTAAATATTTTACCATCAAAAAAACAGCGGGCCAAGTGCGTATCATACGCATTTAGCCCGCTGCGCGTCATTACATTTGTATCAGATATTGCCTGCCCGGATTTATGATCTTTATGTTAAATCCGTCCTTTGCTCCTTCAGCTACAGATATTCCCTCAAATCTTTTATCAGGGTCTCCTCTGCCTGAATGATCTTTTCCGTCAGCTTTTTGCTGTCCTGATCGGCCGCCTGATACTGGTGCAAATATTTGTACAAAGATTTAACTCCCATATTACAGCCGTCCGTAACCAAATCTGCCACCACTCTGTCGGAATCCTCTCCGGTGAGTTTCATATTGGTTTTCATCCAGGACATCATTTTTGCCATAGCCGCGGGTTCCTTGCCATCGTCATGACATTTTGCCAGATACTCGTGAGTCTCGCTCCCCAGTTTAGAATGCGTCGCCTTGCTCTGAATCAGCAGATCCTTCAAATTCGCATCCTTCACATGCTCCATCACATCGTCCAGAGAGGTAATACCCATCTTAACCCCGGCATTGCATTCCCTCAACAGCTTGATTGTATCATCTTCCATTCTTTTACACTCCTCTACCTATACTTAGATTCACATTCCACCCGGAACGGAATCTTTATTCGGTAGTGTGTGTCAAAAGAAAGAAATTATTCCTTCGGCAGATTAAATTTGGCAATCAGGGAATCCAGCGTAGCCGCCTGCGCCGCCAGCTCCTGGCTGGTTGCGGAGGACTCCTGAGCCAGCGCCGCATTGGTCTGGATAACATCCGAAATCTGATTGATACCTATTTCCGCCTCTTTCATGGTAGCGGCCTGATTCTCGGAGACAACACTGACCTCCTTGGAGGAATTGGCAATGGTTCTGATGCCATCCACAACTGTCTCAATAGAACTCACCGCGCGGCTCGCCATCTTGTTGCCGTTTTCGACCTCCTGTATGGCTCCCTCGATCAAAGCTCTGGTATCCACAGCAGACTTGCTGCTCTGCTCCGCCAGCTGCCTGATCTGATCCGCCACAACTGAGAAACCTCTTCCTGCCTCTCCTGCCCTTGCCGCCTCAATGGACGCATTCAGGGAGAGCAGATTGGTCTGGGAGGCAATGCTCTCAATCTCGGAGATAATATTGCCGATCTTCTGGGAGGCGTCGTTGATACGATTCATGGCCTCCACCATCTCCCGCATATCCGCGCTGCTGTTGTCCGCCACATCCGCATACTTTTGGGACTGCTGATAGGCCTCCTGGGCGGACGCTGCCGCTTTCACCGCGGCATCGGAAATCGTTGTGATCGTGGCCTGCAGCTCTTCCACTGCGCCTGCCTGCTCCGTAGCTCCCTCCGCAAGGCTCACCCCGGTGTCGGCCAGATGACCGGACCCCTCCGTCACCTGTACGGAGGACTCCTCGATAAAACGCAAGGTTTCAATCATACAATATTTCAACTGTCTGGAAGCGTCAAACAACTGCTTAAAGTCACCCACATATCTGGTTTTGTCCTTGGACCTTACAGCAAAGTTGGAATTCGCCATCTCTCCCAGTATGTTTTCCATGTCGGAAATGATAAAGTCAAGAGACTCCGCCATATCCTTGGCTGAGGCAATCATATCCCCCACCTCATCCTCCGTATCAGCATCCGGGAAAGGACTGAACAGATCGCCCTTCGCAAACTCCTCCAGTCTGTCTCCCAGCTGAATCAGCGGAGTGGAAATACCCCCGGCAATATTTTTGCCTAAACGAATGGAAAATACGATAGCCACCGTTATTACTACTGCAATTACCACTATAAGCAAAATACAAATAAGCGCCATGGCGTCGGAAATACCGTCTCCGCGTTCCACCTTAATATCCATGATTTCCATCAATTTGTTATTGATATCGGTGTACACAGGCAGCAATTCTGTCATTGCCTTTTCCTGAGCCGCCTTGGAGCGCTCGGCGTCCTCGGTCGCTCCAAGCTCCATGATCTCCCGGTCAATCTCCCAATATGTCTTCAATTCACTGGAAATCTCTTTGTAAATCTTTTTGTTTTCAGCGCTCACCATATACATTTCCAGGTCTGCAAAACTCTGGTTGAACATCTCCACATTCTCATCATGGACAGCAACCATTCTGTCGATGAAATCCGGATCGTCAAAACCGACGCATGCCCGCAGCGCCGATCTTGTCTCCGCAAAATAGGTCAGCGCCTTTCCCACGTCTCCCTGGGCAAAACCATAGTTCACCATCGAGGTGGCATAAACTCTCGACACCACGAGCAGCACAAGCAACACCACAACCGCAACTGCCGCAGGAATGCCGGTCGCAAAAACAAACGCATGCACTAATCGATCCTTGATACGATACTTACTCAGTTTCTTTAACATCTTTTTCCTCCTCGCACCATGCCATGAATTTGCCCCATGGGGCATATGGCAAATGTTTCAAACCAAAAGTCAAAAACTATCTCTACATCACACATTCATTCACGAGGCAGTCTATGTAGGTAATTCAAATATACAATATAGAGAATATTCAGCAATCTTGTATCACCTTTATCTGAATAAAGCAAATTATAACACAAAATTGTTCTTTTGTAAATAAATTGTATTTGCATTTCCGCCATATTTCCCTAACTATATCTTATTCTCCATGGCATCCGGATCCTGAGCGAACTGAATCGCCAGTTCTCTGTCTATCCTTCCCTCAAAGTACAGCTGGGAAATGGCCTCATCCATGGTAATCATGCCCATCTTGCGGTTGGTCTGCATGACGGACGCCAGCTGGTGGGACTTACCCTCACGGATCAGATTACGCACCGCATGGTTGGCATGCATGACCTCAAAGGCCGCCACTCGTCCCCGGCCGTCCGCCGTGGGAATCAGCTGCTGGGAGATAACCGCCTCCAGCACGTTGGCCAACTGCACACGAATCTGCTGCTGCTGGTGGGGCGGGAACACGTCGATCACACGGTCCACAGTGCTGGCAGCGCCTATGGTATGTAGGGTGGAAAGCACCAGATGGCCTGTCTCCGCCGCAGTGATAGCCACACTGATAGTCTCAAAGTCACGCATCTCACCCACCAGAATCACATCCGGGTCCTCACGCAGAGCCGCGCGCAGAGCGTTGGCGTAAGTCTCGGAATCCAGCCCGATCTCTCTCTGATTGACCATGGACATCTTGTGCTGGTGCAGATACTCGATAGGATCCTCCAGCGTAATCACATGGGCGTCCCTGTTATTGTTGATCTTGTCAATTATTGCCGCCAGAGTGGTGGACTTACCGCTGCCGGTAGGCCCCGTCACCAGAACCAGCCCCCTCTTTCTTTGATACAGATCCACAACGGAAACGGGCACCCCCAACTCCTCGGGAGCGGGCACCTTGGTGCCTACCAGACGAAAGGCCATGGCTACGGAACCTCTCTGCTTGTAGGCGTTAACTCTATAACGTCCCACGTTGGGGATGGAAAAGGACATATCGTACTCGCCCCTCTCCTCAAAACGGTCTCTCTGCACCTCCGTCATGATGGACAGCAGCACATCCAGAGTGTCCGCAGGCAACATCCTTGGATAATTCATGGTAATCAGATTGCCGTTCACACGCATCTTAGGCGGTATGCCAACGGTCAGATGCACATCCGATGCACCCGCCTCCTTGGCCGCTGACAAAATTTCTTCAATCGTAGGCATACTTTTTCCTCTTTTCCGTTCTTTATAGTATACATTGAAGTCTAAAATAATCCGATTGTCTGAATACTTTTATTTTACATGAAAAAGTGTCTGCTGGCAAGCATCTATTTTTTTCTGAAACCATCCTTCAGTCCCTCTCCCCGCAGTTCCAAATCAGGCTGTGTGGGCGCTGCCGGGAACGAATCATATCCTGTCCTGTCGCCCGTGACCGGCTTATAGAAAACAATCCCCTCTATCTCATAGCTTTCCAGCTCGTAGGTCCCGTAATCCGCCTGCCAAATATAGTAATTCTGCAGCCTGCAGCCGTAGATATAGCCGCCCAGCGCAAACACCTTGTAGACGCCGTACAAAAGCAGCGCAAAATACACCAGAGTCTGCAGTCTCTTCCGGTTCAGGCGGATCAGCAGCCATCCCACCGTCATAAAATCTATCAGCAGCACATAGACATAGCCATAGCGCATCAGCGGTGCGCTGAACTGCCAGAACAGGTAGGAACAGCTCAACATTCCCAGCACCAGCATGACGTCCAGCTCTCTCCACTGCTTTTTTACAAATACAAAACATACGCTCACCAGTGACACCGGAACACAGACTGCGCTGCCCAGAATCAGTATTTTTTCCATGGCGGAGAGAGTGCTCCTAAACCAGTTGGGAATCCACTGCACCGCCGGGGTGTCCAGCAGTTGTATGTTGTACAGCGCTTTGCCCCATGCGGAAATCTGGGCCGCATCCACCTCTATCGCCGCCGCGTCCATCTTCCAGTCCAGACTAAACAAATCCAGTTGGGGAAGGGGGTACACCAGCCATCCGGAGATCACCACGGTGCGCGCAAACCAGGGAACAGCCACGACCAGCCCCATCCCAAGATACAGAAAAATCTCTCTGATACGCCTTTCCCGTATCAGCCGATACGCCGGTTTTATCAGCAGCAGCAGAATCAGCCCTGCCGTCAGTTTCAGAGTCAGAGCGTACACTCCCGCCACACAGAGCAGAGAAAATGGAGTAATGTCCTTCTCCTCCTGGGCCAGCAGATCCAGCCATTTTATCACGATAAAAAACACAACGCACATAATAGAATAATCCGACGCCGGAGAGACCACCTCATTGGTGATTGTAGTCAGATAGTAGATCGCTCCCACTCTGGCAAAATCGCTCAACATAAAGCGGCGTCTTTTCCAGCTCCGGGTAATGTCCAGCGCCGTCACGCTGAGCAGCAGCGCAAAATAGCCGCTGCATGCGTGCAGGGACTCCCCTGTGAGAAACTTCATGCTATACAGAGCGCTCAGGGCAAAGAAAGAACTGTTGTAGGCAAAACGCTCATGCAGATTGCCCAGGCCCGGCACCACTCCATACTCCTCAATCCAGCGGATGCTCTGCGCGTGATACAGGTCTGAGTCGTAGTGAATATAACCCCTGGACGTAAAGAATGCCCACAGAACTACGAGAATCAGCAGCAATATCTTTCTGGAAAGTCCACAGGCTTTCCATCCCTGCGCCAAGTATTCTCCCATATCCCTGCGGCACAAAAAAGCCGTTATCACACATACCGCTGTCA
The DNA here is from genome assembly GCA_964383805.1 of uncultured Acetatifactor sp. GTDB lineage: Bacteria > Bacillota > Clostridia > Lachnospirales > Lachnospiraceae > Acetatifactor. Next base: position 16,791 of record CAYLIM010000065.1, read on the forward strand.
AAAGCAGATTCGCAGCCAGTCCCACACCGCCCGCAAGACTGAAAAACTGGGCGTAAACCGTTGCAATGATTACGCCCGTCATAAGTAGACTGTCTATTCTCTTTATCCTGTATTTGAGCAGCTTTCCGCACAGAGCCGCAAAACCGCAGCCCAGGCAAAAAGTCGTCGCAAACATATATATCCAGTTTAAAAGCACTGCCAGCATTTTGTGTATTCCTCTCCTACATCTCTGTCACCGTACCCTCACGGTCAAATATATTATATCCGAAAACAGGAGGCATGACAAGTGCGTCCTGCAACGGCCTTGAGAGACCGATATATAGCTCAAATCCCCGCCCGTCCTGATTATCAGAACAAAAATAGTACTCCAGCTCGCCGTTTGTAAACGAAATCATATAGTTCTTATAATCTGCCCGCTCTTTCGACTCTTCAACAGGCACCGTTCCCATGACTTTCATGATTTCTTGAAAACTCATGTCGGAATTTAATTGCAGCATTGCCAGATAGCTGTCTGCATAATCCTGATATAATGTGGCATATATGGGAGTATATGTCGTGTCACTGTTTCTGCAGACAATGAGAAAAGGCTCCATTTCAATATATGGGAAAAACACATTTGGTTCAAATACCGTAAGACTGCTTTCCTCATCGATTTCCGTGTCTGTCATATCAAGTATTTCCTGCACCGGCATATTTAAATACCGGATTATTTCACCGTCAATGTATTCTCTGTCGTCGAATGCAAATTCTTTTCTGTTTTCATCTGTACAGCCCGCATTACATAATATACACGCTAGTACAGCAACTATTAAAAGTATCCGTTTCACTGCTCCGTTTCCACCTATATTCCCAGCCAGTTTTTTATCGGATTGACCCCTCTGGCCTGTTCCATAATCTCCCCGCAGTTCTCCCGCAGATAGTGCTCCAGCTTTACCACTTCCGCATCCGAAAACCCTTCCACATGGTCCACGATCCCATCCGGCACAACGCCCTCGGCGATGTCTTTTCCACGGATAAAGGATACTCTGGCAAATCGTCTGCCCTCCCTGTTTATGATTCCCGATACCAACATGTTGACAGAATCCATAAGATTCCTCCCCCTATTTCCACACCGCTCTTAACATTTTCTCATAGCTAAAACACCATAAACCGACTCTCTATACTCTCATTTAACAATCCGCATTCTCTCAAATTCATAATAGCAAAAAAGCAGCGGTGTATCAACAGAAAAAAAGACAGAATCAGTTCGACTATCTGTAGCGCAACTGACTCTATCCTATTTTTCCGACACATATCCACGTTTTCAACAGACTAATCCTGCTCAAACTTCTGTCTAAGTTTTCCCAGCGCCTTCTTCTCGATCCTCGACACATAGCTGCGGGAAATCCCCATCCGCTCCCCGATTTCGCTCTGGGTCAGTTCCCGCCCTCCTTTAAGTCCATACCGCAACACAAGAATCTCCTGTTCCCGCTCGGTCAACTCCTGCCGCATCAGCAGCATAAGCCTGCGGATATTGCTCTGGCGCTCCAATGCCTCCACCACATCCTGCTGCTCCTGCTCTATCACATCCATCAGGTGTATCTCATTGCCCTCTTTGTCCTGCCCGATGGGTTCATACAGAGAGATTTCTCTGGAAGTCTTTTTCTTGCTGCGCAGCAGCATCAACAGCTCATTGTCGATACACCTGCAGGCATAGGTGGCAAGTCTTCCCTTGCCCGCATCAAAGGTATCAATAGCCTTAATCAGGCCGATACAGCCGATGGATATCATATCTTCCATATCTTCATCCACGTTCTGATATTTTTTGGCCACATGGGCCACCAGACGCAGATTGTGTTCTATGAGAATGTCCTTGGCAGCCTTGGCCTGGTCGGCGTCTCCCTCCCTGAGCAGACGGACATAGTAGGTTTCTTCTCCGGAGGTCAGGGGCTTTTGAAAGGTCTTCAATCGTAGCCTCCATAGGATACTCTTACCTCTAGTCTATGTGCTTAGGACATTACAAGTGCCTTTCCTACTTTTTAT
>CAYLIM010000066.1:0-18017 GCA_964383805.1 uncultured Acetatifactor sp.
GGGCAGGATGCCGGATAACGTCCGGTGGAGGTGACTCCAAGGCCAGTGCAACAGAAATATACCGCCAGGAGATAACTGCGAAACAGTTTTCTCGAAGATAACTGCGAAACAGTTTTCTTGAAGATAACTGAGAAGCAGTTTTCTTGAAGATAACTGAGAAGCAGTTTTCTTCTGGTAAGGGTGGAAAGGCAGCTTAAGAGACTACCGTCCGTCTGGTAACAGGCGGAGCCATGTAAACCCCATCCGAAGCAAGACCAAAACGAGAGCTACAGGCTTGCCCGGCCTGCTTTCAGGTAGGTTGCTGGAGGCACCTGGCAACAGGTGTCCTAGATAGATGATCGCTCAACGACATAACCCGGCTTATCGTCCTGCTTACTATAAAATCCCAGTATTTGTCACGAATACTGGGGTTTTGCTATGGAGGAAAAAAGGTTGAGAAAAGGCCTGTGGCTATTGACAATTATATCTGTGACATGGATGACGACGGCCTGCGGACAGGGGACGGGAAACGAACTGCCATCCGGCGACAGAGAACCGGGCAATGCGGTGGAATCGGCCCATGCGGCAGAGTCAGCCAATACGGTGGAACAGGGCAACATGGCAGAACTGGAGCAGGGCAGCTTGCCGGATCAGGACATGCAGCAGTATCTGCGGCAGGTGACGGTACGGCTTCAGGGGCCTCAGTGCCTGGGCAGCGGCGTGGTCTGGTCTGTGGAGGAGGAGATGCTGGTGATTGCCACGGCGGCTCATGTGGCTGAGGACAACAGCCCTATGACCGTGCAGTTTGAGCAGGGGGACCCGCTGGAAACCAGGCTGCGGTATGTTTCAGACCAGGTGGATGTGGCGTTTGTGGAGGTATCCCTGCAGGAACTGGAGAATCAGGGTATTTTCTGGCAGGTGGCCAGGCAGGACAGAGAGGAGTGTGACCAATTGGAGGCAGGTCAGGCACTGTGGATTATGGGGTCTGTGGAGGAGGCGGCAGACCGCACTTATGACGGCAGTGTAACACAGTCTTGGATATATCTGGAGGATTTCGGAAATTATATGCTGCTGGGGCATGCCTATGCCATTCCCGGAGTGTCCGGAGGCGGCGTGTTTACCCGGGAGGGTACACTGGTGGGAATTCTCTGTGGCGGTAATGACGCCGATCAGATAGCGGTTCTGCCATGGAGCGTCATGGAGGCCAACAGTCAATAGAACTAAAAGATTTATAAATATTTCCGATTTACAGATATTGACAAGGCAGGCGATTTGTTAGACAATAAGAAATAGCGGTTAGTCCATAATAACCGGGGAAGAGTCGCATAGTCGAGCAACATGCACTGTGCGGGAAGGAAAATCTGATCGTTAGTGAGTATAAGTTGTTTGGAAAGGAAGTAGGGAAATGACAAAGATTGATATTGTATCCGGCTTTTTGGGGGCCGGAAAGACCACATTGATTAAAAAACTGATAAAGGAGGCGCTGCAGGATACGCAGGTGGTGCTGATCGAGAATGAATTCGGTGAGATAGGCATTGACGGAGGCTTTTTAAAGGACGCAGGGATTGAGATCAAGGAGATGAATTCCGGCTGTATCTGTTGTTCCCTGGTGGGAGATTTCGGCGCGTCTCTGAAGGAGGTGCTGACCACCTACAAGCCGGAGCGTGTGCTGATTGAGCCTTCGGGAGTGGGAAAACTCTCAGATGTGGTCAAGGCAGTGGAGAATGTAGCCGTCGATCTGGATGTGAAAGTAAACAGCGCTGTGGCGGTGGTGGATGCCTCCAAGTGCAAGATGTATATCAAGAATTTTGGAGAATTTTTCGTTAATCAGATCGAGCATGCGGGAACTATCATTCTCAGCCGGACCGGCAATATGTCTCAGGAGAAACTGCAGGCGGCGGTGGAGTTGATCCGTCAACATAATGAAAAGGCTACCATTATTACTACACCTTGGGAGGATCTGGAGGGCAGGGCGATTCTGGAGACCATCGAAGGGGTGGACAACTTGGAGGATATGATGAAGGAGATGCTGGAGCATGCCAAGGAGCATGAGCATCACCATCACTATGACGAGAACGGCGTGTGCAGCTGCGGGCATCATCATGACCACGAGGATGAGCACGAGCATCATCACCACGATCACGATGAGCACGAGCATCATCACCACGATCATGATGAGCACGAACATCACCACCACGACCATGATGAGCACGAGCATCATCACCACGATCACGATGAGCACGAGCATCATCACCACGATCATGATGAGCACGAACATCATCACCACGACCATGATGAGCATGACCACCATCACGGCCATCACCATGCGGACGAGGTGTTTGGCAGCTGGGGTATGGAGACGCCCAATACCTACACGGCGGAGGAGATTGAGAAGATATTGTCTGCCCTGGACAGCGGCGACTACGGCATGATCCTGCGCTCCAAGGGCATGGTGCCTGCCGGGGACGGCAGCTGGGTCTATTTTGACTATGTGCCCGAGGAGCATAATGTGCGCAGCGGCAAGCCGGAGGTGACCGGCAAGATCTGCGTAATCGGTTCCAAGTTAAACGAGGAGAAACTGGCAGAGCTGTTCCGCAGGTAAAAAGGGCCGCAGCGGAACTCAAGTATTAAATCAGCAAGGCCCGGACAGTGCCTGAAATAAATGCCGACCGCACTTAAGGGCGGGATTTATTTCACCGGAAATGGTGCTGGGAGGGCCGCAGCGGAACTCTAAATAAAGGAGGCACGGTATGAAACCGGTCTATATCATCAACGGATTTCTGGAGAGCGGGAAGACGGAATTTATCACCTATACCATAGCCCAGCCCTATTTTCGGATTCAGGGCAAGACCCTGATTATTGCCTGCGAGGAGGGCGAGGTAGAGTATGGAGACGAGCTGCTGCGCAGATGCAATGCGGTGCTGGAGGTCATTGAGGAGGAAGAGGACTGCAACCCCAATCACCTGGTGGAACTGGAAAAAAAGCACAAGCCGGAGCGAATCATTATCGAGTACAACGGTATGTGGAATTATAAGAACTTAAAGCTCCCCTGGCACTGGCGGGTGGAGCAGCAGATTACCACCATCGACGGTTCCACCTTCCCCATGTACTATACCAATATGCGTTCTCTGCTGGCGGAGATGGTGAGAAAATCAGAGTTGATTATTTTCAACCGCTGTGACGGCATTCAGGAGCTGAATGTCTACAAGCGCAATATCAAGGCGGTAAACCAGAATGCAGACGTGATCTTTGAGGGCGCGGACGGCGAGATCAACGAGATCTTTGAGGAGGATTTGCCCTACGATCTGCAGGCGGAGGTCATTGAGCTGGGGGATGAGGGCTATGGGATATGGTATCTGGACTCCCTGGACCACCTGGAGCGTTATGAGGGCAAGACCATCCGCTTTACTGCCATGGTGTTAAAGCCGGAGGGAATAGCTAAAGGATATTTTGTGCCGGGGCGCATGGCTATGACCTGCTGCGCAGACGATATGGCTTTTTTGGGCTTTGCCTGTAAATATGAGGGTGCAGATGTCCTGAAACAGAGGGAATGGGTGCAGGTGACTGCCACGGTCAAGAAGGAGTACTGGAAGGATTACGAGGGGGAAGGCCCCATACTCTATGCCAGTTCCGTGGTCAAAACCAAGGCCCCTAAAAATGAAATTCTCAGTTTTACCTAATGTGAGGGGAACGGCTTATGAGTCCGTTCCCTCTTCTGTCTTTATGCCTCAAGCAGGACGGCATTTTGGCGTTGTATCAGTAAATATGGCAGATAAGGAGTCGGAAAGACATGGAATCAACCAAGGAAATCCAGCAACTGAAAAGCCGTCTGAAGGACCTGGCAGAGCGCTCCTACCGGCAGAATCTGTACTGTTTTTCGGGTTTCTTGAGCCTGGGGGAGCAGGACCAGTTCTGGAGCATGGAGAGGGAACTGCACTATTGCAGCAGCCAGCTCTGGGGCGGCTATGAGCAGGCGGAGCGGAAAGTGGTGCGTTTTGGCAGCGCGGAGGAATTGGGCTACGAGGAGGACTATCCCATTGTCTGTATCCACATCACGCCGCTGCAGGCCAAATTTGCCGACGCCCTGAGCCACCGGGACTTCCTTGGGGCTTTGATGAATCTGGGCATAGAGCGCAGTACTTTGGGAGATATCCGGGTGGGGGAGAAGGAGGCTTATCTGTACTGCCTTTCCGGCATGGCGGAGTATATCTGCGAACACTTAGACAAGGTCAGGCATACCAGCGTAAAATGTGTCCCCGTGGCGGAGAGCGCGGATGTGCCCCAGGAGGAGCCGAGGGAGCTGGTGGTGCAGCTGCCGTCCCTGCGCATTGACGCCTGTCTGGCCAAGGTGTACAATCGGTCCAGAGGAGAGATCCTGGAGGCTTTTCAGAGCGGCAGGGTCTATGTGGACGGCAGACTGTGCGAAAACAATTCCCGGCAGCTTAAAGGCGGTGAGACCATAAATCTGCGGGGCTATGGAAAATTTGTCTTCACCGGGGAGCAGAGGGAGACCCGCAAGGGAAAGCTGTCGGTGAAGGTTTTGCTATACCAATGAGTGTAAGATGTTAAACCGAGGGAGGAAGGCGTATGTATACATATTCGGTGATTAAGTGGCTGTTTTTCTTTTATTTTTACTGCTTTTTGGGCTGGTGCATTGAGTCTGCCTATGTGTCCCTTCACCAGAAAAAGCTGGTGAACAGAGGATTTATGAGAGGACCGTTTCTGCCCCTTTACGGCAGCGGGGCCATTATGATGCTGGTGGTATCCATGCCTTTTCAGGAGCATTTAGTTCTGGTATACATCGCGGGCTGTATCGGCGCCACCATACTGGAATATGTGACGGGAGTGACCATGGAGGCGTTGTTCAAGGTGCGCTACTGGGATTACTCCGACAAGAAATTCAACTTTCAGGGACATATCTGTCTGGGCACCTCCCTGTCCTGGGGGCTGCTTACCATACTGATGACCCGGTTTGTACACAGACCGGTGGAGCGCCTGGTGCTGGCGATTCCCGGAACTGCGTTGACAATTATTACTCTGATACTGACTGTGGAGATCGCCTGCGATTTTGCCCTGTCCTTCAAGGCAGCCATGGATCTGCGGGATGTTCTGGTGATGATGGAAAAGGTCAAGGAGGAGTTGATGCATATCCAGAAACGTCTGGATGTGATTATTGCCCTGGCTGACAGCGATATCCAGGCCCGCAGGGAGGAGTGGATAGAGGCTGGCGCGGCCCGCAAGGCAGCGGCGGCAGAGCAGATGGCAAAGCTCAGTGAGAATATGACATTGAAGGCAGGAGAGCTGAAGACGGGAATTGAGGAGGCGTTTGCAGGTTTGAAACAGCGCACTCTGGAGAAACCCACTGCCTATCTGGAAAGCGTGCGTGAGGAGCTGGGCGAGCTGCGGGTTAAGTACCGCGTCAGCCTGGAGAAAAGGGATGGACTGGGAAAATCCCGGAGAGCTTACAGGCATCTGCTCCGCTCCAATCCCTCCATGACGTCCCGCATCTTTATGGAGGCATGGGAGGAATTCAAGAAAAATATGGAGTATGAGCCGGAGGACGAGGAGGAATAGGGTTAATATCTTCTTAATTCCTGCCGAAATATAATGTGATACAGGGAAGTATCGGTATAGCCATAAGGATGTGGGAGGTATAAAGATATGAAGGTGGGAGATGCCCTGGCCGCTTACCGCATGGAGCGGAAGATGATTGTGCAGGAGAGACGGGAACTGTATAAACAGAAAGAATCGCTGGAAAGGAAAATGAACGCCACCGAGGGGGGCAGGGAGCGCTACGCCGAGGAGGCCGCAACATTGGAATTGTCCATCAACGATGTGGTCGAGCGCTTTGAGGAGAATCTGAAAGTGCTGGATCAGCTCACGGAGCAGGAGGCGTTAGTCTGGAATGCGGAGGTTGCCCGGCAGCAGGCGGATGTGATGGAGGACGCCGCCATAGAGATGGGCAAGATTATGGAGGTAGCCCACCGGATTGCCAAGGGAGCCATTGTGCCTGCAACAGATGAGAAAAAACTGTTGGAGTACAGCTTTGAGCTGTACCAGGCCGCCAAAAACATGGGGGCCATGGTACAGATGCAGAAAAAGCGGGAAAAGTACGACTCTATGTGGAACGACGAGGAAGAGGAGGAGCAGGAGTACGATCCCGAAGGCAAGGCATACAATGCGGAGACCGACATCGGACTCCCGGCATCTGTGGCGGAAGTAAGTGCGGATGCCGCTGATGAATAAAACCAGAGAGTTTTTGCAGTTAGTGAAAACGCTCCGGGATTGGTATAAATGGAATCATACCCGCTGGGATTATCGGCAACCCTAGCGGGTATTCTTATAAAAAGCCGGTATCGTGTAGAATAGAGCTGCGCAGAAAGGAAAATTGACCATTCTATTCAAAATAGAACAGATCTTCAAATTTCTTATCCAGAGCAATGCACAGAACCAGGGCCAGCTTGGCGGTGGGATTGAACTGGCCAGTCTCAATGGAGCTGATGGTGTTCCTTGAGACGCCCACGATCTCCGCAAGCTGGCTCTGGGACAGTTTCTTCTCTGTCCTTGCCTCTTTTAGATGGTTTTTTAGTATAAGTTCCATAAGTCTCCTTATCTGATGCCGCACGACAGATCGAGGTTTTTTTCAGGCCGCAGCAACGGTGAACAGCTGAAAAATGTGGGCGAAGGAAAACGTGATAACAAAAACCCAGCAGGCTGCTGCAAGCAAAATCTCGTGTGTCCGCCGCAGACGAACTGCCTTCACCGTGAAGGTCGTTGCCAGAATGACAAACGCAATGGCATACAGGGCATAATTGCTGCCGCCGTCCTTAGAACTTCATTCTCAAACATGTCCTGATTTCTGTTTTCAGCTCTGCTTTTTTCCAATACTTCCTCTCTGGTCATGGAATTTCCCTCCTGTATTTGCGATGCCAAGTTTACTTGGTATACATATTATATCATGCCAAGTTTTCTTGTCAAGTGTATTTTCCAAGTGTTGATGCGATGTTTAGATTGACAGGGATGTCTATAAGTGATAGACTAAGTCTATAAACTATAGACAGGGTGACAAGCCTTATATAAATCGGGAGGTGCAGAGATGGAAGACTATACATTGGGCGTGGTGGAGAGCCGGTTTGCGGACATTGTCTGGGAGCATGCGCCGTTGTCCACAGCTGAGCTGGTCAGGCTGTGCGGGCAGCAGCTGGACTGGAAACGGACTACCACCTATACCGTGTTAAAAAAACTGAGTGAGAGAGGCATGTTCTCCAATGAGAACGGGACTGTGGTAGTGCGGATGTCCAAGGAGGAATTCTATGGCAGGCAGAGCGAGACCTATGTGGAGCGCTCTTTTCAGGGGTCGCTGCCGGGGTTCTTGACGGCCTTCACCTCCAGGCGTAAGCTGAGTGATGAGGAAATCCGGCAGTTGCAGAAGATTATAGAGGAGAATCAGTGATGAGAGACTTGAGTTTGAACCTGCTGAATATCAGCGGGCAGGCGGCACTGATTTTTGCGGCGCTGCTGGCGGTGCGGGGAATATTTGCACTGGGGAGAATTCCTAAAAAATACGCCTATGCTCTATGGGCGATTCTCTTTATACGACTGCTGCTGCCTCTGCAGGTGGAGAGTAGCTGGGGATTGATGCCCCGGGAGAGCAGCCTGGTCAGCGCAGTGGAGAGTGCGCTGCATATGGCCGGGCAGGAAGACCTATTCGGGCAAACAGTCCGGCCCGGACATCCCGCGCAGGATACACCATCAGGGCAGAACGTATATCCGATGGTCGAGGGCGGCCAGGGAAAACCTGAGCATGTTGTTGGGAGCGGAGACAATATTTCAGCTGTTTCATCCCAGACCTCCAGCCATTCCGGGCAGCCGGAGCAGACACGGAGGCTGCCGGAAGGATCAGGCAATAGGGAATCCGCAGCATGTGCAGTCTGTGTATCCCTCTGGGCGGCGGTCTGCGCAGTCCTTTGGGGGCACGGCCTCTTTTCCTGGCTGCGCATAAAAAAGCGGCTTTGCTGCAGTTTTCCTCTGGAGGGCTGGGGAGAGAGGGTATATCTGGCGGACGGCATAGGGACGCCTTTTGTCCTGGGGCTGACCGCACCGGTGATCTATCTGCCCTCGGATATGGAACAGAAGAATTTTCCCTATGTGATTGCCCACGAGCGGACTCATATCAGACGCAGAGATTACCTGATCAAGCTGGGAGCCTATCTGATTGCCTGTGTGTATTGGTTCCATCCCCTGGTGTGGGCGGGGTTTGCCCTGATGTGCAGGGATATGGAAATGTCCTGCGACGAGGCGGTGCTGGCACTGATGGGCCGGGACTGCCGGGGAGAATATGCGGACAGTCTGGTGCGTCTGACCTGTGGAAATTGCTATTCGGGGGTGGCGTCGCTGCCATTTGGGGAGGGCGATACCAAGGGCAGAGTCAAACATATTATGACCTATAAAAAATCCACTGCAGCGGCGGGTATTGCGGCGGTGGTAATAATCGTCGTGCTGGCAGTGGTGCTGCTGACCAGTCCCGGGCAGCGGGAGAGCGGGGACAGTGATGCTCAGCCGCCCCTGGAGGTATCCTCGGAGGAACAGGGAGCCTCTGAATCGGACAGCATGACGGAGTTTCAGGTGGAATATGAGGAGATTCCCTGCCCGGCGGCCGTCAGAACCGGATATACTTCTCTGGGGGCGGACGGCGCCATGCTGGACTATGCGGACGCAGAACGGTTGATTTTCCACGGCTACTTTGGCCTGTATGTGTACTCTGTCTCCACAGGGCAGATCACGGGCGCGGTAGATCTGCAGACTCTGGGCTGTGGGTATACCCAGGGCGACAATACCTGTCAGGTACTGGTCACCGAGGACGGAGCCAGTGTATATTTTTATCCTCTGGGGCGCATAGCGGAGAGCGAAGACAGTTTTTCCTGCTATGTGTATGAGGTTTCCAGCGGCAGACTGCGGAGCCTGACCTACGCTGTGCAGCAGACGGGGAAAATCAATGTCAGGGAGGATTTGCAGCGGCTGACAGGGGAGAAACTGTCTGGGAGCATACAGCAGTGGTCTACGATTGGCTGGTCTGTGTGGGAGCAGGGTTTTTGCTCCGACAGCGGCATACTGTTCGAGGAAAACGGCGAGCAGGTCCGCGGCTATCTGAAAAGCGCCAGCGACACCTTGGAGGATATGGTGTATGTCAGGGAAAGGGGATACACTGAAGAAGAGGGCAGCAGGCTGACAGAGGTAGTGCAGCTCTTTGAAACGGAGGGCCGGAAGGGCAGCGGCATCTCTTATGAGCAGCAATCTCTGCGAGTCACCATAGATGGGGTGGATTATAATATGGATCAGATTATAGCGGAATACCGTTTTGGTGATGAGGCGGAAAAGGTTACCCAACCCATTTTTGTGAGTGCCATTATGGGTGTGCGCTGTGTGGATGGTCTCTGGATCGTGGAAGGGCATATCGGCCCCGACTGCAGCACCTACAGCATATACAATCCCGCAGAGAGAAAGTGGGAGGAACATATTATAGCCAGTTGTCTTACGTGGAGCAACCGGGATGAGAACTTGGCAGTGCGGGAGGAAAATCGCATGGATACGGCGATCTACTCGCTGTACAACGAGATATACAGCCTTGCGGACGGACAGCTGGCAGTTTTGGATACAGGCACGGCTCAGACTGCCGAAGGGAATCTGAACCGGGAATATATCATAGGACTGGGACGGTCGGGAGATGAGATATATGTGACGGTCAGATCTACTCAGACAGAGGAGGAGCGGACGCTGGAGTTTTCGTATGAGGATGCCCGGCGCGGAGTGCAACAGCTGAAGTAAGCGCAACAAAATTCATTTACAACTATAAATGAATCGCGATAAGAATCCGATATATAATATACAGACATGTGGAAAATAGTTGAGAATCGGCGCAGTACCGCAGATTTTGTCTGCGGTGTCTGCGTTGTTCGCGGAAAGGGCAAAGTTATGGGAGAGATTACACCCAGTGAAAACGAGTGGCTGGTGATGGAGGTATTGTGGGCGCACGAGGGCGCCATGACAGCGGCGGAGATTATCGAGAGGCTGGCGGGTAAGACGGATGTGAGCCAGAAGACCATCCGGGTTATGATCAACCGTCTGCTGGCTAAGGGAATGCTGGCTTACACGGTGGATGAGAAGGACGCCCGGATTTATCATTACCGGGCGGTCAGAACCAAGGAGGAATGTCTGCAGTTGAAGAGCAGGCGGTTTGTCAGCAATTATTTCGGCGGCAACGCCTCGCTGGCGGTAGCCAGTTTTCTGCAGTCGGCGGATATCAGCCGGGAGCAGCTGGAGGATCTGAGCAGTCTGGTGGAGAGCTTAAAGGATAAGCGTTAGTCAGTATAAAGGCGTGAGAGGAGGAAAACCTTGGAGTTGTTGGATACGCTGCGGCGATTTGGCATATTTGTGGGTCAATACGGTTTTTCCAAGTGCATGAGAACCGCTGTCTGCGGACTGGCGCTTATGCTGCCCCTGCTGATCTGGCGCCGCCACAGAGAGCGCGGAGGCGGCGGGAATGCGGACCTGAGCTTTTACAGCTGGTTTCTCCTGTTCCCGGCGGCGCTGACAGGAATGAGCAAGCTTTTTTTTCAGCGGTGGAGTATAAGGCTGCACGTTCTGACCATGGTTTTAAGCGCAAGCTGGGTCAGCGGCGTCTATTTTGCCGTCATGCTGGCGCTGGCGGGCTGGTGGATAGTCAGAAAGGTGCTGCTGGCCCGGAGGGTGAGAAAGCTGTATTGCTGGCATTCTCGGAGGGGACGTTTCCACAGGGGCACGGAGGACTGGCAGGCCTGTGTCAGACAGGTGACGGCCAGGGACCGCTGGGGACTGGCGAGGCGGTATCTGAGCCGGGCCGGGGTCTATGTCATCGGCGACGAGAGCAGTCCCTTTTGCGGCGGAGTATTTCGGCCTTATATCGTGATGCCGGAGTTTTATCTGGAGCCTGGGACGGAGGACGCGCGCGCTGGCGGGGAAAAGGCCCCGGACTATGAGAACTGGCGTCTGACGGAGCGGGGAAAGGTGCTGTTGTGTCATGAACTGCTGCATTTGAAGGCAGGTCATATACTGTGGATAAACCTGTTTGCGATGCTGCGGATTTACTGGTGGTTCAATCCTCTGGTTTACCTCTGTGAAAGGTTTCTGCAGCAGGACATGGAGCAGGCATGCGACGAGGGCTGTCTGTATTACACGGATGTCAGTGAGAGGGAATACGGCAGGCTGCTGCTGGAGGTGGCCGCCGGACAGGAACCTGTGCGGCTGGTCGGGGCCGCTACCTTTCTAAAGGACCGCGACTATCATTCCCTGAAAAAACGCATAGGAAATCTGCGGGGAAAATGTGAGCGGAAACAGTATTGGCGCACGCACAGATACATGGGATGGGGCTGTGCCCTCATACTGGCGCTGGCGGTTCTGGTGGTGGGACTTTCCTCCTATCCCCGGTATACCCGGCTGCCGGGGCTGACTTTGTATGATGAGGAACTGCATATGATATGTGACGATTCTCCCCAGCTGCGTGCAGCGGTACAGGTGGTGGACGGGTATCTGCAGATCGACCCGGAGCAAATGGACCTCTGCCTGGAAGAACTGGGCGCGGAAGGTTCTTATGTGTATCTGTGTTACGATACCATTATGAAGGTGCCGGGCGTAGGGGGAGGCGGCAATGCGGGCATGATCGCCCTTGAGGATTACGAGGATATTCTTTATCTGCGGGCGGAGACCTGGGAGAACGACTGGATGGAATTTATTCTGAAATACCTATTGTAAATATCTATTGTAAGCGGAATGGTCGTTTGGTGCCGGGGGGCTTGCCTGAACGGATATGTGGCCGATATGATTAGTAGCGACATATGTGAGCCGGAGACGGACGAGCGCAAAATAAGGCATGAAGAGGTAGGCATGAGACAGGTGACATTTACATTTGTGGAGGGGGAGACAACTCTACAGCCGGAGGAAATACTCTATATTGAGACTAGCAGACATAAAAATATTTTTCATACCACAAGCCGGACCTACAGTATATACCGGAAGATGGATGAGCTTGAAACTGCGATGGAGGGACTGGATTTTGTCAGATGCCACCAGAGCTTTTTGGTGAACATGCGCTATATCCGAAGGATCAGCAGCTATGTGATGACGCTGACCACGGGACAGGAGCTGTCGGTTCCCAAGGCCAGATACCGGGAGGTCAAGCAAAGGTACGGGGAATATCTGGCGCAGCGAAACGAGAATTCCACACCTGAGACGGCGGCTGCGGACCTATGAAAAGGTGGACATAACAAGAGACCGGAGAAAATGGGACAGAATTTTTCTTCGGTCTCTTTTTTGTTGTTTTTTTCTGCACAAACCGCTATAATAAAATTAAAATCACTGGTGGGCGGAGAGGGGAGTCGGTATGTTCGGATTTAAGAAAAAAACAGGGGAGATTGACGCCCAGTTAAACATTGTGGCCAACAGCCTTGCCAACAATTATAAGGACGCGGCGAGAGACGGGCTGAAGGAGGCCAAGAGACTGTTTGAGGAGCTGGAGGGAGAGCTGTCCGAGAGGGATAGAAAACGGATCAGCCAGCAGATTGACAGCTTTCAGGAGCAGATGAAAGGCTATTCCCACTACAATCATATCGGATGGTAGTGGTGGGCAGAGGAGGAACAACAGAATGAGACTGATTATTATACGACATGGTGAGCCTGATTATGAACATGATTCCCTGACGGAAAAGGGCTGGCGGGAGGCGGCGCTGCTGGCGGACAGGATATCCCGGCTGGAGGTAAAGGAGTTCTATGTGTCTCCGCTGGGCCGGGCTAAGGCTACAGCGTCCCTGACATTGGAGAAGATGGGGAGGACAGCGGTGGAGTGCCCGTGGCTGCGGGAGTTTGCGCCCCAGATCATGCGGCCGGACGTGCCGGATCACACCATGATCTCCTGGGACTGGCTGCCTCAGGACTGGACGGAGGTGGACGAATTTTATCGCCGCGATCTGTGGAGTACGCCGCCTGTGATGCGGGAGGCTGTGGCCACTGACCCGGTCACCGGTGAGCAGCGGGTGGGCATACAGGAGGAGTATGACTGGGTGGTGCGGGGCTTTGACAGCATTCTGGCAGAGCACGGCTATCAGCGCAAGGGAGGTTTTTACCGCACGAGCCAGTCCAATCAGGACACGTTGGTATTCTTTTGCCATTTTGGTGTAGAATGTGTATTGTTGAGCCATCTGCTGGGGATATCCCCCATGGTGCTGTGGCATGGAACCGTTGCGGCTCCCACCTCGGTGACTACTCTCTACACGGAGGAGCGCAGACGGAGCAGAGTATCCTTCCGCATGGCCGGTTTTGGGGATATCTCTCATCTGTATGAGGCGGAGGAGGAACCTTCTTTTTCCGCCAGGTTCTGTGAAACCTACAGCAGTCAGGAAAGGCATGACTGACGGACATGCTTTTTGGGGACTGTGCTGTCAATGGATGTGACGCACAGATGATTTCCACATATATTAGTTGTAAGAGCGGTCAGAGGGCAGGAGCCCAGGGGCAAAACAATGCCCGTTAAAGCGGACAGACGGGAGCTTTTACATGCAGGTAGCGACAGGATTGTTAATTCCCTTCGCCGGAACCACATTGGGCGCGGCCATGGTGTTCCTGATGAAGAATGAAATGAATAAAAAGCTTGAGAAACTGCTGCTGGGATTTGCCGCCGGAGTGATGATTGCGGCGTCTGTGTGGTCTCTGCTGATTCCGGGTATTGAGATGGCATCGCAGCAGGGCAAGATTGCCTGGATACCGGCTGCGGCAGGTTTCTTGCTGGGCATGTTCTTCCTGTTGGTGCTGGACAGCTTGATTCCCCACTTACATTTGGACAGCGGCAAGCCGGAGGGAGTGAAGTCGAGCATGGGAAAGACCGCCATGCTTGTCTTTGCCGTGACGCTGCACAATCTGCCGGAGGGCATGGCGGTGGGTGTGACCTTTGCCGGGGCTATGATGGGAAACACGGGCATCACCATGGCGGGAGCCTTTGCGCTGGCAGTGGGCATCGCCATACAGAATTTTCCAGAGGGGGCCATTATTTCCATGCCCCTCAAGAGCAGCGGACAGAGTATCTCCAAGGGCAGGGCTTTTTTTTATGGCATGCTCTCCGGGCTGGTGGAACCCATCGGCGCGGTGATCACCATACTGCTGACCAATCTGGTGGTGCCCTTTCTGCCCTATCTGCTGTCTTTCGCCGCGGGAGCAATGATCTATGTGGTGGTGGAGGAGCTGATCCCAGAGTCCCAGTCCGGGGAGCATACCAATATAGGCACCATCGGCGTGGCGGCAGGGTTTACGCTGATGATGATACTGGATGTGGCGTTGAGTTAGTGTGAGGAGTATACAGATGGAGAAAACGAACGGGAAACTGCTGCTGGTGGACGGTCACAATCTGCTGTTTCAGATGTTCTATGGAATGCCGGCCCGGATCGTGAATAAGGATGGCAGGGCCATACAGGGCACTCTGGGCTTTGTGGGGGCGCTGCTTAAGATTATCAGGCGCGTGCAGCCCAGTCATGTGGCGGTGATTTTTGACGGGGAACATGAAAATCAGCGCAGGGAGCTGGCGGAGGACTACAAGGGAAAACGCCCGGACTACGGACAGATGCCGGAGGAGGAGAATCCCTTCTCCCAGCTGCCGGATGTATACCAGGCGCTTGATTTTATGGAAATTCCGCACTGGGAGACCGAGGAGTATGAGACGGACGATGAGATCGCCGCGTATGCGTATGCCTGCGGGAAGGAGCAGCAGATTGTCATTTCGTCCTTTGACAGTGACTTCTTTCAGCTGATAACAGAGCGTGTGTCAGTGCTGCGGTACAGGGGCGAGAAGACTGTGCTGTGCGATGTGGAATATATTCGGGAAAAGCTGGGGATTGAGCCGTGGCAGTATGCGGATTACAAGGCGCTGACCGGAGATAAGGCGGACAATATAGCGGGTATCCCGGGCGTGGGACCCAAGACGGCGGCGGGACTGATGAGACAGTTCGGCAGCCTGGAGGAACTGCTGGCCCGCAGGAATGAGGTGGAAAAGCCTTCTCTGCATAACGCTCTGATAGAGGGAGAGGAACAGCTGCGCCGGAATTACCGACTGATACGTCTGGATTCCAGAGCGTCCCTCTCGCGGCTGCCCGCGGAGCTGGCCTGGCAGGACCGGGGATTGACTACCACGGAAGTGCTTAAGGGGATCGGATTGAAATAGAGAGTCGGAGAGAATACAGTATGATTTACTTATCACATTT
Source organism: uncultured Acetatifactor sp. (assembly GCA_964383805.1). Taxonomy (GTDB): domain Bacteria; phylum Bacillota; class Clostridia; order Lachnospirales; family Lachnospiraceae; genus Acetatifactor. The sequence goes on from CAYLIM010000066.1 coordinate 15,258, forward strand.
TACATTTCCTACGGATGAACAGGAGTTTGACTTTTTTCTGGGGCAGAAACGGACTTGCTACGACTCCTATTATCCGTTTCAGATCCTTTCCCGGAGGAGTCTGCGGATGCTGGATTTCGAGCCAGTGACGATCCTCTACGGGGGCAACGGTTCAGGCAAGACCACGGCGCTGAACGTGATCGGGGAGACGCTGGGGCTGCAGCGGGAGGCGCTGTACAACCGCAGCAATTTTTTTGAGAGCTATACGAAATTATGCGGCTATGAGACCCAGCAGCCCATCCCGCAGTGCAGCAGAATTATCACCAGCGACGATGTGTTTGACTTTATGCTGAATCTGCGGTCTCTGAATGAGGGGATCGACCGGAAAAGGGAGGACGTATTTACGGAGTATCTGGAGAACAAATACAACCATTTTCAGATGCGTTCCCTGGAGGACTACGAGCAGCTGAAAAAGGTGGTGCAGGCTCGCCAAAAGACCCAGTCCAAATATGTGAGAGCGAACCTGATGGACAATGTGCGGGAGCACTCCAACGGAGAGAGCGCCTTTCTGTATTTCTCCGAAAAGATACAGGAAAACGGGCTGTATCTGCTGGACGAGCCGGAGAACAGTCTGTCTCCCCAGAGGCAGCAGGAGCTGCTGCGCTTTCTGGAGGATTCCGCCAGATTCTTTGGCTGCCAGTTTATCATAGCCACCCATTCCCCCTTCCTGCTGTCCATGAGGGGGGCCAAGATATATGATATGGATGAGGACCCGGTGGACGTGAAACGCTGGACGGAGCTGGAGAACGTGAGGGCGTACTTTGAGTTCTTTCAAAAACATGCGGGAGAATTTTAGACATTTAACGGCGTTTCAGTCAATCCTGTCCGCCGTAGGCGCAGTTGTCCAGGAAGGAGATCAGCATGCTTTTCAAGTCCCCCTCAAATTTGTCCCGGCAGGTCAGCTCAAAGCACATGGCATTGCTGCTGTAGACGCCAAAAGCGGATGCACCCCGGTCGTAGGGGTTATCTTTGCTGACGCAGTTATAGGTAATCAGTAAATAGGACTGTCCATTGCAGTCAATTTCTTCCTCTGTTAAAACTTCGTAATTCTTTTTGCCAAGATCTATCCACTTGGTCATATCGTTGCCGGCCTCTGCGGCGCTTTTATGCTCACTCAGAATAAAATAGAGCTGAACGTCATATAGATCGACGGTCTCCCCATCACTGTTTACATAAGGCTCCGATTCCCCCATTATCCAGGTGGCATAGTACAGGCCGCTTGCGGACAGCACATCCTTGCTGTCCAGAAGAGTCAGAGTATTGTCCGCGTTTTGGATGATTAAGCTGCGGCCGATTTTAAGAAAACCGGAATCCGCCCATGTATCCTCTCTTGTCTGCTCCATCGGAGAGGAGATGAAGAAAAAGCCCGCCAGCGAGAAGAGGGCGATGCAAAGGACGCCGAGTAAAAATTTGAATCCTCTGTTTTTGGTTGTCTTCATTTTAGTGTGCTCCTTATTATATGATGGTATTGTCAAAAATCTGTGTACAGTGTATCCCACAAAGCGCTGCATTTATCGGCATGTTTCGTGATGCTGTCTGTGAAGAAACAGCGTCTGCCGATAAAAAGTCCGGAGAGCAGTTCCTGATTACTTCCGGTGATCTCCTCTCCCAGGATGGAGGAGGAATAAGTGCCAAGCTCCATCCCGGCAAGGGGCGGGCAGGACGCCCACGGTATAACCTTGCCTTCCGTGGAATAGTCCGTGTCGTCGGGGCAGGTTCCGTCCGGAAGGGCCAGCAGCTGAAATTCCCGCTGAAACTCATCCGGGTCATCCAGCAGGAAAAAATAACTCTCACAGTCCGAGATGTCACCGATCAGGGAGATTTCCGAGGCATACTCATAATAGGATGCTTCGGGGTCGTCGCCCTCTATGCCGTTTATATACTGGTTGACCTTGACAATGACTTCTCCGTCCCCGTTGAAATCGGAGGCTAAGGAGGCGAAAGCCTGTTCCAGAGCGGATACGGTATCGGCGGGCAGCTGCGATGTGCCGACATATGCGATCTGAAAGTCTGGTGCTTTCGTCCACAGTCCCAGACGACTTCCCACTACATTTATGATGATTCCCAACAGAACAATGCCGCAGAGCACATACCATTTATAATAGTACCACCAGTTTTTCCATTTCTTTTGTCTATCGGAAAGTCCCGATACATCCGGGTCCTCCGTATTTTCATTCCGATCCCGGTCCACGGACGATTTTGAGTTGTGCAGATATTCCAATTCTCCTATGCGCATAAGTTATATCACTCCTGTTTTCTGAAATCCCGAATATGGCGCCGCCATGAGCGCAAACGGCGGGAGACAGATATAAACGCTCAGAATACTCATTTTTTGCGAAAGAATAAAATTATTATAATATATTCAATATAATTTGTAAAGTGGTACAAAATAAAAATGCGAAACGATATGCGCTATGGCTCCAAAATATACCTGGAATAATGCACATAATTTGAACTAAAAATTTGTCATTTATGACGGTTTGCACAATAAATCACACAAAATACTAAACAAAGTATTGACTGAATATAAAAAAAGTGTTATTTTTATAAAAAATAAATGAAAAACGTTTCGCGTACAGCATGCAATGCGAAACAACAGGTCAGGCGGAGTAAGTTTTAGAGGCCTATTCGCCTGCACAAGAAAGGAGAGAAATATGAGCAAGAGCAAGTCAGCTGCAGTAGGGCCGACAATGGTTGTGGAAAGGCCACTCAAAAAGCGTA
>CAYLIM010000067.1:0-18016 GCA_964383805.1 uncultured Acetatifactor sp.
TTACTTATATAGTACATGGTTTGGAGCGTTTTGGCAAGTGCGGAAACAAAAAAATTAATATATAGAAAATGCCAGACCACCGATTTTGCACAGTGGTCTGGCACAATATATATCCGGCTGCTGCCGCCCGGAAATTTACCGATTGATCTTCTGGCCTACAGAAATCTTATTTGCGTCCTTGATCTGAGGGTTCTTGGCCAGCAGCTGTTTCAGCGTCATGTTGTTTGCCGCCGCGATCTTGCTCAGGGTGTCGCCGCGTTTCACCTCATAAACTCCGCCCGCCTCAGGTGCCGCGGGAGCCGCAGTCCCTGCGCTGTTTCCATACTGCTGGGCCAGATACAGGGGACCATACCAGGGAATATCGTTGTCGAGAGCCGCGCCGGCGGGGATCACGATCACATAATCCTCCTCGTTGTATGTGAACTCAAGCTTTAAAGATACATCGCCTTTTTTCAGCAGTTCCTTCATAACCGAATTGGACAGGGTAGTGGTGCCCTCCATGGTAACGGTGGAACCGGCCTCCGCTGTTTTGATCTGGCCGATTATCGCTGACTCTGCCGTCTTGGCGGGATCAGAGGAAACGCTGCCAGAGGGAGCATTGCCGGAAGAGCCACTACCAGAGGGAGTGCTCTCGGAAGGGGTGTTGGCAGGGCCGACAGTGGGCGTGGCGGAACCGAGACATATCACATCATGATTATCAGAACTTTCCGGACCCCAATCATGATCAAATGCTACACAATATACATAATAAGTTTTATCGGCCTGAAGACCTGTAAACGTATAAGCGCCGCTTTCAGTTCTAGCCCACATACATAACTCATTAGGATAACCTAAATCACGTAATGCATCTGATACTTTGCCCCAACTTGTAGGATTATCAAGTTGTTTTTCAAGCGCAACAAGAGTAAAACCAGCTTGTTCAAGTGTGACGTCACCTTCAAATTCCTTAACGGAAATGTACACTGTGAGCAGTCCGTCAACAGTGGTAACCTCATATGCCTCAACGTGAGACTCCGTGTGCCAGCCGCACTCCTCCAGTGTCACGCCTGCTGCCTCCACCGTTGCTGGCACCTGCATGGAGAGGACGCCGACTGCCATTACCCCTCCCAACAACAACGCTAAAACCTTTTTCTTCATTTCTCATTCCTCCATGTAATATAAAGTCATAGCCATCTTATACCCACTAACGATTAGATTTTCCTTTCCGCAAAGTGCATGTTGCCCGATTATGCGACATGTGCTGTGCGGAAACCTAAAAATCTTAATGTTAGTCAGTATATGCCCTCCTGCGGGCCGGGCTATGCTGGTCAGGAATACCGCAGCTCTGTCTTTTCCGCCACCCGGACGGTTCCTTTGACACATTGCCGCAGTTTTCCCATATATTAATAAGATACTTATGAGAATAAAAAGGTTCCCAGAATTTTAATTTTTTCGAGAGAGTACCGTTGCCTATGGCAGACGTTTTAACTACTTATCTCATTCCACTTCGCGCACAGGCACATACAGGTCTTCTATGTATACTCCCACTACCTTTGCAATATTAATCATACCGCTGAATTCCAAATTATCCTGCTGGTACGTTTTTTCTCCTTCTTCGGTAAAGGATACGCTGCCGCCCTGGATATACCCCGCCTCCTCGGGATCATGGCTCACCACTGTCAACTCGCTTCCGTCAATCATCTTCAGCCTGATGGCGATCGTAGTGTCCGAGACCCCCAGCTCGTCCTGAGGAAAGTTGGAGACATCGGCGCGCACTAAGATTCCAACGGGAGATAACTCAATTCCTATTAACTCCGCCGTTGTATTGATATAGGAAAACACCATATCCGGGCCGCCCTCCAGCTCTATATGGTCAGTGACTGTGGGATAATAGGGGAAAGTCAGGCTCCATACCCCGCTTATCATCAGCTCTGGGTCAGAAGAGTAGGGATTCCTTGTCAAATCCTTGAAACAGACGGTCACCTCGCTTCCCTCCTCCAAGGTTTCATCAAATACCTTGCTGACTACATAGGTGGCTATGTTGGGGTATTGTTCACTCACCTCCAGCAGTTCACAGGAGAGCGAACCGCCAAGGAGTTGATTCACATTATAATTTGCCCCCTTGCAAAAACAGAAATAATCAAACAACACATTTTCCTCAAACTGAATATTAGATGGCGCCGTTATTTTCACCAGCAGATATATACTGTGGCTGTCAATGACCGTTTCCTGCAGCTCCATCATCAGGTCCGGCTTGCTGTCCACCGACAGTCTCTCGCTCTCCACACCCATATCCGAGATGTCCTCCCCCGAATTCCCTCTTCCCAGAAAATCCAATATCGTTTCCTTAAAAAATGAAAAGAGATCCGCATGGACGTCCAGGGTGTACAACGAGACAGCGCAGACGATACAGAGCAGACAGATGGCGATCCGGGGGATTAACCTGTTATTTGTTTTCTTTTCCAGAATAGTTTCATCCTTTTTCATGATATCAAGCAGAACCTTGTCCACTTTCTCATCATAGGATGCCGGAGCCTCTATGTTTTTGAAAAGTTCTTTCATTTTCTTGTCAAATTTATTCATATCCGATTCCACCTATTCACCCAAAGCATCCTTTAAAAGCTTTCTTCCGCGATCCAGGCGTGATTTTACCGTTCCTATGGAGATATCCAGCACTTTGGAAATATCCCGCAGAGAAAGGTCGTTGTAATAGAAGAGTACTATGACGATGCGATATTCATCCTTTAACGATTGTACAATATCCCACAATTCGTTATGGCTGTCATAGGTTGGCTGCATCAGCCGCTCCACATTTTCATCCCCCGGGAGTTCCATTCTCTTGCGACAGAGTTTCAAAGCCTCATTTTTTGTAATGGTGAGCATCCATGATTTAAACTTCTTTGGATTCTTCAGTTGTGCCAGATGCTCATATCCGCTCAAAATGGCATTACAGACAGCATCCTCCGCGTCTGCCTCATTTCCCAGGACGGCATAAGCAGTTATGTAAAATTGGTGTCTGTATTGACTGACCCGCTCACAAAATTCAATTTGCTTCATCGTCCGAAACCTCTTTCTATGTCTTTTATTATCTACTGATTTGAAAAAAAGCCTATATGTAATAGATACATAAAAGCTGAAAAAGGTTCCGACATTTTCCATTTTTTGTCAAAATAATACCCCCGCACAGCGCAAGCTGCACTTGCGCTATTGCGCCAACTGATCCTCATATGCTCTTTATAAAGAACCATGTTTCATTTCCTGTTAAAAGAATTCCGATGAGCAATTCATGCCCATCGGAATAATATCTCATTTGCTGTATTAAATAGTCTTCCGCCTACATGCTGCCGAACATTCTGGTAATCAATGTATCATTCTGCATCTTCATGCGCAGCATACCCATACGATAGTCATCCAGCAGCTTGTTTTTCTTCTGCTCGGAAACCGCTGTCGGGATATCCAAATCCTCTATCCGGCTCCTGGCGCTCAAAAGATTATAGGACGCCGAAGTGTTGTAATTGTAGGCGTGCTCCATTGCGTTGGTGTACGCCCCGGTGCTGCTCCTTGCCTCGCTGATTTTTTTCATGGCGTTCTCAATGGCACCGATGTCAAAATCTCCGGTAACATTGTATCCCTCAAGTCCCAGCGACTTCAGCGACAGATTTTCCATCTGGATCTTAAGCCCCGATCCATCGGCATTCATCGCGATATCCATATCCGCCATGCTGCCGTCCAACAGTTTCATGCCGTTGAACTGTGTCGCGGTGGCCGTATACTGGAGGCCCTCTAAAAGCTGATCGACCTCTTTCTGAATCATCTGTTTCTCATCATCACCGTACAGGCCGTTGGATGCCTTGATGCTGAGCTCATGAATCCGCTGCAGCGCATCCTGCATGACTCCTAATGCTCCGTCTTTAATATTGGCAACACCGATACCATCCATGATATTGGCAGCGCCCACATCCAATCCGTTATTGTTTCTTTTCATCTCATTGGAAATGGCAAGCCCCGCCGCGTCATCCGCTGCCGTCTGGATCCTCTTTCCGCTTGCTATTTTCCCGTATATGGAGTTTACATTGCTCACGCTCGATATATTCATGCATGCTCCTTTCCTGCACAAAATCGTCTGCGCAAAATTCCGAGTCTCTTCTTAATTTACATTATAATGCATTTGCCGTGTTGTTGCAAGACCAATTTTCCTTAAAATTCCAACTTGGGCTTACGCATCCACGCTGTAATTGGGCGCCTCCTTGGTGATATGTATGTCATGAGGATGGCTCTCCTTCAGAGAGGCGGCGGATATCTTGACAAATCTGCCGTTCTGTTTCAGCTCCTCAATATTGTGAGCGCCGCAATAGCCCATACCGGAACGCAGACCGCCCATGAGCTGGAACACGGTGTCCTCCACCAGGCCCTTGTAGGCCACACGGCCCTCCACTCCCTCGGGCACCAGTTTCTTGGCGTTCTCCTGGAAATAGCGGTCCTTACTGCCGTTCTCCATGGCGGAGATGGAACCCATGCCACGGTATACCTTGTATTTCCGTCCCTGGAACAGTTCATAGTCCCCGGGGCTCTCATCGCAGCCTGCAAACATACTGCCCATCATACAGACATTGCCGCCCGCCGCTATTGCCTTGGTGATATCGCCGGAGTACTTGATGCCGCCGTCCGCGATAATAGGGATTCCGTACTCTTTTGCCACGGAATAGGCGTCCATCACAGCAGTGATCTGGGGTACGCCGATACCCGCTACCACACGGGTGGTACAGATGGAACCGGGACCGATCCCCACCTTCACTGCATCCGCACCGGCCTCAATCAGGGCTTTGGTGCCCTCGCCTGTAGCCACGTTGCCCGCAATGATCTGCACTTCGGGGTAATTTTCTTTAATCATGCGAATGCAGCGCAGCACGTTCTCGGAATGTCCGTGGGCGCTGTCCAGCACGATCACATCCACCTTCGCCGCCACCAGCGCCGCCACACGCTCCAGCACATTGGCGGTAATTCCCACTGCCGCGCCGCAGAGCAATCTACCCTGCTCGTCCTTTGCCGCCAGGGGATATTTGATCGTCTTCTCAATATCTTTAATGGTGATCAGACCCTTCAGATTGAAATCTTTGTCCACAATGGGCAGCTTTTCTTTGCGGGCCTTGGCCAGAATCTGTTTTGCCTCCTCCAGAGTAATGCCCTCGGGAGCGGTAATCAGACCTTCTGATGTCATAGATTCTTTGATTTTCTTGGTGAAATCTTTCTCGAATTTCAGATCGCGGTTGGTGATGATACCCACCAGCTTGCGTCCCTCCGTGACGGGTACGCCGGATATGCGGAACTTGCCCATCAGATTGTCCGCATCCGCCAGTGTGTGATCGGGAGTCAGGGAAAAAGGATCTGTGATGACGCCGTTCTCGGAACGTTTGACCTTGTCCACCTCTTCCGCCTGAGCCTCAATAGACATGTTTTTGTGGATGATACCGATGCCGCCCTGTCTGGCCATGGCAATTGCCATGCGATGTTCCGTGACAGTGTCCATGCCCGCACTCATCATCGGAATGTTCAGCTTGATCTTCTTGGTAAGCCATGTGGTCAGGTCTACCTGATTGGGCACTACCTGGGAGTACGCCGGTACCAGCAGCACGTCGTCAAAAGTAATGCCTTCGCCAATAATCTGTCCCATATTCTCTCCTCCTATTTAAGTTCCGCATATTCCTTCCCAGTCCCAATACCTGGCAGAGTAATTTCTGACCGCAAGCGCTCAGAAATTCTCTGGGGACTGTACAGAAATATGCTGTTTTGGGGATCATCTGATCCTAAGTTCCACATATTCCCCGCGTTGGGGTTTGCATTCGAGTGTAACAAAATTGACAGCCGATGTCAACTGTCAATTTGTGTTTTCTGAATATTTTTTTAATCCGTAAAAACTTTTCTGGGCGCGACGCTGCGAATGGCTTTAACCATTTCCTCCGAGGGACTCAGAATCAGTTTCTCGCCGCCCTCATAATACACGGCATAGCGCAGATCAGGTTTCAACTCCTCACCGATACTGTAGTCCTTGATCTTGACCTGGCGATTCTTATAGTTGTCCAGCCTGTAGGAGCGAAACGGCGCCATGATCTCCATCCGGTCCACCTGGTAAGTGGCTATACGCTTGCGCCTGCTCTTGGCAAGCACCTTGTCGATGACCAGCTCCCTGTCCAGGTACAGATACTCATACTCCAGATCGGAGTACAGTGACACAAAATACGCTCCCACACCGGTTATAGCCCCGGGAATGATTGCCAGAACAACGCCCAGCAGCAATAGCAGCACAAACACGGCGGTCAGACCGATCAGCAGATATTTTAAAAGCACCATTCCCATCCTGGATTTCGCCTTTACAAGGCATTCTACATAAGTCTCGCTCATACTTACCTCTTTCTGCATAACACATGCCCGTGTTATTGCGTTAATGTGTACCCCGTCCCTCAACTAAATATGTCCGATCACCCTCGGCCTATAACAAAATGATATACCAGATGGGACAAACTTGCAAGTTTTTTATCCTTTTTTTAGATTCATATTATGAACACTTTATTGACATGCCACGTCGAAACCCTTATTATTCTTAATAGGATAAAATACACTGTGGAATTTATAATTTGGAGGATTCGCTATGCCGTTGATGGACGAGTTCCGCGAAGAGCGGGAAGCTATAAAGCAGAAAAGTTTCAAGGAGCGTTTTCAGTATTTTCTCGATTACTATAAATGGCATGTGATAGGCGGCGTGGTCCTGATCGCCTGTGTCATCTCTCTGATACACAGCGTGGCAACCCGCAAGGAATGGGCATTTTACGGGGCCTTTGTCAATGCATACCAGACTCCGCAGTACGATGCCTTCCGAGAGGATTTTGCCGACCGTGCAGGCATTGATCTGGGAAAATACGATGTTCTGTTTGACACGAACATATATATTTCGGACAGCGCCTACGACCAGGGCAATGCGGATGCCATAGAGCGTCTGACAGTCTACATTGCGGCCGGTGATGTGGACGTGGTGGCCAGCGGTCCTCTGGTCGTCAACCGCTTTGCCTACAACGGCATGTTCCGGGATTTGCGCCAGGTGCTGCCTCAGGAGCTGCAGGAACAGTTGGAGCCTTACTACTATTACATGGACGCCGCCGTTGCCGATGAGCTTGAGGCTGGACAGGAGAACGGCACACTGACAGACACACCCTCATACCCTGACGATCCCTCACGCGCGGAGGACATGAAGGACCCTGTGCCCATAGGTCTGTACATTCAGGACTGCCCCTGTATTCAGGAAGCATTCATCTTCCAGGATGAGGATGTGATTTTGAGCGTGATTGGCAATGTGGCAGAGACCGACTCGATTCTACAGCTTATCTGCATGATCTACGATATAGAAAATTGACAGGGCGGTTGATACGCCCAAAGCAGGGGCCGCTCCCACCGGAGTCAGGCCCCTGTTTTTCCGCTTTTCAGCAGTTCTTTCAGCAGTTCACTGACACCCACCGGGTCTGCTTTCCCTTTCATTGCCTTCATGGTCTGCCCCACCAAAAAACCCAATGCCTTATCCTTGCCGCTCTGATAATCCGCGACGGACCGAGCATTTTCAGCGATCACCTGCTCCGCCGTCCTGCGCAGAATCTCCTGATCGTTGACGGTTCTCAGCCCCTTTTCTTCCACATATCGCACCGGGTCCACGTCCTGAGCAAACATAACCTCATAGACCTCCTTAGCCACGCTGCCGGTAATCTCCTTTTTCTCCACCAGATCGATCAGCGCCGCCAGATGCTCGGGGCTGACCCTGATATCCTGAGCGTCCATATCCCGCTCTCTCAGCAGGCGCAAAGTCTCCCCCATGAGCCAGTTGGACACTTTTTTAGGCTGTCCGCAGATTGCCGTAGCAGCCTCAAACAAATCTGCCATGTGCTTGCTGCCGGTGATAATCTCAATGTCATAGTCCGGAATGCCATACTCCGTCCTGTACCGCGCCATTTTCTCCGTGCGAAATTCCGGCGCTCCGGCGCGTATCTTCTCCAGATACTCCCTGTCGATATGCACAGGGGGCAAATCCGGATCGGGAAAATATCGGTAGTCCCGGGCGTCCTCCTTGGACCGCATGGCGTGGGAACATCCCTCGGAGTCATCCCAGCGGCGGGTTTCCATGGCTACCTCCCCTCCGCTCTTTAGCACGGCGATCTGCCGTTCCCTCTCCCCCTCTATGGCCCTGGATATGGCGTGAAAGCTGTTGAGATTCTTCATCTCCGTGCGGGTTCCCAGGGCCGCCGCCCCCATCTCCCGCACAGACAGATTCACGTCCACACGCATGGAACCTTCCTGCAGCTTGCAGTCGCTGGCGCCCAGATACTGAATGAGCAGACGCAGTTTCTCCAGGAAGGCAATGACTTCCCAGGCATTTTCCATGTCGGGCTCGGTCACAATCTCTATCAGCGGCACACCGGAACGGTTGTAGTCCACCAGTGTATTTTTCCCGCCTTCCCGGTGAATCAGCTTGCCCGCATCCTCCTCCATGTGGATTTCATGAATGCCGATTCGCCTGCTGCCCTCCGGAACGTCAATGTCCACATATCCATCCCGACATACCGGCAGATACAACTGGGATATCTGGTAATTCTGGGGATTGTCGGGATAAAAGTAGTTTTTGCGGTCAAATCTGCAATACTCCGCTATCTCGCAGTGGGTCGCCAGCCCCACCGCCACCGCGTACTCCAGCACCTGCCTGTTGAGCACAGGCAGGGAACCCGGCATACCGGTGCATACGGGGCAGGTATGACTGTTGGGCCTGCCTCCGAAATCGGTGGGACAGCCGCAAAATATCTTTGTTTTGGTGGCAAGCTCCACATGCACTTCCAGCCCTATAACGCATTCATATTCTCTGGTCATATCATACCTCTTTTATTTAAGTTCCGCATATCCCTTGCCTGTTCAAAGGCATACGCCGCCTGCAGCAGCTTTTTCTCCTGAAAGCAATTTCCCAGCAGCTGCAGTCCCACGGGAAGTCCCCGGGCGTCGCTGCCGCAGGGCACACAGATCCCCGGCAGACCGGCAAGATTTGCCGAAACCGTATAGATATCCCCCAGATACATGCTCATGGGATCATCCAGATTCTCTCCCAGACGCGGGGCCGTGGTGGGAGCCACCGGGCCCAGAATCAAGTCATACTGCGCGAAAGCCCTGTCGAAGGCTCTCTTTATCATCCCTTTCACTTTCAGAGCCTTGAGATAATAGGCGTCGTAGTATCCCGTGCTCAGCACAAAGCAGCCCAGCATGATTCTGCGCTTTGTCTCCGCTCCGAATCCCTGGGAGCGGGTCTTTCTGTACATATCGTCAAGCCCCTGTGTCCCCTCTGCGCGATACCCGTACTTGACGCCATCGAAACGCTCCAGGTTAGAGCTGGCCTCGGCGGATGCGATAGTGTAGTAGGCGGGAATCGCGTATTGCACCAGCCCCAGATCAAACTCCTCCACCACGGCTCCCCTGCCTCGCAGTATCTGGGCTGCCCGCAGCACAGCCTCCCTGACCTCGGGCATGAGCCCCTCTCCAAAATAGTCTCTGGGTAGACCGATGCGCAGACCCTCTGCGTCCGCCCGCAGCGCGCCTGTAAAATCCGTGTCCCGCCGATCTATGGAGGTGGAGTCCTTGGAGTCGTGGCCGGAGATAACCTCCAGCACCGCCGCGCAGTCGGACACATTGCGGGTCAGAGGCCCCACCTGGTCCAGAGACGAGGCATAGGCGATCAGCCCATACCTGGACACCGTGCCGTAGGTGGGTTTCATGCCGACCACCCCGCAGTGGCCTGCAGGCTGGCGCACAGAGCCGCCTGTGTCGGAACCCAGAGCAAAAAAACACTCTCCCGCCGCCACCGCCGCCGCACTGCCGCCGGAGGAACCGCCGGGCACATGGTCGGGATTGCAGGGATTGCAGGTAACTCCATGGCAGGAGGTCTCCGTGGTGGAGCCCATGGCAAACTCATCCATATTGGTCTTGCCCACAAGCACAGCCCCGGCCTCCTCCAGTCTCCGCACTGCCTCCGCAGTGTAGGCGGGAACAAAGTCCTCTAACATCCTGGAGGCACAGGTGGTCCTCAGTCCCTCCGTACACAGATTGTCCTTCACCGCCATGGGCACACCGGCCAGCGGACCGGTAAGCGCGCCGCTTTCTATCTGCCGCTGCACTCTGTATGCTCTCTCCTGCGCCCTCTCCCGATCAATGGTCACATAGCAGTGATAGTTTTTCTCCGTCCTGTCTATCTGTGTCAGCACCGCCTCCAGAGCCGCCGGTGCAGTAGTTTTTCCCTCTCTGATAGCTGCGGACAGCTCCACAGCCGAAAGTGACAGCAAATCCATGTTACAAGCCCTCTCATTAAAGTTCCGCATATCCCTTCTAGCACGCAGGGGATATGCTGTTTAAGGTTCTACGGTTCTCGGAACCACAAACATATGGCTCTCCTCTGCAGGGGCGTTTCCTAAGATTTCCCGGCTGCCGTCCCCGTTTGTCACCACGTCCTCCCGAAACACGTTTTCCACTGGAAATATGTGGAACGCCGGCTGCGCGTTCTCGGTGTCCAATTCCTCCAGCAAGTCAATGTAGTCCAGCATTTTTTCCATGTCTCGTCCGGCCTGTTTCTGCTCCTCGCCCGTCAGTTCCAGCTTGGCCAGAGACGCTATATACCCGATCGTCTCGTCCGTAATCTTCGTCGCCATATTCTCCACTCCGTTCTGTTTCTCTGAAACACTTTACTCCCGTGCCACCTCTCCCTGCTGCACCCGGGCAGCCGTCCAGAATACGCCCTGACTTGTCAGATCATACACCAATATCCTGTTTTCGTCCAGCACATAGACCACATTTCCAATGTCAGCGCCCTCGCCCAGATTGAGCAGTATCCGTCTGGTTTCCTGCGCATATGCGCTTGGCCAGGCCACATCAAAGGTATTCTCAAATTCCTCCGCATTCTGCGCCAGACTGCTACAGCCCGCAATATCGCTCTCGTATTTTACATTGCCCGCCGCATCCATACACCGGAAAGTATCATCTGTATAACTCAGAGTCTCTCCAATCCGATATTCCGGCTCTGTCTCCTCCCGGCTCCATATATCCATCCCCGTGATGCGCCAGTCGCCCTCCAGATAGTCCGCGGCCTCCCGATTCCAACCCTCGGGATATACTCCGGTAAAGTCCACACTCTTGCGGTATTTTTCATATTCGGGAGACCATGTATAAAAGTCGTGGGAGGAATACTCCATGTTCATCTGGTATAAAAACAGAGTGTGGAAATCATGTTCCCCACCGCCGGACTCAAGATACAGATTGGTGATCTCATCAGCGCTCATTGGCCAATAATCTCCCCACATGGGTCCGTCAAAGAGATACTCCAGTTCTCCCTGTGCTGTGATTGTAAAGAAATAATGGTAATTTCTGCCATCCTCTGTCTTAGTGCCCACAAAGAAATCCTGCAGCCCATCCAGATTATAGTCCTCAAAATACCAGGGAAAATCCCGGTAGAAAAAGCACATTGTCTCGCCGCCCTGTTCATTGGACAGTGCTGTCCTGTCCGAAAACTGGCCCTGGGAATCCAAAACCTGCAGCTCATATAGACCCTCATAATTCTCTGCCGTCTCGCCCTCCTGGGTCTGATAGGCAGTGCGTGCGCCCTCCGTCAGCACCAGCCGCAGCGTCACCATATCGCCTGTCGATGTCTCCACCTGTCCCTCACTGAGTACAAAATCCTGCAGTATTTCCTGTTTCAAAGACTGGGAGTCCGTATCCTCATTCGACATTCCCGCCCGGACTCCCCGAGGCACTGTCAAAAAGAGCATTCCGCCTGCCAGTGCTGCCAATACCACCGACAGCGCAATCCCTCTCCCACGCTTTTTTTGCTCCAGCACATTTCTTATCCGGCGCTCCGTGTGAGTTTTTCCAAAGGCCAGCACTGGGGCCGGACCGCTTTGCTTTATGGCAAACTGCAGCAAAGTGGCGGCGTAGGCCTGTCTCCGGGATAGATCCGCCTGCGCCATGGCCGTCTCATCACAAAACATCTCCATGTCCTGATAAAACATGTGAATTCCCAGCCACACCAGCGGGTTCCACCAGTGCAGGCACAGGGCGAGGGTGCCCAGTAGCCGCAGCAGAGGGTCCATGTGTCGGATATGGCTCTGCTCGTGGAGCAGGATATGCTCCATCTTCTGGGCCTCCAGTCCGTAGGGCAGATAAATTCGAGGACGCATCACTCCCAGCACAAAGGGAGACATAACTCTCTCACTGCACCAGATATTGTCTCTCACATGGACGGCGGCCCTCAGCTTACGTTTCCATCCTATATACTGCGCCGCAAAATTAAGCAGAAGTGTTCCGGCTCCCAGCGCGTAGATTCCCCGCAGCCATGGAAGATAGCGCCGCAAGAATCTCTCCCCCGAATTTACTGCCCCAGCTATGTATCTGTTGTCATAAATATTGTCTGCCGCCTTGTCCCCTGTGACCAGGCGGCTTTCGCTGCTCTCTCCGATCGAAGTTCCCTGGCCGTCCATGGTTCCTTCCGCCTGATAGTCGGGCGAAAAACCCATTCCCATAAACTCCGGCATTGCCATACTTTCGCCGCTCTCCCCCTCGGGCACCCCCTCCTTCTCACCAGGGAGACCGTTTGCACCCAGGGGAATCTGCGCTGCCGGGTACTGCTCTCCTTCCTGCCCAGAAACGTCCATCACCCCGCCAGTCAAAAACTGGGGCTGCACACTGTAATCACTCTCAATAAAAACCGGACACAGCAGACGCAGCAACACCAACAGCCACAGACCATAGCTATATCCTTTGGAACATCTGCGCAGCAGCAGACGCAGAATCAGAACAAATCCAATCAGCAGTCCCGCCAACAGACTCATCTGCCACAAATGTTCCACTATATGCATCTGACTCCATATCTCCCACACTCTCGTCATCTCTTCCTCCGTTCTCCCGGATTACTGCTGAGAAATATCCTCAGGCTGCGCCTCCTCGATCAGTTCCCGAATCTTCTGAATCTCCTTCTGTGTCAGCTTGCGATCCTTCAAAAAGGCCGCCAGAAATCGGGGCACGTCTCCCCCTGCAGTGCGCTCCAACAGCTCGTCGCTGGCCTGACGGTCCACCTGCTCTTTGCTGACCAGAGAGGTAACTATAGTATTTTCGTTCTGTACCATCCCCTTTTCCGCCAGCTTGCGCAGCACTGTGTAGGTGGTTGATTTTTTCCAGCCCAGCTCGAGGCTGCAAAGCTCCACCAGCCTTGGACTGCTCACAGGCTCATGCTCCCAGATCACACATAAAAAGCGATACTCACTCTCAAATATTTTCTCCATCTCTTCCAGTTCCCTTTCTTATCTGCCCGTTTCGCCAGGCGCTCGGCAATTAGAAACCAAAGACCAGTCTATTCCGATAAACCATACTCAGTTTATCAGAATAGACTGGTCTTGTCAAGTACATTCTGTTTCTCTCTCCGGCCAGATTTCCCATCTGAAAATCCTGGCGCACTGCGCGTATCGTCTACTCCACCGCAATATACACGTCCATGTGCCACACGCCGTCCAGATCGTATTCCTTCTCAAAACAGTCAATGATATGACCGTCCCATTTGCCCTTGATACCGTTGGTATTCATGTAGGCCATCAAAACCTTATAGGCATTGGGTATCACAACAAAGGCATCCGTGTGCGGCTCCCTGATCGTGATGGCAATGTACCGCTGTTTGTCCTGCTTTCTCACCTCCGCAGGCAGTCCTTCCTCCGAAATGCCGGGGGCCAGAATCAGCGCCGCCCCGTAGCCATGCATGTGGTGTACATTTATCTGCTCCTGGGAAACCGCCGGGAAATCCCAGCCAATGATTCTGGGGTTCTGAATGCCAATCTGCTGCGCCCACTTTTTTACATGATCTATGGCGTCCTCCTCCGGCTCCGGGCTGATAACCGTGTACTGGATATAGCGGAAAGCCTCCACCTCCTCTATGCGGATATTGGAGTAGGCTTCGTTGATGATATTCATGTCCTCCCGCACCAGCTGGTCCAGAGTGCAGGAAAACAATGTACACAATCCCAGCAGTTTCTCCATCTCCGGGTAGGCGGCGTCCAGCTCCCATTTGGATACCGTCTGCCTGCTTACATCCAATTTTTCCGCCAGTTCCTCCTGGGTCATATTGTTTTTCATTTTTCTCAGAAACAAAAGATTTTGTCCAAAGCTCATTCTATTTTCCCTCCATTTATAGTTCCGTAACTGCCCTCACAGTACCATGAACGGTGGAATAAATCCTGTCCATAGTGCGGCCAGTATTTATTCCAGGCACTGTATGGGCAGTTACTGTTATAGTTCCGTAACTGCCCTGACAGTTACCGCTTTAGTTCCGCATCTGCCCTCTCGGCGCCATTTCCGGCAGAATACGCGGTTGATGGAATTATCATATAATAGTTCTCGGAGGGATTCCACCAACTTTACGGTTCGCTTTTTGAGAAAAAAGCAACTCAAAGTTGCATGAGTTCTGTAGTCTTCAGGGCCTGTCACTCCACCTCGAAGGGATACACCACACCCCACTCCCGGCGCAGGCGATCCATCTGCTCCATGATCTCTATGGTCTCACTGTGGGGCATCTCCTCACACTCCAAAGTTCTGGTCTCCAAGGCCCGCACGCAGGCCCGCACCTCGTATTCATAGCCATTGATCTGGGCGGGAATCTCCGGCTCCTGCAGCAGATTTCCCGTATTGTCATATACCCGGATAGCAGTAAAATTGTTCAGTGTGTCCACCTCGATACGCCCCTGAGTTCCCTTAATCTCCCCCCGATTGACAGGGCCTGTTACCATGGAGGTGCGCAGATGGGCTTTTTTGCCGTCCATATAAGTGTAGTAAATATCGTCCACGGCGTCCACGCCGGTATCCAGCTTTTCCACCCGGGAGGTCACCTCGGCAATCTCATCTCCAAAATACATGGAGGCAAAGGTCAGACAGTACATCCCCAGGTCCAGCAGCGCGCCTCCGGCCAGCGCTGGGTCATACATGCGCTGCTTATGGCTCAGCGGCACCGAAAACTCCGCCTCCAGAGAGATAGGCTCGCCGATGACTCCCTGTGCCAGCAGTCTTTCCACAATCTGTCTGCCGGGCATATAGCGGGTCCAGATGGCCTCCGTCAAAAAGACCTTTTTCTCCTCCGCCAGCCGAATTAATTCCCTGGCCTGAGCGGCATTAGCGGTAAATGCCTTCTCCACCAGCACCGCCTTCCCATGCTCCACGCAGAGCCGGGCGTTGTCATAGTGCATGGCGTGGGGCGTGGCAATATAGACCAAATCTACCTCCGGGTCCGCCGCCAGCTCTTCATAAGAACCATACGCTTTTTGAAAATGCCACTCTCGGGCAAATGCCTCCGCCTTCTCCAGACTGCGGGAGGCTACCGCATAGGCGCGAACCTGATTCTGCAGACCATTTACCGCCACCGCCATCTGCCGGGCAATATTGCCCGCACCCAGGATTGCCATGTTGATCTGTTTCATAGAGGTACTCCTCCTTGTATGTTATGACTAAGTTTCTACTCTTTCTCAATAAATTATAGCATTCCTCTATACGAAACTCAAGTGTGAAAGCACCCTCCCTCCACCAGAAAAAAGAGGCCGGACCCCTATGGAATCCAGCCTCTTGGCCTACTGATACCGCTTACTCAATTGTAATGATCTGACCCGGCTTAATGGTGTTCACATTCTTGATCTGAGGATTCTTCATCGTCAGATCAGCAACTGTCGTATTGTGTTTACGCGCAATCTTGCTCAATGTATCACCACTCTGCACAATATAGAGAGAGGTAGGCGCAGCCGTGTTCTCGCTCAATGCATAGCCGCTGTAATATGCCGACAGATACAGGGGGCCATACCAGGGAATATCATCATCCACAGCCAAACCTGCGGGGATAACGATATGATAGTCCACGCCGTCATAGGTATATTCCATCTCCAGAGCCACATCACCACGCTTTGCCAACTGCTGCATAACGCTGTTGGACAGGCTGTTTATGTTCTGATCTTTGGTGATCTTGACAATGGTCCCCGGATCTGCTGCTGCGATCTGGCTCTGCACATCCGCCTGCCAACTATTATCACCACTCTTTCCTCCGGACTCTCCGCTAGCAGGGGTGTTGCTGCCGGACCCTCCGCTGGCAGGAGTGTTGCTGCCGGACTCGCTGGAGGAAGATACTTCTATAAACGCAAACGTGGAGGAAACGAAATTTCTCTCACTAAAGCTAATCGTTCCATCCGAATTAATGGAGAATTTGATCGGCATACGCACAACGCTGTCTTCAGAGTAATTCATGTAATGCCAAATCGCCAACTTATCGACATCGATTCCGCCAGGCACAGGCATAGTGATCGTCACAGGTAACCACATGGTATGATTCCCTTGTACCTCGCCATTACGATAATACTCAACGTCAAAACTCACAAGCTTGCTATGGCTCGGAATAAACTTAAGCTCTTTATCCACTACGTCCATCTTCCACTGCATCGTAACGTCAGAAGTCCCCGCCGCATCAAAGGCAGTACCTATTATGCTTACCTTGTCTGTATCCACAACCTCTTTTACAGCGTCACCCATCTCCATCTCTTGCACCTGAATGTTGTACCACTCTATATAGCGTGTCTCCAGATCTGCCATTTTTTCACGGACTTCAACGCTTTCCGTCATAGCATCAGCCATTCGGTGTTGAACTATGACTCCCAGCAGCTGCCACACAACTGCGTTTGGATTTCCGTCTGGATCTGTGGCTGCGGCATTATCCAAGACCTCGTTAAGTCTTTCCACAATCAGCTCCACAGGGGCATCATGCGGTAAAGGCGTCGATGTAGGTGCTGGCGTCGTGGCAGCGCTTGCACTTGAATCCGAACTCTGATCACCTGATGCAGAAAGTACTGCGGCAGATGTATTCTCCTCGTCCGCAAACACGCCCCTGCCTATACCACTGAGAGGTGATAAGATCAGCGTTAGCGCTAGAACGGATACAACAACTAAATTTTTTTTCATTTTTACCTTTTTCCTCCTTGCATGAAATTCGGGACGGTCCCTCTGAGAAATCGCCATGGTTTTCCCGTCCATATTAATTAAGATACTCTCGGGAGCAAAAAGGTTCCCTGAATTTTAAATTTTTTACACTCACGGCTATGAGCGCAAAAGCACAGGCTTGAGTTTCCGCAAACATATGCTATAATTATGGTAATGATGACACCGTCAAACCAGCCGTCGAAAGGATAAACCATGCACAGAAAAATATGGATACCCATTTTGATTATTTCCCTCGCCGCGCTGTCGGCAGGGATGGCTTTTTTCCTCTTCTTTCCCCACAGACCAAGCAGCGCGGACATACGAAATTATATGGAGCGGGCATACGGAAAAGACTTTCAGATAATTGACGAATTTACACATATCGGCTACACGGATGGAGAACCGGACTTTCAACAGGCGCTGGAATGCCCGGCAGTGAAATTGCAGGACAGAGAAAACAGCGCCATTCAATTCATTGCATATGCCTATCCGCTGGGAAGCGATGCCTGGATGTATCAGGATAATTATTCTCAGAAACTTCTCATTTACTGCATGAGGCAGGAAGGACTTGTGATAAGCAATGAGGATACCTGCGATTCAGTCTCCTCCTTTGCGGCTCCCTGCCTTGTGCTGACCGACACGGACGAGACGGCGCAGCAGCTACAAGACATGGCTATCCGTTTCAATGAATCCTATCGGTACAACGACAAATATAGGGATGGCTGTGAACATTTTGAGGTGAGGGGCAGCATATCTGTATATTCGATTCTGGCGGGAGATACCAGCGACCGCTGGCCGGAGGAGACCGGGCCTTTTTGTTATGACACATCAATAGAAAAATATAAGCGATTTTTGATGGGACTGGAAAAGTGATCTGAAATTATACCACAGGGCTATTGATACGGTGCCCCGCGCATACTATAATAGAAAAGTCCGCGTTCCCGTTGGGAAAAGCGGGAGGAGGATACAGATGAGAATTTTA
>CAYLIM010000068.1:0-14030 GCA_964383805.1 uncultured Acetatifactor sp.
AGGAGGCCCTGAAACTCCTGCGGGTGTGGGAGTACACGGGACAGGTGCGCAGAGGATATTTTGTGAAAGGTCTTTCCGGGGCGCAGTTTATCCGCAGACAGGACTTTGAGAGCGTCACAGCCCGGCTGATGCATCCTCAGGCCGAGCTTGTCTGGCTAAATGCTGCCGATCCCATGCAGCCATGGGGAAAGCTGCTGGCCCATGAGCCGGAGAGAAATTTTGTCAACGTGCCGGGGACGGCGGTGGCCTTTAGGGACGGTCTGCCTGTTATGGTTTTTGAGAGGCAGGGAAAGGTGCTGCGCTTACTTGGGAAAGAAAAGCGGCAGGGTGGAGAAGGGCAGGACGCTGTTTTGGGGGATAACATTCCGAAGGAAGGTGTTCTGCAAGGGGATGTTCTGTACGAAACTTTGGCCCTTTTTGCGGAGGAGTTTCGCTGTGGCAGGATTTTTCCGGGCAAGAAACGCATTTCCGTGAAAGAGTACCCAGCCTGGGCGGCCCAGGCGCTGGCGGCTGGCGGTTTTATGCATGAGATACAGGATTATGTGCTGTACCGTTAGAGGGTAATGCGGAAACACAAATACCTTCTATATTTTCGGCAACAACGGGAATTTACTCATAAATGAAGGAAAAGGGGTGCGGCTGGAATGATACTGAACACTGGCAGCAGGACAGATATACCAGCATATTACAGCGACTGGTTTTACAACCGTATCAAGCAAGGGTATGTGCTTTCCCGCAATCCCTATTATCCAACGCAGATAACCAAATATCTGTTGAATCCGGAGGTTATAGACGTCTTGGTGTTCTGCACCAAGAATCCTTCTCCCATGCTTGACCGGATTGCGCTGTTATCGGCGTTTGATATGTTCTGGTTTGTGACAATCACTCCCTACGGAAAAGAGATTGAACCGCATGTACCGCCTAAAGAGCTGGTTATCGGGTACTTTCAAAAACTTTCTGAATTGATTGGAAAGGAGCGGATAAGCTGGCGGTATGACCCGGTTTTTGTCACGGACAGATATTCGGTGGGTTATCACATAGAGCAGTTTGGTCAGATGGCGAGAGCGCTCTCGGGGTATACCGATCAATGCGTGGTGAGCTTTATTGATCTATATGAGAAAACACTGCGGAATTTTAGTCAGGTTCGCAGTGTCACCGCAAAAGAGCAGGAAAAAATGATCGCCGCGTTTTCTGAAATTGCGAAAGACAATAAGCTGCAGATACATCTGTGCTGTGAGAATGCGGGTCTGGTGAGGGAAAATGTGGACGCCGACGGCTGTATGTCCCAGGCCGTATTGGAGAAAGCTCTGGGCTGTAAGCTGAATGTACCGCAGAGGAAAACGGCGAGAAAGGAATGTTCCTGCCTGCTGGGAGCGGATATTGGAGCATATAACACCTGCGGTCATGGCTGCCTGTATTGTTACGCAAATTACGATATGGAAACCGTCATGAAAAACAGGAAACTCCATAATGTTTCCTCTCCGCTGTTGATCGGGGAAGTATCTGAAAATGATGTGATAAAGCAGGCTGACCAAAGATCCTGGAAAAATGCGCAATTAGATTTTTTTGATTTGCTGTAGTCCTGCAGCAAACAGCCGAATAAAGAAAGGATAGCGCTATGGCGGGAATAAGTATTTTAATAGTTTTTTTTGGACTGATTATTGTTGTGCTGTCAACGATGGCAGCGATAACACTTTTTTTCGTTTCAATTTCAATAAGACGATTTAAAGAGAGGAATGCCAAAATTATTTTAGTTATCAGCCTATTGCTCTTGATTCCTTTGGGTGTTACGATACTCGGCGCAGTAATCGCTGTCCAAAGGGAACATAGAGAAATCAGGGAGAGATTAGAGCTTATTGAAAATAAATTTGGTGTGCCTAAGCTTGAATGGAGAGAAGGGTTTGTCTATGGTCATAAAACTCTGGTTCCTGTATCCATTTTTATAAATGCCAAAAATTATCATCCCGTTGGCGAATCTAAAAATTTGGAGTATTTAGGGGCTATTATAATCGGAAATTCGTACAACTATTATTCTTTTTATAAAATTGACAACAACAGTGGATATGACATATATTATGTCGATTATGATTTTGGGGACTTTGAAAATTTTGCGGACTTTGCTCACGGAGGAATTTTTTCAACGACCTTTGTAGATAAAAATGATTATGAGGCAGTTTTGGACTACTATGGCGCCTCCGATTTATCCGCAAGCGTAAACTGGGTGTCAGCGCCTGAATATGTCGAACGAAAATATGCCGGAGCAGGAGTAGATTTGATCGTCAATGCGAGGCGTGACGAGTGGTTCCAGCTGTGTCATGAAGTCTTGGATGATGTCTCCGACAGAGGACGTCCGGTAATGCCGGACAGGGATGGGTACGATTATATGATATTCAATATCAAATCAGATGACTGCGTTTTTGCTGTTGACCTAAATATATACGCCAAGGATGGCGAAATAATTCTGCATTTGAATAGGTATGAGGTTGAGGATGAAATAGTTGAAAAATATAAGGAATTGCTGTTCTCTCTCATAGAGGACACGCAGGCCGAAATATTGCAAAATGCCGCTGAAAAGTAATATCCTTTACCAAAGGGGGGACATATATGGAAATAAACGAGAAATTTTATATCGGGTATGAAGGGGACCCGAACATGTTGTTCTGCCGGACGGAGAACGACGTCCCTGTTGAAAAAATCAATATTTGGGACGGATATTTTGATTTTATTATGTCTTTGGTCCAGCCTGAAGAAGAGGGATGGACCGGGCTTGCGTATTTTTATCATCTAATTATCGGATGGTACGAGGAGGAAAACTGGTTGATTCCCAATATTGCAGAGGCATACAGGCAATTGGAAAAACTCAATCCTGAAGAATTGCCATATGGGGATGCCCAAGAAGTTCTTGCTTTACTTCTCAAAATGCTGAAACGCGCCATGGACACAAACGGTAAAGTATATATAATGTATGATGTATGATTGACGCTGCATTTGGTACAGAAAAAAGCAACCGGCTGCCTTGACGGGCAGCGGTTGCTTTTTTGGCGTCAGGACTACGGGGTGGTCTCGCTGTTCATATACAGAGGGCAGCCCGTGGTCTGTCCCATTGCTGTGACGGTAGTGCCCACACAATCCTTGTTGTCAAGCCAGGATACAGCCACAACGCCGTAGTACAGGTCATGCCCGTCTATCTCCAGCTTGATGTATCGATCTCCGTACATGGACCATGTCCCGGTCGCGCTGCCGCTTATGGTTCCGTCCTCGCCCAGAGTGACGTACACTGCCTCGGTGGTGACATAGGGATCGCCGGCCAGAACCAGCTGGAACTCGTTATTTTCCGCAAAGGACAGGAATTCCTCCTTCGTAACGGCGCGGTCGGCCTCTTTTGCATACCGGTTTGCATTGATTACGATGTCTCCCACAGAGTTGATATAATACTGGTGTGCCTGCATCAAATATCTTGTACTTGACGCCGCAAGGGGATAACCGTTGTCACACTCCGCCGTCTTATCCTTTTGGAGCGCAAGGGTCCTCACCATCAGCATGGCGATATTGACGCCGTCGCTGGTGGTGTACAGGTCGCCGTGTCCGGGCGCATGGATGTCAAAATCATAGTCCGCCCATTTGAAGGAGGACATGGCTATGTACTCGCAGCTTCCGTCAATGCGCTCCGCAGTTGTGATGTATCCCTCCCGGTCCAGATCGCTGCGGTAGCCGGAGAGGGGCGGGAACAGGCCGGTCACCAGCTCTTTTCCGATCCAGCCGGAGGCCATGGGATCGCCGCTCAAGTTTCTAAAAGAAGTGATGGTATCGCTCTTTGCCGTAAAGAGAACATAATTTCTTGATAGAACCCCCAGGCAGGTCATCAGATAGTAATAATCGTCATAGGTCTGGGTGACTTCCCCGGTCTCTGATACCAGCGCCACATCATACTGGTGGGTGATGACGCTGCCCTCCGCGCAGTAGGTCATATGCGTCCCATAGTAGGGATGGCTCCCCCCGATTTCGGTGGCTCTTGCCTCCTCCATATAGGTGTTGATGGTATCTTCGTCGAGCCACTGGGTCTGGCCGTCCTTGCGCAGGCCCGTCTCGCTGTCAAGCTCGATCATGTAGGTTCCGGCGCCGAAGGAGCCGTAGGTCAGATACATGCCGCCGTTGGCGTCGTAGGCCACCTGGGGGTCAAGCGCCACCACATTGTAATAGAGCGCGTCCTGGGCATAATCGCTGATGGACTGGAGAATGCACCCCACATATTGGAAGGAACCCGCCTCGAGTGTGGGCGACCATGCGAGGGCGATGCATACCCGGTCATGTTTTTCCTCGTCGTATGCGGAATTTACCAGACAGGTGTACAGCCAGTAGCCGCCGTAAGCAGCGGGCACAAGATCCGCCGCCCAGTACTGGCAGTTAGCGGCGTCCTTCAGCATCCAGTCGTTGACCTGCGTCCAGCCGTAAGATTCCATCTCCCCCGGGGCGGGGGTGGTTTTGCCCAGATATTCCCACCAGATCAGATCGGTGGAGCGCCGTATGATATTGCCGCCCTCCCATCCCGTCTGTACCATGTAGTAGTACCTGACGCCGTCAATTTTCGCCTCCGTGAGCGATGGGTCATGCACATTGCAGTTCTCATCGTTTTCACCCTTGGTATTGCTGCCCCAGATGTATTCTAACTCGCCGTCGTCTACGGATGCGGCATTGATATCATAGCCGGGGTTTTGCGGATATGCCGCCGCAACCCGGACACTCACCGTATACACTACGTCCCCGCCGCTTTGCAGGTCGAGGAATACGATTCCGTCAGTTTCAGCGTCCTGATTTGCCGTCAAGGTGTAGCTCTCGCTGTCCCATGCGGCAAGCTGCTCCACCGGGATGGTGGCATACTGCCCGTCAACGGCGGACAGGGTCACATTGTCAATGGGGCTGCCCTCCACAAGCTCCAGCATGTAGGACATGGAGGAGTCTGTCAAGAATCCCAGAGACAGGTTGTCGTAACAGATGGTGGGGGCCACATCACTGGCCACATACTTTTTGCTCCCGTCCTCATTTCGGTTTGTAAGCACCTTTGCGTCATAGTCCATGGGGACCAGAGCAGAGGCGGTGGGCTGGAATCCGGATTCCGTGAGTTCTGTCTCCTCCGTTTCGCCATTTTCTGTCTCAGCACTTTCTGTCTCAGCACTTTCCGAGCTGTCGCCCGCCGTACTGCCAACTTCTGTAGTGTCAACTTCCGGCTCCTTTGTCCCCGTGTCTGAGGCGCATGCTGTGGTCTGCAGCATCACCACAGTGCAGAGTGCCACGCAAAGGATTCTTTTTCCCGATATTTTCATTTAGTCCTCCTAACTGCCGCCAGCGGCGGATGCATATCCCACCCTGCTGCGGCGAAGTGTAAACTCTATCCTGATTATAACACACCCCAATCCTTGGCTACAATCAGTCAAATGAAAAAACACAGCGGAAAATACAGATTTACTGAAAAAAAATCTCAAAAAACATTGCGATGGGAAAGTTATCGTGTATAATTTAGAGGAATGGACAATAAAGAAGGCTACAGTAGTTTAAGAGAGTATCCGGGTTAGGAGAAAGAACAATGGCAAACTATACAAGGCCGGACAAGGCCAGTATGAAAGTGGCAGTCTCCACTGTGGAGCAGGCCGATAAGCAATATCAGTATGTGGTGGATGTGGCCGAGGACTGTCGGCGGCAGATCTTGCAGGAGTATCGGGCGGAGAAAAAGGAGGCAGTCTATGAACTGCTGAAAAACATCAGTGTGGAGGACTTAAACCGTCAGAAACAGGGTATCCGGGTCTCCCTGCTGAAAAACGCCCATCTGGAGAATATCTATCAGGTGCTGTGCGCAGGACGCCAGCGTCTGGTAAACATAAACGGCATTGGAGAGGCAGGGGCGGACAAGATCATGAAGATCGCCCGGCTGTATTATCAGGAGGCTGAGAAAAAGGCCCGGGTCAGGCTGGACGATACCCAGAAAAATCCCCGGCAGGCGGCCATCCTGCAAGGACTCTACGTCCTGACGCAGCTGCAGGAGGGCGTGGAGCGGGCGGGCAGCATCCAGAAAAAGTACCATGAATCCCTGCAGGAAAAGATACAGAGCGCCCGACAGATGCAGGGCGCGGTGGGCTGGCTCTTTAAGAACAACCAGCAGAAACAGCAGGCGCTGGACGCCTATCACCAGCTGGACACCCTGGTGCAGCGGGGCTACGCCGTCCAAGCGGCCAAACTCTATGGCCGCACCCGGCAGGTGCTGGAACAGGATACGGCCCTTTTGGGGCAGCAGGCCTTTGACCGCAACACGGCTCCTTTTTATGCACAGCTGGAGGAGATCACCGGAGAGAGTCTGGACGAGAAAGCCTACTCTGGCGGCCTGTCCGCGGAATATGTGCAGAGTATTGAGACGCTGGACCTGGATCTGTCCCTGATGCGTTCCACATTGAGACAATACCAGCTTTTCGGCGTCAAATATATCATACAGAACCAGCGGGTGCTGCTGGGAGACGAGATGGGCCTGGGCAAGACCATTCAGGCTATCGCCTGTATGGCCCACCTGAAAGCCCAGGGCAAAACCCATTTCCTGGTGGTGTGCCCGGTGAGCGTCATGGTCAACTGGAGCAGGGAGGTAACGGGTCACAGTACCCAGCAGGCCCTGGAGATTCATGGACTTGACAGGGGGGAGGAATACGACCGGTGGAAACAGGACGGAGGCGTGGGCATCACCACCTATGAGACCATCACTCGACTGGAGCTGGGCCAGGAGCAAATTGATCTGCTGGTGGTGGACGAGGCCCACTATGTAAAGAATCCCCAGGCCCAGAGAACTAAGGCTTTGGGACGCCTGGCCCAGGAGGCGGAATATGTGCTGTTTCTGACAGGCACTCCCCTGGAAAACCGGGTGGAGGAGATGACATTTCTGGTGAGCATGTTAAACGAGAAGGTGGCAAAAAAGCTGGAAAGAGCGGCTGCCCTCTCCACTGCCGACAGTTTCCGGGAGGCTGCCGGGGAGGTGTATCTTCGCCGCATCCGGGAGGATGTGCTGACGGAACTGCCGGAAAAGGAGGAAAAGCAGGAGTGGTGCACGATGAACCGCCGGGAGAAGGAGGCTTATTATCAGTCGCTGCTGGAGGGCAACTACATGGCGGTGCGCCAGGTGTCCTGGAATGTGGAGGACATCAAGGACTCCTCCAAGGCGGTGCGGCTGCTGGAGCTGTGCGAGACAGCCAGGGAAAACGGCAGGCGGGTCATTGTCTTTTCCTTTTTCCTGCATACCATTCAGGCGGTGATGCAGCTGTTAGGGGACAGGTGCTACGGTCCCATCAGCGGCGGCATCTCAGGGAAAAAGCGGCAGGAGATTCTGGACGAATTCGGGGAGAGTGAGCCGGGCAGCGTGCTGGTGAGCCAGATCATTGCCGGGGGTACCGGCATCAATGTGCAGGCGGCCAGTGTGGTGATCCTCTGTGAACCCCAGTGGAAACCCTCCACGGAGGAGCAGGCGATCTCAAGAGCTTACCGCATGGGGCAGAAACAGAGAGTCATGGTGCACAGGCTGCTGACCGAGAACAGCATTGACGAAAGGATGCTGGAGGTGCTGCAGGGGAAGACAGATATTTTCAACAACTTTGCGCAGGAGTCCGTGGCGGGAGAACGCCTAAAGGAGATGAGCGAGGAAAGCGCCATGAAACTGATTATCCGGGCCGAATTGGAGCGGTATCAGGAGGAGGAAACATTGGCGGAGTAAGGAAAAACTAATTATTTGAACAGCCAATACTGCAAAAAAAGTAATATAATGATATGGACTGGGTAAAACGCGTAACAAGCGTATTGAAATATTTTGCTGTGAAACCCTTGACGCCCCTGATATAACCAAATAGGAATCAATGCTATCATTGCAAGTCCCTGCTGAACCAATTCTATTTCATGCCCCAATATATGGAAAGTATAGTAATATCCTCCCAACAGCTTTACGTTCAAAATATACAGGCATATAAGCTGGAGCAACCGGATTTTCCAGGTTTGTCCCCGGAAAAAATAAAATGTCAAAACAGTTAAAACGCCAACGCCATAGTAATCGACCATGGTTGCGTAACCAAGGACAAAACCCAAAACGATAATGCCTGCAGACAGCACCGCCGCCAATACTTTTTTAAAACGCTTTTTGCATTTCTCAATCAAAATAATCAGCAGCAAACTCTCTAAAAACGTCCAGAGTACATTTTGATGAAATGGATAAATTGCGCTGCCGCCATACATAATGTTAAATGGTATTTCAGACAAGCAGGCCCACAAAAGGATACGCAGCATATAGCGGCGCAAATTATGGGTGTGAGTATAGCCTTCTACAATCATAAACGCGAAAATCGGATATGCCATTCGTCCGATACAGGTCAGCCATTCTGCTGCCGGAAAAAGCATTGCCCATGCATGGTCGCATAGCATCAGTCCCATAGCCAGCACATGCAGCGTGAATGAACTGATGTTGAATCTTAAATTTTGAGTCATAGTTGTATTCCCCATTGCCATTTGCTGTATATTATTTAGAAAACAATCATATATATGCATTTTTTCAATATTTTGCTGACTGGTTTTGGGTTTTCTGTCTTTAAGATCCTTTAAAGGGATTGACAAGCAAACGCATTTTTGTTATTATAAAATTCCCTGCGCCAGCGTAGGCACTGGCATAGGAAAAACTAAATAGTATCTATCGGCGTGGTACGATGGAGACAGACTACTTGGAAAGATGTTCAGACATAACTACCAGGAGGAAGCAACGATGATTACGATGGAAAACGTGTGCAAGTCGTACAGGATTGCAAAGAGAAACGCGGGCTTTCACGAAGCTGTAAAAGCTCTGTTTCACAGGGAGTATGAGGAGATTCATGCCCTCAGAGATGTGAGCTTTACCATCTCGGACGGAGAGATGGTGGGCTATATCGGCCCCAACGGAGCGGGGAAAAGCTCCACAATCAAAATTCTCAGCGGAATATTGACACCCGACAGCGGCAGCTGCCTCATTGACGGCAGGGTGCCCTGGAAGAACCGAATTGAGCATGTGCGTCAGATCGGCGTGGTATTCGGACAGCGCTCGCAGCTGTGGTGGGATGTTCCGGTCATAGATTCCTATGAACTTCTAAAGGATATCTATACCATTCCGGATCAGGTCTATCGATCCAATCTCGATGAATTGACGGAATTATTGAATCTGGGAGAGCTGTTGCGCACTCCCGCCAGACAGCTGTCTTTGGGACAGCGTATGCGCTGTGAGATTGCGGGTTCTCTGCTGCACAGTCCTCGAATACTGTTTTTGGACGAGCCTACCATCGGCCTGGATGCCGTATCTAAGCTGGCTGTGCGGGATTTTATCAAAAAGCAGAATGAAGTCCACGGCACTACAGTGATCTTGACCACCCACGACATGCAGGATATTGAGGCGCTGACCAAGCGGATTATTCTGATCGGCAAGGGCCGGATTCTGTTGGACGGCACGTTGGAGGATATCCGGCGGGGCGGAGAGACCATTGACGAGGAGGTGGCGGAGCTGTATCGCAGCTATGAGATATGAAAAAATATATTTGTTTTTTTAGATTGCGGTTCTCCATGGGACTGCAGTACCGAACGGCGGCAGCGGCGGGGATTGTGACCCAGTTTTTCTGGGGAGCCATGGAGATATTGGTATACCGGGCATTTTATGAGGCGGATGCGGCGGCCTTTCCCATGAGTTTTGAGGCGGTGGTGACTTATATCTGGCTGCAGCAGGCTTTTTTAGCAGTGTTTGGAGCCTGGATCATAGAGGGGGAAATCTTTGAGGCTATCAGAAATGGCAACATAGCCTATGAGTTGTGCCGCCCAGTCAATATCTATCAAATGTGGTTCTCAAGATCGGTGGCAAACCGTACCTCCAAGGCGCTGCTGCGCTGTGTGCCCATTTTGGCGGTAGCGGCGCTGCTGCCTGCGCCGTATGGACTGCGGCTGCCTGTAAGCTGGCGGCATGGGGGCCTGTTTTTGCTGACACTGTTGATGGGGTTGTTGGTAATCGTGGCGTTTACCATGCTGGTTTATATCACAACTTTTTACACTTTATCCCCGGACGGAGTCAGGATATTTTTTGTCTCTTCGGTGGAGTTTTTTGCGGGGGCCGTGATTCCGCTGCCCTTTTTCCCGGAGAAACTGCGGTATATCATGGAGCTGCTGCCCTTTGCCGCCATGCAGAATGTACCTCTGCGGATATACAGCGGCAGCATGACGGATGAGGAGATGCTGCGGGCCGTCTGTCTGCAGATATTCTGGCTGGCAGTGCTGGTGGGAGCAGGATGGTGTCTGTGCCGGAGGGCGGAGAAAAAAGTATTGGTGCAAGGAGGATAGTATGAGAAGAACTTCTAAAGCCGCCTCGCAGAGGGCGAGGCGCCAAGAAGTTCTAATCTCATACGGAAGAATACTGGACTTGCTAGACAAGTCCAGTATTCTTCAAGCTGATCTGAGTTGCCGCAAAGCGGCAGTCTGGAGGATAGTATGCGTCAAAAGCTGAAATTATACAGACATTATATATCCATTGTGGTGCGGGGGATGATGCAGTACAAAGTATCTTTTATGCTGACCACTCTGGGACAGTTTCTGGTATCCTTTAATGTGTTTCTGGGAATCTATTTTCTGTTTCAGAGGTTTCATCGGGTTAAGGGATACAGCTATAGCGAGGTGCTGCTCTGTTATGCTATCGTGCTGATGGAGTTTTCTCTGGCGGAGATGTGGGCCAGAGGGTTTGACAGTTTCTCGGGTATCGTCAAAAACGGTGAGTTCGATCGGGTGCTGGTGCGTCCGCAGGGGGAGATACTGCAGGTGCTGGGCAGCAGGTTTGAACTGACCCGGCTGGGCAGGATGTTTCAGGCTATTGTCGTGCTGATTTATGCAATCTGTACTGTGGAGGTATCCTGGACTGCGGGGAAGGTGTGGACAGTCATATTTATGCTGATAGGGGGCATGGCGGTATTTGCCGGACTGTTTTTGATCTATGCAGCGCTGTGCTTTTTCACTCTGGACGGCCTGGAATTTATGAATGTACTGACGGACGGCGCCAGGGAGTATGGCAAATACCCGTTGGATATATATGGAAAGCGGATTCTGCAGTTTGCCACAGTATTTGTGCCTTACGCCCTGATCCAATACTATCCCCTGCAGTACATTCTGGGACGTGTTACCAGCCCGGCATACATTTTCCTGCCCCTTCTGGCGGTGGTGTTTCTGCTGCCCTGCTATTGGCTGTGGCGGTTCGGAGTAAGGCATTACAAGTCCAGCGGGTCGTGATTTCGGTGTAAGCCATTGATTTCCCGCGCCGGAGAGAGTATGATAGAGGAGAAAAAATATTTCCGGCGGAGGTACATATGGGACTTTTTAAACAGCATAAGAAGGAGCAAAAACAGGAACAGCAGGAACCGCAGACGCAGCAGAAACCACGGGAATATATTCCGGGCGCGGGAGGGACTATTGTCAGCAAATCCATTTTGGAGGGAAAGTCAAAGCTGAAATGGTTTTTTCGGCAAAATGGCGATTTGGGAAACGGCTGGGTTGCTTTTGGGGACACGGACACTCAGGAGTATGTAAATGACGCCAGCAACATGGCTGTGGTGGATTTTAATACCCTTGCCAATATAGAGGAAACGGTGGTCAAGGTATTTTTCATGCCCGTGGGAACCGATCTGGAATTTCGGGAGGATGCCAGCGGCAAATACTTTGTGGATACCAGGACGGGACGGGAGATTCGCGAGCCGGTTCCCAACCCTTTTGATGTCGTGTTGAAAAAGCACCATGCTTTTATGGCGGAGTCAAATCATGCACTGGAGGTATTTCAGAGATATTTTCACGAGTCAGATAATATAGAGATCCACAGGGTGGGGGAGGTGTTTTTTCCCAGCGGAGAAGTGGTCCTGGCAGACCCGCTGACCTATCTGGGGAATGAGCGGTATGAGGCACATTTGAAGAGGCGGATTCCCGTGGGCAGCTACCCCATAGAAATCTCCATTTTCCACTCCCCGATCACCGTGGTAGGACTTCGCATTGCGGCCATAAGGCTGGTGCTTATGCCTGGGGAGGCAGTGCGCTACGAGGCGGCTGAAGGCGAAGGGTTCGGTCTCATGGGCGTGGACGCAGGGATGGCCTGTATCACGGACAGAGTTATCGCCAGGGAGTACGGGAACTTTCTGCAAAAATGGCATAAGGACAACCCTGACAAGAATCATTATGACGATTATTTTGCCGCGCTTTTCCAGAAGAGTTACGAGGCGTTTCCCCAGAAACAGCGGCAAGGCGGGGATTTTATTCAGTGGAGTATCCCGGATACACAGCATTCCCTGGTTATGGCCGCAAGCGGTCTGGGGGACGGCGTATATGTCGGGTTCTGGGGTATGAACGAGCAGGGCGATGTGGTGGAGCTGGTAGTGCCTTTCTTAAACCCGGAGAATTTCTCAGATATTGATTTATAGACCAAGCACATTGGTTTCCAGCCACTTGGCGACGCCGTCGGAGTCATTGCTTTCACAGATTTCGTCGGCGGCCGCCTTTACCGACTCCAGTCCATTGGCTACGGCAATACCTCTTCCGCAGGCTTTCAGCATTTCCAGGTCATTTTCGTCATCCCCGAAAGCCGCCAACTGCTCCATGGAAATGTGCAGAGAGGATGCCAACGCCCGGATCGCCTGCAATTTTCCGGCGTCGGGGGAGATATAGGCGTAAAAATTTTCATCCCGGTAACTGATCAGTTTCAGTTTGCAGGCATCAGCCAGGTGCCCAGCGGTTTCCTCATCCGGCAGGAAAGCGGCGATTTTACATGCCGATTCTGTCAGGGGGCTATGATAGTCACAATAAATTGCCTTGTGCAGTTTTTCGGACTCTGCGATATGTAGACTGTTCCAATACACTTTCTTGCCCACAGCGGCGGTAATTTCCGCATGGGTGTCTGCCGCCTGTATCATCCGGATCAGTCGATGGGTGGTCTGGAGGTCCATTCCACAGCTGTATACCATATCTTCTCCCCGGTGAATCATTGTGCCATCGGTGGTAATCTCATAGTCCGGGTGAATCATCCGGATATATTTTTCCGCTCCAATCCAAAAACGGGCAGTGGCAATCACAACAATGATTCCCCTGTCCTGACACTGGCGCAGTGCCTTAAGTGTTCGCACCGATATGGACTTATCGCTGCGAATCAGTGTGCCGTCCAAATCCAAAATAATCATTTTTATAAAAGCCATGAAACAACTCCTCTGATTTTGATTCCATAAAATTATGGCTCTCATTCTAACACGGGAATTTGTCAAAAGTCAATGTGCGTCAGCAGTAAAGAAAAAAATTTTGTAACATAACCGGAACTTGCACGTCTAACCGATGAAGTTACAGAAAAGAGGTGATGATGCGTGGAGAAGGCAGCGTTTGAAAAACTGTATGAAGCGTACTATATGCGGGTTTATTCTTACGTCATGACACTTGCAAAAAGACAGTATATAGCGGAAGAGATTACGCAGGAGACGTTTTACAGGGCGTTTACCGCAAAAAGTGCCTTTCGCCGGGAATCCGATGAGGTGACATGGCTCTGCGCCATCGCCAAAAATCTGTTTTTTGATGAGATGCGCCGCCAGGCAAAAAGTGCGGAGATATTGCCCGATGCGAACGCCGACAGCGGCGTTAATATTGAGCGCGAAGTGGAGGACAAGGACGCATCCTGCCGGATTCATCTGGCTTTGAATGAATTGGAGGAGCCTTACCGTAAAGTGTTTGAACTTCGGATATTCGGGGAGATGTCCTTTCGTCAAATTGGAAATGTCTGTGGAAAAACAGAAAACTGGGCGAGAGTGACGTATCACCGAGCCAAACTGAAACTTCAACATCTGCTCGGGGAAGGGCGGAACTCCTAAAAAACAGCTCTCCTCCGGAGGAGAGCGGAACTCCTAAAACAGCTCTCCACCGGACAGTGCCCAGAACAATTGCTGGCCGCAGTATGGACAGAAATTGTTCTGCCGGACATGGTACTGGAAGGAGGAGAG
>CAYLIM010000068.1:14130-17067 GCA_964383805.1 uncultured Acetatifactor sp.
GGCCGCAGTATGGACAGAAATTGTTCTGCCGGACATGGTACTGGAAGGAGGAGAGCGGAACTCCTAAAACAGCTCTCCACCGGACAGTGCCCAGAACAATTGCTGGCCGCAGTATGGACAGAAATTGTTCTGCCGGACATGGTACTGGAAGGAGGAGAGTGGAACTCCTAATAAGAAAGGACGGGTGACTATGAAACTGAATTGTAATGTAATCCGTGATCTGCTCCCGCTTTATACAGATCAAATATGCAGTGGGGAGAGCCGGGAGCTTGTGGACGAGCATCTTGCGGAGTGCGAGGACTGCAGCGCGCTTTTGCAGCAGATGCGCAGCACGGAAATCGAAATTGGTCTGAAATCAGAGACAGAAAATGTACTCCGCCGTCAGGCCAGCTTTTTCAAACGAAAATCCGCTGCCATAGGCGCTGTCATTGCAGGAATCTTCATGATTCCGGTTCTGGTATGCCTGATCGTGAATCTTGCGTCCGGGGCGGCGCTGGACTGGTTCTTTATTGTGCTGGCCTCGCTGATTACGGCGGCCTCCCTTATCGTGGTGCCTCTGATGGTTCCGGAAAACAGGTTCCTCTGGACCCTTGGCACATTTACCGCCAGTCTGCTTTTGCTTTTGGGAGTCATCTGCATCTATACACAGGGAAGATGGTTTTTCATGGTTTCCTCGGCGGTTTTGCTGGGATTTTCCGTGTGTTTTCTCCCGTTTGCGGTTTATACAAAACCGCTCAGAGCGTTGCTTGGCCATCAAAAGGGTCTGACAGTGATGTGCTCCGCCACGGTGTTTTTTGGATTGATGATGCTCTGTATTGGGCTATATACGAAATCCCCTGCATTCTGGCAGATTGCGCCTGCCATTTCGCTGCCGATTCTGGCGTTTGTGTGGTTTCTGTTTCTGTTCATTCGATATGCGAAATTGGGGGGGCTGCTTAAAGCCGGAATATGCACGGCGATTGTCGGTGTCTTTAGCTTTTTTGCGGATTGCTTTATCAACAGGTGGCTTGGAATTGTAAAACCGCTGCCCGTATTCAGACCCTTTGTATGGAAGGCCAGTACGATCGACGGCAATGTAAAGTGGCTGCTGCTTTTGGGCTGTAGTCTTGTGGGAATCATTTTGATCTTTTTTGGAATCTGCAGGAGTGCAAAAGAGAGAAGATAAAGAAAACGATATGTATAAATCTCCGGGATATGTCCATATTGAATGTTGTGGCGATTCATCCAGACATGTTAAAAAGCAGCAGGAGGATTGTATGAAACGCGTTCCAAAACATATCGGTATCATCCCGGATGGCAACAGACGCTGGGCAGAGGGAAGGGGATTGAAAAAGGAAGAGGGCTATGCATATGGGCTTGAGCCGGGTTTAAGGCTGCTGCGGGCGGCAAAAAATTGCGGCGTACAGGAATTGACCTACTATGGATTTACAGTAGATAACTGTAAGCGGCCCAAAGAGCAGGTCACTGCATTTTCAAAAGCCTGTGTCGAGGCTGTCAAGATGATTGAGCAGGAAAATGCAAAGCTGCATATAATCGGCAATACCGACTCGCGCTGTTTTCCCGCTGAATTGCTTTCCTATGCGAATCGCAGACGCCAGGCTGTCTGCGACGAGGGAAGCATAAGAGTGAATTTCCTGGTAAACTATGGATGGGAATGGGATATGAAAAGCGGTTGGGCGTCCGCTGAAATCCCGAGAATCGACATGGTGATTCGCTGGGGCGGGATGTGCCGCTTGTCAGGTTTTCTGCCCATTCAGACCGTCTATTCCGATATATACATTGTAAAAGAATTGTGGCCGGATTTTCAGGAAAAACAATTTGCGGATGCACTGCAATGGTATCAAAAGCAGGATGTCACCTTAGGCGGATAAACATTCTCAAAAAATGATAAAGCTGCAAGATATGTTTTTGACATATTTTGCAGCTTTTTTTTGAACCTTTTTTTGGTATGTTACAATGTATGTGTAGAGACGTCTCAAAAAGTAATACGGGCTGACATTGCACGAGGGCGCAAACGCAGCTTTATGCAAGGAGTACTATCATGACAAATGCGGAACTGACGGAATGGATAAATGAATATGGAAAAGAGATATACTCATTCTGCAGATGGCTGACAGGCTGTGGGCCGGAGGCTGACGAGCTGTATCAGGACGTCTGGCTTGTCGTGGTGCGGCGGCTGGATGGGCTGGAAATGGCGGGAAATGTGAAGAGCTACTGTCTGTCTGTGGCGCTGCGGCTGTGGAAAAACAAAAGGCGAAAGTATGCCTGGAGACAGCGCATCGCGAAGGAGCAGTTTTCCCTGGAGACATGCGATACTGTGGCCTT
Source organism: uncultured Acetatifactor sp. (assembly GCA_964383805.1). Taxonomy (GTDB): domain Bacteria; phylum Bacillota; class Clostridia; order Lachnospirales; family Lachnospiraceae; genus Acetatifactor. The sequence continues at coordinate 16,456 of CAYLIM010000068.1, forward strand.
GGGACAGGCGCCGTCGCCGGAGCAGCAGCTGCTGTCCCGGGAGCGGGAAAGTGCGGTCAGAAAGGCGGTGGAGGAGCTGCCCTGGCGGCAGCGAATCGTGGTGCTGCTCTTTTATATGGAGGAGCAGCCGCTGGAGCGGATTGCCGAGATCATGGGAATTCCTGCGGGTACGGTAAAGAGCCGCCTGTATCACGCCAGAAAGGCATTGCAACAGAAACTGGAAAAGGAGATCACATTATGAGGGATAAAGGAAACAGAGATATGGATGATATACTGTATCAGGCATTGAAACCCTGCCATGAGCCGGGAGAGGAGTTGAACCGGCAGATTCTGCAGCGGGTGCAAAAGCAGCCGGACCGGCAGGAGTCTCACGGGAAATACCGCAGGGCAGGCTGGGCGGCCAAAGCCGCCGCCCTGCTGCTGATGCTGGCGGGAGCGTCAGGCACGGTCTACGCGGCATGGCAGCTGTATACGGCGGAGGAGGTGGCGCGGCATGTTCAAGACCGTAAGCTTGCCAGAGCATTCCATGAAAATGCGGAGCAGCAGACCGCAGCCCGGGAGAATGTGCAGTCCTACGGGGGCTATCGGGTCACATTGCTGGGTGTGGCCTCG
>CAYLIM010000069.1:0-17041 GCA_964383805.1 uncultured Acetatifactor sp.
GGTTTTAGCCTGGGGCTTAGCACTATGTTTAGGGGTTCAAACCAAAAAGACCGGTCCTATTATCTCAAACCTTTAGACAAAAGTCAATAAAGCAATTTCATATTTTATAGCCTTTTTATATTTAATTTTTTTCATGTTTAAGAATGATAGTGCTGTCAGCCTCCGTCTCCTCCCGCAGCCACTGGGCCTCCTCCTGGGTCAGATAGGGTGAAATCCTGTCATATACCTGTTTCTGGTAGCCGCGCAGCAGCACGCGCTGTTCCTCGGTCAGGTATTTCTCATCAATGCCCTCCCTGTCGATGGGCACCCAGGTCAGGGTATCGAAATGCATGAACTGCCCGTACTCATTCTTTATATCATTCCTGGCCACCATCACATTCTCAATGCGAATCCCATGGCTGTTCTGGATATACACGCCAGGCTCGTTGGTGATATCCATGCCCTCCTCAAAGGGCACCTCCTCCAGACCGCCCACAAACTTCCAGCGAAGATTCTGAGGACCTTCGTGCACATTCAGAATATAGCCCACGCCATGTCCGGTACCGCACTGGTAGTCCAGGCCGATATTCCACAGGCGCTGCCTGGCCAGAATGTCCAGATTCCGACCCGTACAGCCGTAGAGCCATCTGGCCGCCGTCAGCTGCAGCATGGCTCCGGCCACCAGAGTATAATGCATCTTCTGCTCGTCGGTGACAGGCCCCAGCACGATCGTGCGGGTCACATCCGTAGTGCCGCCCAGATACTGGCCGCCGCTGTCCACCAGCAGCATCCCCTCCGGCTTACATACGGCATGACTCTCCGGCGTCGGCTCATAGTGCATCATGGCCGCATTGGGGCCGTAGGCGGATATGGTGGGAAAGGACAAATCCAGAAACTCCGGTATGGCCCGGCGCAGTTTCTCCAGATAATCCGCCGCAGTGATCTCCGTGATCTCCATTTTTCCGATATTGGTTTTTACCCAATAGATAAATTTGGTCAGAGCCACGCTGTCCTTCAGGAAAATTTTCTCCATATTGGCCAGTTCCACGGGGTTTTTAATGGATTTCAGCAGTTCTGTGGGATTGGATGCCTCCACCAGTTTCTGTCTCTCGCCCACCGCCCTGTACAGGGCGTAGCTGACCTGCCTGCGGTCCACCAGCACACTGCCTCCCTCCGGCAGCGCCCTCAAAAATTCCACCACGGACTCATAGGGATGTACCGTGACCTGCTTGTGAGCCAGGTCAGCTCTGGTCTCGTCCCCAAGCGCTTTCTCCTGAATGAACAGGTGGGCCTCCTCCTTTGTGATATAGGCGTAGGACAGGGCCACCGGGTTGCACTCCACATCGCAGCCCCTGATATTGAACAGCCACATCAGATCGTCCAGCTTACTCAGCAAAAAGTTCCCGGCGCCTTCTTTTTCCAGTCTCTCCCGCACGTCCGCAAGTTTCTGGGCCGTGCTGCGCCCGGCAACCTCCTCCGGCAGCACCGTCACCGGCCCTGCGGGCAGCGGCGGCCGCTCCTCCCAGAGATCGCCCGCAATATCCCTGTCATATGCAAAACGGAGCTCCTTGTCCTTCAGCGCTTTCTCATAGCGCATTCCCTCGCTGGCAGACACCACCCTGCCGTCAAAGCCCAGAGTCTGCCCCCGCTGCATCTCTCTCTTTAGAAACTCCTCGATGGTGGGGACTCCCTCCTGCTGCATCCGCATCAGCTCCACAGTGGTCCCCTCCAGTTCATGCTCCGCCTGGATAAAATACCGGCCGTCCGTCCACAGAGCCGCCCCTTCCTGCCACACTACCAATGTGCCGTTGGAGCCGGTAAAGCCGCAGTAATGCTCCCTCACGGTAAAGTAGGCGTTCACATACTCCGAGTTGTGAAAGTCTGCGGTGGGAATCAGGTAGTAGTCCACGCCCTCCTGCCGCAGTTTCTGGCGCAGCGCCGTCAGTCTCTGTACAATCACAGTGTTTTCCATAATATTCCTCCTAATTAAAGTCCCGCATCTTGCTCTTTTACCAGTCCCACAGCCCGGGAGGTTCCTACTCTCTCACATCCCAGCCTGACAAAATCCTCCAGGTCCTCCAGGGTGGACACGCCCCCCGCCGCCTTGATCTTTACATCTGGACCGATATGCTCCCGAAAAAGCTGTACGTCCTCTCTGGTTGCCCCACCGGTTCCAAAGCCGGTGGAGGTCTTGATATAATCCGCCCCCGCCGCGGTCACAGCCCTGCACATGGCTATCTTTTCCTCCGGGGTCAGATAACAGGTCTCCACGATCACCTTCAGAATATGTTTCCCGCAGGCAGCCTTCACCTGCCGGATCTCCTCCTCCACCAGGTCGCAGCGCCCATTCTTCACATCCGTGATATTGATCACCATATCCACCTCGTCACAGCCCTGGGCAATGGCCTCCCGAGCCTCGCACACCTTGGCCGCCGTCACCTGATAGCCCAGAGGAAAACCGATCACCGTGCAGATTTTTATCTGGTCGCCGTAGGTCTCCCGCACGCGCTGTACATAGCAGGGAGGAATGCACACGCTGGCGGTATGGTACTGAATTGCCTCGCGGCACAGCTGCTGTATGTCCTCCCATGTGCAGAACGCCTTGAGCTGAGTGTGGTCCACCTTGCTTAACATTGTTTGAACATCCGTCATCTTATAGTCTCCTTTGCTGCGCATACCGCAGTTCTTACCGTGCCCGCTCCGGGCCGCCGATATGCGCCTTCAATTATTTTACCTCTTCTTTTCATAAAAATCCATACCTTCCCGCCAAAAAACTTGAACCGCTGTTTTTTGTATTTTTATTCATTACTTATTTCATGTAATTTTATAATTATTAAAAATATCTAAAAAAAAGATTTTTTCTTGCAATTAGCAGGCCTCTCATGCTACACTGTAAATACGTTCCGTTACCCGTCATTTGCCGCAGAATACTCTCATTGACCGGCGGCAGTCTCATGACAGTAACAATTCTGCAGTAGGACGACTATCCAAGCCATTTCGTCCATCTAAGAAAGGAGGGCCCCCATGGATAACAACAGTTACTGCGAAATTACACCCGAGATATTAAAGCTGGCCGCCATGTCGGAAAAAGCCGGTATTATAGATACAGAGCTTTTCACAAAATATGAGGTGAAGAGAGGTTTGAGAGATCTAAACGGCAAGGGCGTACTTGCCGGTCTGACCAATATTTCCGATGTGCGCGCCTCCAGAATGGAAAACGGCGTACAGATTCCGGAGCACGGCCGCCTGTTCTACCGCGGCTATGACGTGAAGGATCTGGTGGAGGGTCTGCCGAAGGACCAGGCCTTCGGCTTTGAAGAGGCAACTTACCTGCTGCTGTTTGACAAGCTGCCCAGCCATGGCGAGCTGGAGCGTTTCAAGCAGATGCTGGCGGGATACCGGACTTTGCCCACCAGCTTTGTACGGGACATTATCATGAAAGCTCCCAGCAAGGATATGATGAACACCCTGGCTCGCAGCGTACTGACCCTGTACTCCTATGACGACAGGGCGGACGACACCTCCCTGCCCAATGTACTGCGCCAGTGTCTGCAGCTTATCAGCCTGTTCCCGCTGCTGAGTATCTACGGCTATCAGGCCTACAGCCATTATCACGACGGCAACAGTCTGTATATCCACCAGCCGGTGGAGGAACTGTCCACCGCCGAAAACATTTTACATATCCTGCGCCCGGACAGCGCCTACACGCCGCTGGAGGCCAAGATTCTGGACATTGCGCTGATTCTGCACATGGAGCACGGCGGAGGCAACAACTCCTCCTTCACCACTCATGTGGTGACATCCTCGCTGACGGATACCTACTCCACCATTGCCGCAGCCATCGGCTCCCTGAAGGGCCCTCGCCACGGCGGCGCCAATATCAAGGTGGTAAAGATGTTCGAGGAGATGAAACAGGTTGTGAAGGACTGGGAGGACGAGGAGGAGGTTTCCGTCTACTTAAAGCGCCTGCTCCACAAGGAGGCCTTTGACCATGCGGGCCTGATTTACGGCGTGGGCCATGCGGTGTATTCCAAGTCCGACCCCCGTGCCGTGGTGTTCAAGAGCTTTGTGGAAAAACTGTCCCAGGAGAAGGGACTGGAAAAAGAGTTCGCGCTCTACTCCCTGGTGGAGCGGCTGGCTCCCCGGATCATTGAGAAAGAGCGTCAGATGTACAAGGGCGTCAGCATCAACGTGGACTTCTACTCCGGCTTTGTATATGACATGCTGGGACTGCCTCTGGAGCTGTACACCCCCATCTTTGCCATTGCCAGGATCTCCGGCTGGAGCGCTCACCGTCTGGAGGAGCTTGCCAACAACGGAAAGATCATTCGTCCCGCCTACAAGACCATCTGTGTAGACCGGGAATATGTGCCCATGGAGAATCGGTAAAATCTCTCGGATGTCAAAAATGCTGCGGACAGGCTTTCCTGTCCCGCAGCATTTTTTATTCCCGCGAGCAATGAGCCAAGCGGCCGTGCTTGCACGGACATAAAGCCAGCAAGCTGACTTGCGAATGCCGCGAGGGTCAATCCCCCGCTGCATGCAGCGTTTCAAATTCCATGCCCGTTGCTTGCAGTGGGGTTATTGACTGACAGATGCTATGCCTCCACATAATACTGTGCCTGGGCGTTCCACATTTCATAGTATTTCCCCGATATATCCCGCACCAGCTCCTCGTGGGTGCCCTGCTGGATCAACTGCCCCTCGTGGAACACAGCGATCTTGTCGCAGAACCGGCAGGAAGACAGTCTGTGGGAGATATAGATGGCGGTCTTATCCTCCACGATCTCGTCAAAGCGCTTGTAAATCTCAAATTCCGCCAGGGGGTCCAGCGCCGCCGTGGGCTCATCTAAGAGTACAAAGGGAGCCGTCTTATAGACTGCCCGGGCGATAGCCACCTTCTGGGCCTCACCGCCCGAAAACTCCACCCCGTCCTCATAATCCTTGTACAGATAGGTGTTAAGGCCCTGTTCCAGCCTTGCCAGCCGCTCCCCTAAGCCTGCTGCCTCCAGACATTTTCGCACTCTTGCCGTGTCATAGTCGTCCGACACCGCCACATTCTCCCCCAGCAGAAAGGAAAAGAGCTGATAGTCCTGAAACACCACGGAGAAAAGTCTGCTGTACTCTTCATGCTTAAACTTGCGGATATCCACACCGTTCAGCAGTATCTCTCCCTCCTGGGGATCGTACAGTCTGCACAGGAGTTTAATCATGGTGGTCTTGCCGGAACCATTCATCCCCACGATAGCCAGCTTCTCCCCCACCTTAAGCTCCATGGAAAAATGCCGCAGGGCATATTGCTCCGTGTTTGGATACTTAAAGGACACATCCCGAAACTCGATTCGGTACAGGTTGTCGCTGCGTTTCTCCAGCGGCAGCTTACCCTTGTACATCTCGTCCTCGATCTCCAGGAATTCCAGTTTACTTATCTGTCTCCGTGCCCCCAGGGCCAGCTCGGGAAACATATAACAAAGATTCGATGCGGTATTAAATATGTTTTTCATACATCCCGCAAAGCGCACCACAGAGCCTATGGACATGGCTCCGGTCAGAGCCAGCAGTCCCACCACCAGATATGCGCCGCACTCCACGATTCCATTGGGAACATTGCCCCAGAAATTGCTTTTCCCGCTGTCCAGGGACACTCCCCACACTTTCTTTCGCTGCGTCGGCCGAGTAACTTTTCCCAAAGTCCAATACCGCAGTAGATCGTAGCCCTGATACAGCCGGACGTCCTTGCCGGACCGATAGTTGAAACCATAGTTTGTCGCCAGCCCCCAGACCAGGTCGGCATTCTCAATCCGCTCCTCGTCCGTCTCCTCCTTGCCCATCATGTATTTTTGCACCCGCTTATTGTAGAAGGTTCCCATGGCGCTTCCCACAATCATCGTCATAATCATTATCAGCAGTACCACATAGACGGTTACACTCTGCGCCCGCAGAATATAGAGAAAGACCGGGGCGCCCACAATCACCGCTCCCACCAGCCGGCACAGACCGTCCTGAATTGCCTGCATATAGTAGCGGACGGTATGGATGCCCGCTCCCCAGTTGTTGTCCTGCCAGATGCGTTCCCGCATCTTGTGGGTCTTGGGATCGTCGATTTTGGAATAATCCATCTTCAGAATCTTTTCCTCCGTCATGCTGTCCCATTTCCGATAGACGATCTCCCAGCGCACGTCCAGGCGGTTCCGCAGCATACCGCTGCAAAGCTGCAGAACAAAAAGGAGAACACAGGTCGCTGCCGCCACCAAAAAAGTCTGCCGGAAATGAATCCCTACGGTTAATTGATCCAAAATATATACAGACAGCAGCAGCCCCAGATAGGATGCGCCGGCATCCAGCAGAGCTTTCAATCCCGTGTACCGAAAATAGGTTTTGTCCAGCTCCCGGACAAACCGCAGAATTCTTCTGATATTTTTAATATGCTCCCGCAGCGGGAGTCTGCTTGTCAAATCCGTTTCCATTGATTTTCCTCCTATTTTAGTTCCGCATATTCCCTACAAGCACACCAGCCAGTGATGAATATCCGGCCGCTTTGGGCGTCCAGATATCCATCAGTGTGCTTTTCGGGAATATGCTGATTATAGTCGCTGCGCGACAGCACTGAAGGGTAAAATCCCTTCGCGACTTTACCGTCCAGCCAAAGATTTCTAAGAAAACCTCTGTCATTTCTTAGCTAGACTTTGCATATTCCTTCTCATAGTAGCTGCTCTGCACCTGATACATTTGAGCATAGGCTCCCTGCCGCTCCATAAGCTGCTCGTGGGTTCCTTCTTCCAGAATGCGCCCCTGTTCCAGCAGGATAATGCGATCCGAGAACCGGGTGCTTGCCAGTCTGTGGGAAATGAATATAGCCGTCTTTCCCCTACTGTGCTCCAGATAACTCTCATAGACTTCGCTCTCCGCAATGGGGTCCAGCGCCGCAGTGGGTTCATCCAGCACCAACATCGGAGCATTCTTATACAAGGCCCTGGCCAGCATCAGTTTCTGCTGCTGACCACCGGAAAGTTCAATGCCCCTCTGAGAAATGGTCTTTGTCATAAAAGTATCCAGCGTGAGTTTCTGCCGCTCAAAGGTCTCTGACAATCCCGCTTTCTCGATGGCCTCCCACGCCCGCTTCTCATCTGTCTCCTCCCGGCGCTGCAGGGAAAGATTCTCCGCTATGGTTATGGGCAGCAAAAGCTGTTCCTGAAACACCACGGACAGAAACTGATACCATTCTTCCGGTTTCATCTCCTCCCGGCTCCGACCGTCCACCAATATCCGTCCCTCGTCCGGGCGGTACAGACCGCAAAGCAGCTTGACCAGAGTAGTTTTGCCCGCGCCGTTTGCGCCCACCAGAGCCAGCTTTTCCCCAGGCGCAATGGTCAGATTGAAATGCTCCAAAATCTTCTCGCCCGGAGTTCCATCCTCTTTCTTATAGGCAAAACTCACATCCTCAAAGACGATGCCCGGTCCCTGTCTGCGCTCCTTCGCAGCGGGCGGACGGCATGTGAACTCCGCCTCGGAGACTTCCTCCGGCAGCGCCATATAAGCCCTGAAATAATCCGTGGCATTGCGGGCCGCTTTCAGACCTCCAATTTGATATAATATACCGGTGACAAACCCGGAGAAACCGGTCACAGCGCCAAAATACAGCACAAAGTCACTGACACCAATATTCCCTGCAGCCACGCTGTAGATCAGATAGCCATAAGCTGCCACATCCCGCACCAGACCGATCAGACAATGCATGACATGCTGCCAGTTGTTCAGGCGCTGATAAGCCTTTTTATCCTCCTCCATCTCACGTATCGCACCGTCACGGATGCCGCCGAGCCATGTGTTCATACCGAAGATTCTCACATCCTTGGCCGCCGTCATATTTCCCATGGCTGAGAGGATATAGTTCCAGTGCCTGTTGTGCTGTGCCTCCCGCTCCCGCATCCGATCCTCAAAGCGCAGCCCCTTCTCAATCACCAGGACATTCAGCAGTGACAATATCGTCAGTACCAGGATGATCCAGGGGTTTAGCACCCCCAGCACAGTGGAGTACAACAAAAAGCACAGGATATTCTGCAGTATTTCAAAGGTGCCGTCAAAGGATCTGGTACCGGCACACCCGTCGCCGCCATAGGCCACTCCCAGAGCCTCATGGTACGCCTTCTTGCCCCACTCAGACTCAGGAATCTCATAGGATACCCGCAGACTTTTCAGATACAGTTCCGGTATCAGAAAAAATCGCACCATATTTTGCGCAAAATATTTCCCGTTCAGTCCGCTATTCACCCCATATAGGGCCGTCACCAGTACGCCCCACAGCGCCAGAGTGCGAATCAGCACTGCCGCCGTGACATTGCCTGCCAGCAGGTCCAGCACCAGCTTGGGCAGAAAGATGCCCACCAGCGGCACCAATGTCCCCAGAACCATTTTCAACACTGCCAACAGCACCACGCCCGGCTCCCATTTCCAATATGTCTTCATCCAGAACAGAATATTGCTGGGAATGCTGTGGCGCACCACCCGGTAGCCCGCTGTCTGTTTTTCCTGCTCCCTGTTTTTCATGAAAGTACCATCTCCTTAATTCCTTTGATTTTACAATCTGCATTATAGCATGGTTCCTCCAGACGCAAAAAATTCGTGCACGAATGGTTCTCATCATGCACGAATGGTTTTTAATTAATCAGATAGCTCCAGCGGGAGCAGCACCTCCGTGGCGAACACGCCCTCCTCATCCTGCCGATCCAGATAGCCGTGATATTTCTCCACCACCCTGTCCATACGCATCAGCCCGTAGCCGTGCTCCCTGGAGACCTTCGTGGACCGATAGCTATCGCCCTGCCGCTCAAGTTGCCCCGCCGTGGCATTGAGCACATAGAGGTAGAGCTGACCCTGCAGCACATCTACATAAATTCGAATAAACCGCTGCCCCTCCTCCTCTATCCGCATGCACGCCTCTATGGCATTGTCCAGCAGATTGCCCAGAATCACACAGAGGTCCACCTCCGCAATGGACAACTGCTGGGGCACTGTGGCTTTGGCCTCCACGGTGATCTGTCTGGCCCTGGCCACTGAAATCTTGCTGTTTAAAATCGCGTCCACCATCACATTGCCCGTTTTGATTACCGTGTCCACCTGGTTTATGTCCTCGTCTAACTGATCCAGATAGACGGCCAGCTCGTCATATTTTCCCATGGACAGATATGCTTTCATAGTCTGAATATGATTGCGGTAATCATGTCGCCAGCCCCTGGTCTGACGGTACATATTCTCCACTTCCTCGCAATGCTTTTCCATCAGATCCTGCTGATAGGCCGCCATCCTGCGCTCCATCTTTCTGCTGATCCTCATGTCGTTTCACGCCCCGTTTCCGTCTCTATACACAGATGCTTTATCTGCCCGTTTCTCCTTATATCCCGCTAAGAGTTCTCTGACTTTCTTTTTTGGACACTATCTGGCTGCGATTCCTTCTTGCGGAAAAAGGCAATAAACGCCTTTACCACTGGTTCGTACAGCCGTCGGCTCACCGGGATTCGGCCGCCGCTTTCCAAAATTATCTCGGTCCGCTCCACCCTGTGAATATGTCGGATGTGGCACAGATAGGAGCGGTGACAGCGGATAAAAGGCCGCTGCGAGAGTTTATCGCACAATGCGGTAAAACTCTCCCGCAGCTGGATTTCCTGCCCTTGTTCCCGCTCTTCTATATTCTGCCGCCCATAGTCTCCCGCAGCAGACTGCCCAAAACGCTTTCTGCCCGAAACCAGGTGGCATATGGTATAATGCCCCCTGGCCTCAAAGTACTCTATATCCTGTTCCGGCACTTTCACCACGCCCTCCTGGGTCTGAAAGAGCAGCTGCATAGTCGGCGCAGGCTCCTGCAAAAGCTTATCCAGGCATTCCCACACCTTCTCCTGCGTGATGGGCTTGAGCAGATACCTGATGGCCTCCACCTCATATCCCTCCTGAAGATAGTCCGTGATACCGGTGGTAAAGACCAGCTTTACCCCGCTGTCCGTCTCCCGTATCCTGCGGGCAGTCTCCATACCGTTTATGCCCGGCATCTGGATATCCAGAAATATCATGTCGTAGCACTCTTCCGCCCAGTCAAAAAGGAACTCGGAGGCATGGCAAAAGCGCCGCACCAGGATATCCATCTGGTCCCGGTGCCTGTGCCAGTTCCCTATATGTTGTTCCAAAAGCTGCGCATGCGGGGTCTCATCCTCCACAATGGCGATCCTGATCTGCTCCATTCCATGTCTCCCGGTTTATGACTTTCTCTAGTATGCTACAATATTTTTGCTAAAAAGTCCAGTCGGGGAGCAAATTTTCCATATAGTCTATGGCATGCTGCACTCCCTTGACCCAATCCATTGTCTCTCCTCCTGCTGTGATTACAGCATACCGCATCCGGCGTGAAAATTCCCGACATTTCCTGCGTTTTGCGGGCGGATGAATAATATCATGCTCTCTGTCCGTCTCCGCAGTTCTTCATGGCAATTCGCAGATTGCTCTGCATGGTGCTGTCTGACTTATATTTCTCGTCCATCCACCGATACACCGGCATCAGCTTTTCATGCCTTTTATGTGACATGGCCTGCAGGGCGGCGTGGGCAATCCAGTAATCCTCCGACTTCATCCACTCAATGAAGAGATCCACATAGTCCAGCACGTCCTCCGCGTTTCCCATGGTATATATGGCTGTCCTCAGCAATTCCTTATTTTCGATGCGCCTGACATGCCCTACAATATCCTCTGCCCGGAACTGCTCACAATCCATCAGATACCAGTAAACAGACTTTCCCTCTTCGGATTGAATCTCCTCCAGTATCCGCAGCACCTGCCGGTAAAATCGGGAGCGCACCTCCACAGGCAGACGCCGGATGCTGCTGATACAGCTGCATATTGCAGAGATTCTTTTTTCCGCCAGCAATCTTCCAAAGACCTCCAGCCCCTTCTCCTGCTTCATTTGAAGCAGTACCACGCAGCATACATCTATAACCTCCTCATCCTCAAATGCAAGTTTCTCCAGAAAAGCGATTGTTTCATCCCCAATTTCTTTTAAACGAAACAGAGAATCCAGCAGCTTCCTTTTGGCAACCGGCGTCCGGCAGGAAGAGTACTGCTCCAGAACCTGCCTCTGGGTTCTTCGCAGCCGATAGCCATAGCTCCTCATCTGACAGCCATCAATAATATCCTCAAAATAGCCTTCCATCCATTCCAGAAATGTCATGCCCGTGTCAAAGGGAGGGCCATCCTCCTCCATATCCCAGTCAATATACATAATTCTGTCGGCATCCCCGCCGGAGAGCATCAGCATATTGTCAAGGGTACAGCCCTGGGTTCCGATTGGCATCATATTGGAAAAAAGTATACTCTTATATTTTTCATAATCGGTATCGGTTTCAAAGCTTTCTCCAAGCTCGTCCAGCTTGCGCATATGCTCACGCCACTGCTCCTTTGTGAGCCGCGTTGTGACCGTCTGTTCAAATATTTGTCCCAGATAGGGATTCCTGTCCTCAGCCAGCACTTTCTCAAAAGGATACAGCCCATAATATGGCCCGGCCCCGCCGTTGCCCACCTTCGTCAGATAAAAGACATACTCCTCCGGGAATTTCACATGCCTCTCCTCCTCGGCCCGGCAGATCTCCGCCATATTCACCACCGGGTTTATCCGGTACTGATGTTTCTCCGCACCAAATACCTCCCGCCCGGCGTCCACTCTACCTGCCTCCTCTATCAATTCCCGCAGATACTGTGCATATTCATCTGTAAGCTGCTTTTCAATCTTTTTAGGCTTGCTCATAAATTCATCCCCCGGCTCTGAGTTTACTGCTTTATTCTAACATATTCACGGGTCGGCTCACAAGGACTTTGGTAATTATGGCACAATTATAGTAAACGACAAATAATCCTTTACAATTCTCATCGTCTGTGTTTTAATAGGGGTACGGTCTAATACATTCAGGAATTTCAAGATTTCTACCACTATACTTTTGATCGTACTTTTCCACATTTTATCTCATAACAAATGCCAAGTCTTCTCCCATGAATATGTTGCAAGGATAGACAGGCATTAGATTTTCAATAAAGAAGGAGGGATTATTATTTCTATTTATCAACGTATGAAAAACGAACACCGCCAGCTATGCCAACAGCTGGACGAAATCCAAGCAGAACTTGCCAGGTTTCCCGAAGGCAAATTGATCTGTACCCACAACGGAAACCGTTTCAAATGGTATCATTCTGATGGAAAATCTAAAACTTATATCCCCAAGCAGAACCGTGCGCTGGCAGAACAATTAGCCGTGAAAAAGTACCTGTCACTCCAGGCCCAAAATATATTACAGGAAAGGCGTTCTATTGAGTATTACCTCCGGCATCATGACGCCAACATAAAACAGGCAGATGAGCTTTTGACAGCACCGGAATATCAGGAACTCCTTGCCCCCTATTTTACTCCCGTCTCCCAGGAACTTTCTGCTTGGATGCACGCTCCCTATGAAAGAAGTCAAAAGTATCCGGAACAACTGATCCACAAGGCAAGCTCTGGAAACCTGGTCCGTTCGAAATCTGAGGCAATTATTGATATGCTACTTCTTATGAACAAAATACCTTTTCGATATGAGTGTGAACTGCAATTAGAAGAAACCACCCTCTACCCGGACTTTACACTGCGTCATCCTTTGACAGGACAAGTCTTCTATTGGGAACATTTTGGCATGATGGACAATCCCAGCTACTGCCGCAATGCCACCACCAAGCTCCAGCTCTACTTCACCCATGGAATCATACCCACTATCAACTTAATCACCACCTATGAAACCAAGGATAATCCGTTGAATATAGAAATTGTGGAAGATATCATACAGCACTATTTTCTGTGATGGATGCTCTACAGAGATTTGATGTCTATACAGAACTTTCAATTGCCTATACAGAACTTTCAATTGCCTAAGTCAAGGCAAAATGACATATGGCTTTTTAAGCGGGGCATATATAAGAAAATTGTTCCCCCGTGCCCCGCCCAGACCGAAAAAGACCTATTTTATAGGCAAAAAAAATCTAAACGGGGCATATACACAAAAATTGTCCGGCCAGATCCACTTTTTTACTTCCTGCGGGGCACTAGAGGCATATTTTTCTGTATATGCCCCGCATGCGCAAATTTCTCTGGAATTTCACTTCTTTTTTACACCCTGCGGGGCACTGGAGACATATTTTTCTGTATATGCCCCTGAGATTTTTCCCTTTTCAGAAAGAAATGCGGATGAGACTTCGACGTCCAGTTTTGCAAATAATATAAGTCCCCAGTCTCGTGCAAGCACGAGCCGGGGATTTATATTACTTCAAATATCTCTGCCAGACATGTGGGTCTGGAATTTTTCTCTGCGAAACAGCTTTCGGCGTGTTTCAAAGCCCTTCTAACACCACTGTCCTTGAGCGAAAGCGATAAGCTCTCTTAGCATACGCCCTGAGCCAGCATAGCCTCTACCACCTTCTCAAAACCGGCGATATTGGCGCCTGCCACATAGTCGCCCTCCACGCCGTAGCGCTTTGCAGCGTCGTCGATGTTGTGGTAGATAGTGATCATGATGTTCTGCAGCTTGGAGTCAACCTCCTCGAAGGTCCAGGACAATCTCTCGCTGTTCTGGCTCATCTCCAGTGCGGAGGTGGCTACGCCGCCTGCATTGGCAGCCTTGCCGCCCACAAACAGCACCTTGTTGGCCTGCAAATACTTGGTAGCGTCCAGAGTGGTGGGCATGTTAGCGCCCTCGCAGACAGCCATCACGCCATTCGCAACCAGCATCTTGGCGTCCTCGATATCCAGCTCGTTCTGGGTAGCACAAGGCAGAGCAATGTCACACTTAACGCTCCACACGCCGTGCTCTCCGTTCTTCTTCTCATGATACTCTGCGCTCTTTCTTGCAGCGGCATACTCGGTCAGACGCGCCCTCTTTACTTCCTTAACATCTTTCAGCAGCTCTACATCAATACCCTCGGGATCATATATCCAACCGGTGGAATCGGAGCAGGTAACCACCTTTGCGCCCATCTGGTGTGCCTTCTGAATTGCGTAAATCGCCACATTGCCGGCGCCGGAAACACAGATGGTCTTGCCCTCCATGGACTGACCGTGGCACTTTAACATCTCCTGTGTCAGATACAACAGACCATAACCGGTTGCCTCGGTACGGGCCAGAGAACCGCCGTAGGTCAGGCCCTTGCCTGTCAGCACGCCCTCAAAGGTTCCACGAATTCTCTTGTACTGACCAAACATAAAGCCGATCTCTCTCGCACCGGTTCCGATATCACCTGCGGGGACATCCACATCTGCGCCAATGTATTTGCACAGCTCTGTCATAAAACTCTGACAGAATGCCATAATCTCTCTGTCGGACTTGCCCTTGGGATCGAAATCGGAGCCGCCCTTGCCGCCGCCGATAGGGAGCGTGGTCAGAGAGTTCTTGAATATCTGCTCAAAACCCAGGAACTTGATGATGCCTAAGTTTACGGAAGGATGCAGTCTCAAGCCGCCCTTGTAGGGTCCGATTGCATTGTTGAACTGTACGCGGAAACCTCTGTTTACCTGCACCTGTCCCTTGTCATCCACCCAGGGAACGCGGAACATAAACTGACGGTCAGGCTCCGTAATTCTCTCCAGGATCGCATTCTTTCTGTAAAGCTCCTCGTTGGCGTCAATCACAGGACGCAGAGAATCCAGAACCTCGGTAACCGCCTGTAAAAATTCCGGCTGGTCGGCATTCTTCTTCTGTACTACCTCAAGTACCTCATCAACATATGACATTGTATATGTCCTCCTTTTAATGTATTTTCCCATGTTCTCTATTATATCTCGACTTTGAGAATCAGGCAACATGCTTTATCACGCTAAATTTGAGAAGTTTTCTTGACTTTTTTATACAAATTGCACAAGAAAATATACATGTATACAATAATAAAGTTTCTTTAAAGATATTTTGTCAGCCTTTCCACATTCTTTTCCTCAAAGGAGATCAACTGCTGGGCCAGCGTTGTGGGTCTCTCCCCCGCCTCCGCATTGCGGTTCAATATCCTGTTCATCTCCATGATACCCTGGTTGCTGCCCTTAATCAGCATCTCCGCAATATGGCTGGTACTGGTATTCAGCAGAGTGTTGTAATGGATGGCTCCCGCCAGCATCAGGTTCTCCACATGGCTCTCATGATATGGCTCCACCTTGGCCTGCAACAGCTGGGATACAGCCTGATTGTGTATCTCCGAATATTTCAGAGACTGTCTGGACATCTGCCTTGCCAGATCCTCGTCATAAATCTTTTCATGGATAATGTCAATGGCTTTCATAGCCATCTCCGTGCTTTTCTGGATTTCCTTGTACACTGCGACTTCCTGTGATTTCATAGATAAACCTCCTACCCATATTGCAGGTTTCTCTGCGCCTCTGTGCCGGTATCATCCGGCAAAAAAGGATGCTGTCCTAAGACAACATCCTTTCTTTTTTCCTAGTATATGGCAAATCTCAAAATCTATACAAATCTATTGCAGTTATTCTTCCCGCACATATTCTTCCTTTACATAAGCTGCCTGGCCGTTGTAGATAACCTTGCACCAGCCGTCCGCCTTCTCCAGCAGGTCCAGTTTATCTCCGCCGGTCAGAACTCCGAGCTTGGTTGCATCCTGGCTGGGAGCCATACGCACGTTGATATTGGTGGTAGCCGTCACCTGACCGATCACCTGGCTGTTGTCCACCGGCTCCGCCACTCTAAGATATTCCGACTTGATATAGCCGTCCTTATTCTCAAAGAGAATATGGGTCCAGCCGTTCAACTGCTGCTCCACAATCGGCACCTCTGTGCCTTTCGCCACCTTGCCGATCTTCTCCGCCTGCTCACTGTCGGAGGCGCGTACATTCACCGTGGTGGTTGCAGTCCCGGAAGTGGGCTGTGGAACCACAGGCGGCACTTCCTCCTGGCCGCCCTCGGTGGGATTGCCGCCCTCTTCCGGCTCATCCGGTTCATCCACCGTACCGTTGTTCTGAGCCGCCAGGGTCTCTCCTGTGGTCTTTTTCACGTCCGCCACCAGCTCCTGCACATAGTAAAAGAGGTCTGTATTGCTCAGGAATATCTCATTGCACTCCGCATTGGTCTGATTGTTCAGTTCCACCACGTCATCCTGCTGATTCATCTTCCTGATATACTCCAGCTCGGCATCCGGCACCACCTCGTCTGTGTTCAGATACAGGCTGCCGTCCTCATTGGTGCAGACATAGAAGGTATCCATACCCGGAGCCTCCTCTTCAAAGCCTGTCACCGTCATATGAAAATACACATAGGCCAAATAGGAGTTCTCCCTGGGGCCGGGCTTTGTATATATCTCAATCAGCGGATAACTCTCCACATATTTCGCCATCTCCGGGATACGAATTTCCTCCGTTTCCTCCATATAACTGGAAATGCTCTTAATGGTTTCCACATCCCCGGTGGCAAATGCGTTATAGTAGGTAGCAATCAAACTATAGAGATCACCGTCCGTATTCCTCTCCATCATCGTGTCCACAAGCTCCGCATCCGGCACCGGGGTCTGCAATGTCTCCTCCGTGGACTCCTGCGGCAGGGACAGGGACGGGTCCTGCTGCGACTCATCCCTCGCTCTCAGAGCCAGAGTTACGGTAGTGGCTACGGCGGCAATCAGAATCACAGGAAATACAAACTTACTGTTTCTCACAGCGAACTCCCCAATTGCTCTCCATCTATTTTTATTCATATCTCAAATCCTTCCGTTAAAAAACAAAAGAGCCTGGAATGCAGGACTCTCGCACCATTGTGGCCTCTACGAAAATACCACATAAAAAATAATCAAGGTGATGTAAAGTGCGTCCGACAGGAATCGAACCTGCATTAAAGGCGTCGGAGGCCTTCGTTCTATCCATTAGACTA
Organism: uncultured Acetatifactor sp.; assembly: GCA_964383805.1. GTDB lineage: Bacteria > Bacillota > Clostridia > Lachnospirales > Lachnospiraceae > Acetatifactor. The sequence continues at coordinate 16,896 of CAYLIM010000069.1, forward strand.
CGGACGCAAATGTTACAAATTTATTACATCACCTTGACTATCATATCACAAAATTTTCTGTCTGTCTATATCCTTTTGCTGGAAATTTTTATTTCCTGAAATGAAATTTTAAATTCCACTACCTCAAACTACAGTAGCATTTAGTT